>JADJPA010000002.1:0-300000 GCA_016713505.1 Candidatus Competibacteraceae bacterium | reverse complement strand
AGGGAGAGGCGGATAACAATTTCGTGCATCAGGATGGATTTGGAAAAGGACAAGGTTTTGCGAACGAAGCGGCCTAGGCGCTGGCGCGGCGTGTTGTTGAAACGCTCGATGTGGTTCGTGAGTCCCCGCTTGGGGTAATACGCGCGATGTTGCGGGGCGGGCAAGACATTGTGATAACTCTCTAGGTGGTCGGTACAAAGTGGGCCGTGTCGGTAGGCGAGCGGGATGCGCTCCCAAAGGAGCCGGGCGGTGGCATCATCACGCGGGCCGAGCGCATAAGCCACGATCTGGCGGGTACGCCGACACAGCGCCAGCCACAGCCAGACCACCCCCCGGCGGCGATGGCCCACGAAGCTCCACAACTCGTCCAATTCTAGGGTCTCTTGGGGCTGGGCGGGAGCCAAGGTCGCCTCTAGGGGCGGCACGCTTTCGGCTTTTTTTTAAGCCACTTTGCCACCGTGTTACGCGACACCCCGAACATCCGGGTCAACCCCCGTAACGAGGTACGCTCTTGATAAGCCCTTAAAATCCGCTCTTTAGCCGCCTCCGGCTACCCCAGCGTGCAAGGGTCCTCCCGGAAACTCCGCCCGCACTCGCCACACTGATAACGTTGCTTGCCATTCCCTGTTTTCCCATGCTTGCGCTGTGCTCACTACCACAATGATAACAGTTCATCGCGCTAGCATAACCTCGCTCACCTTGGTGAGCCACTACCGAAGCGGATGAAATGGAAATACTGGCCATGCTGATCGTATCCTACTAAAACCGGCAATAGCCTAAGGGTTTGTGAAATCTTTCCCCGAGAACCGCCAAAAAGGACCGAGCTATCAAGCTGACGTTCCATGTCTGCTACAGAGTCGCCCACGCTTAGCTGGCCAATCCCGACATGCGAATGCTGGAGGCGTTCACCTTGCGAGAAGACGGTTGGTCGTTACTCGATATCTTCGAGGACGACGACTCGATTCAGGACGAGACGTTCGCGGCGGTCGCCTTTTCGCTCGGTGAGCTGTGGACCTGATACAGCAGCCTCATTTCTTCAATGCCCGCCGCTGGCTCCAAACATCTCCTCCAGACTGCCAGCCTCCAATACCCGTAGCGCCCACAGCTCCAACTGTGTTGAATCGGCTTGATTGAGCCGAGCTTCCGCCCATTCCGGCAACGGCCCAAACCGACGGGTCAGTTGTCGCCGCAACAACAATGCCTGTCCCCGCGAAATGCCTTTCTCCATGCCCTTTTCCATCCCGCGCTGGGTGGCGATCCGTTCGAAGCTACTCACATAACGCATCCGTTTTTCCTCCTCAAACTGTTGCACATCCGCCCATAACTTACCCGCACTAACGAATCCGTCCAGCGCCGTCCCAGCTTGGCGTCTCGGACCACCTTCTGCAACTCCTTGTCCAGAAAGGTATAGCCTTGCGTCCAGTCGATTCCGGCATGGGCTGTCGGGAAATAGAACTCCATAAAGGCCGGAAAGAACCGTTCCAGAACAGTCTTCCACGGGGAATCGTAGTCAGTCATTGCCGTTTTCTTTAAATGATCCTAAAAACGCCGATCCTCGGAAATACCCGCCCGCGGTGTAGCGGATCGAAACCGGAGTTTGGAACGGTAAGAAATACGGAACGCCGTGTGAGGAGAAAAGCCGCGACATCCGGCGCGGCTTTAGAAAAGTGCTATCGCATGTAATTGAATAGCGAGAGACTTTGAATGCGCACGAACGATTGTTGCGCCACTTGCAGGGTAAAGGTTTCCTGGCTCAGGCGGGTCGCGGCCTCGGCGTAGTCCAAACCACCGACATCGTTGATGGTTTGCTGGAGATGCGTGGCGAAATCTCCATTAACGGTGGTTTGTTCTTCCAGCGCTTTCAACCGCGAGCCGGCTTTGGCGCGCACGCCGGTCAGATGCTCCAGACCCTGATCCAGCGCGGCCAACCCGTTAGCCAGCGCTTGGTTGAGTTGTGCCCCTTTGGCCGGTGTGCCGCCACTGGTTTCCAGCGCGGTCGCCAGATCGTCCAGAGTTTTGAAAAAATCCTGTCGGGTCGCCGGCTGGATTGTGAACGTATCGCCAGCGGCGGGGCTACCGCTGACGGCGGTCTGCAAGCCGGCAAATTGAATGCTTCCCTCGTCCTTGTAACTTTGAGTGCTGAGAACGGCCGTACCGGTCGTGGTATCGGTCACATCGAAAGTCGTGGCGGAGGTAAAAGCGATGCTGTAGGAGTGGCCCGCAAACGCGGTCGGATCGGTGACGCTCCCGACGGCGATGCTGCCGTTGCCGGTGTTGGTGGCGGTGGCCGTCACCCTGAAACTGCCGTTGCCGTTCAGCGCGCCCCGAAAAACCTCGTCGCCTGAATCGCTCACCGGAACATCCAGCGTAGGTCCAGCTTTCACCAAGCGTTGGCCTTGATCGCCCTGATAGATCGCCTGATTGTTCGCATCCAACACGAAAGGTTGGCTGCGGCTTTGAAAGCCGGAAAACAAGTACTCGCCGTCGCCGTCCTTGGTGTTGGCCAGACTGAACATCTGACTGTGAATCTGCCGGATTTCCTTGGCGATATCCCGGCGGTCGTTATCGTTCAAGGGCGCATTGTTCGCTTGAATGGTCAATTCCCGCGTCCGCTGTAACAGCTCGCCCGCGTCTCCCAAAGTGCTTTCTTCGAGGCTCATCCGGCCGCTGGCCACATCGATATTGCGCTGGTATTGGTCGTAGCGGCCGAGTTCGTCTTTCAAGCTCAGCAAACGGGCGCTGCCGACGGGATCGTCGGAATTGGCCAAAATGCGTTGGCCGGTGGCCATTTGTTGCTGCACCTTAGCCAGCGCCATTTGCCCTCCATTCATGGCCTTGGCGCCTTGCTGGTAAAACTGAGCGGTGGCGATGCGCAACATGGTTTATCTCCTGATCGCATCCAGCAGGCTTTGGATGACGGAATCACCGATTTGAATCACTCGCGCGGCCGCCTCATAGGATTGCTGGTATTTCATCAAGTTAGCCGCTTCCTCATCAAGGTTGACGCCGGACACGCCATCGCGCGCTTGGTTCGCCTGCTCCAGCAAGGCCGTTTGCGCTTTGAGGGTACTTTGGGTAGTGCTGCCGCGCAGGCCGACCTCGGCGGTCATTTGACCGTGCAGGTCCTGCACGCTGTCGCTGCCGTTGAGCAAGGTCTTCTGGGTTTGCAAGCCGCCGAGCTTGAGCGCGTTACGGTTGTCGCCGACGCCGCCCGCGTTGGAGCCGACCTGGAAGGTGTCGCCCACCACCGGGGCGCCGGTAATCTGTACCCGCCAGCCGTTGACATCGATATCGGCGCCGCTGGTATAGCTGATCGGGGCGCCACCGTTGACGGTGTATTGGGTGGGACTGGTAAATTGAATGCTTGTGGCGCTCAGCAAATTGGGATCGCTCGCATCCAGCGCGGCGCCCGCCGAAATTTTGCCGGTTCCGCTATTGCTCTGGGCGGCGGAGGTTTTGATCGGGGCGGCGGCGGCGATTTGACGGGGATCCTGAAGGGTCGCTTTGAAGTCCCGCGCCGCCGTACCGGTCGGCTGGATGAAAAAACGAGACCCGGCGGCGGGCGCGGTATTGACGGTGATGCTCAGTCCATCCACGTTCAAAGGGCTGGAGCCGCTGGCGACGGTTTTATCGTCCGACAGGCGACGCAAGCTGTAACTGCCTCCAACGTAGGACAATTCGTAGTCGCTGGGCTGGGCCTGACCGATATCGGTGATGGCGACGCTCAAGGCGTTGCCGTCGGCGTTGTAGGTCGTGTAATCGGAATTGTTGGTGTTATTGGCGATTTTGGGGCCACCGACTTTGAAGAAGTCAGTACCCAACTGGTTGTTGAGATCCATCCCCAGCCTGTGCTGGTCGTTGACGGTTTCCGCCAAGCCGGCCGCCATCAACCCCAGTTTGTTCTGGGCGGGATCGAGCACCTGCTTCTGAAAAGCCACCAAACCGCCGATTTCGCCGCCGTTCAAAAAATCGGTGACGATGGCGCTGGTCTGCTTGA
The DNA here is from genome assembly GCA_016713505.1 of Candidatus Competibacteraceae bacterium. Lineage (NCBI taxonomy): Bacteria > Pseudomonadati > Pseudomonadota > Gammaproteobacteria > Candidatus Competibacteraceae > Candidatus Competibacteraceae bacterium. Next base: position 296,003 of record JADJPA010000002.1, on the reverse strand, counting down.
AACGGATATCCAGCTTGCGCGGGTCGGACGAGGCAGGGGCCGTTTCCAGGGCGTTGGTCTTGTAACCTTGCACCAGGGTCTGACCGTTACCGACGAATACCGTCAAGGTGCCGTCCGATTGCTCCAGGGTGCTGACCGGCGCTTTCCGGGCGAGATCGGCCACCATCTGATCGCGCTGATCGAGCAGATCGGGCGCGGTGCCGCCGGTGCCGCCCTGGGCTAGCACGATGGTTTGATTGATCTTGGCGATGCCTTCCGCCAGGGAGTTGATGTCGCCGACGGCATTGCTCAGGCTTTGATTGCTGCCCTGGCGCAAGGCATTCATCTGATTGTCCAATTCCTGAAAGCGAGCGGACACGGTGTTCGCCTGACCGAGCAGGGCCTGACGCGCCGGCAGCGACGCTGGGCTGTTGGCGACATCCTGCGCGGCGGCGAAAAATTGATCGAGCGCCGGGGCCAAGCCAGTATCGCCGGTACCGAGCGCGCCGTCCAACTGGCTGATCCACTGGTCCATCGTTTCCGACTGGGCGACGTTCGAGCTATGACCGCGAACCTGCTGGGTCAGGAAATCGTCGTAAGCGCGGGTGATGGATTGCACGCTGACGCCGGTGCCGACATACATCGGCCGCCCCGCGCTGCCGGCGAAGAACGGGATGTTGCTGCTCACCGAGGTCCGCTGCCGGCTGTAGCCGGGCGTGTTGGCGTTGGCGATGTTATGGCTGGTGGTGGCCAGCGCGCGCTGAGAGGCCATAAGCGCCGTCAAGCCGGTGCGCATAACGTCTACCATGAATCAGCTCCTTTGGCCCTCAAGACCTGGTGTGGCGGGTGCCGCCGAACATGGGAAGCTACCCCTTCACATTGGATATCGGCTGGGAAATCGCCGACTTTAGGGTTTCCAGCGCTTCATCGAAGGCCGGACCGTTCATCAGCCCCAGAATCTTTCGGGCATAGCCGGGATCGGTGGCGTAACCGGCCCGTTGCAGCTCGCGCAGGTAGGCGGAACCGTCCTGCACCGAACCCAGCGCTGCCTTATAGCGCGGATTGACCTGCAAGAACCGCACGTAATCGTTGAAGCTGTCGGCGTAGGACGGATAAGCCCGGAAACCGTCCATCTGGCGCACCGCCACGCCGTTGACGAATTCGAAGGTCGAATTGACCACCCGCTCGCCGTCCCAACCCCGGCTGGCCTTGATCCCGAACAGATTGTGGCTGGTGCGGCCATCGGCGAAACGCGGTACTGACCGGCCCCAAGCGGTTTCGTGGGCGGCCTGGGCGATCAACACTTCGGGTGCGACGCCCAGGCGGCGGGCGGCTTCCTGCGCGTGCGGCCACATCCGCCGCACGAAGGCCACCGGCGAGCCGGGCTTGAACGGCGCGTCGCTGACCGGATAGGGATTAGTTTCATTCTGGCCGGGCGCAACTTTCACCGACGAGGCTTGAACCGGCATCGCCACGTTCGAGCGGATGCGCTCCACCTGCCGCAAGGTCGCCAGCGGATCGCCGACGATTTCCGGCGATACCGGCCGCACCGGCGGGTTGAGGCTCTCGCCGCCACCCAACTGCCGGACGATGGTATCGGCCAGCCCCAATTTGCCCTGCTGGGCCATGCTCAGCGCGATTTGCTGGTCGTACATTTCGCGATACAGCCGGGTCTGGTCGCTGTCCATCAGCCCGCCACCGTCGCTAGGGCTGGCGGCACGCATACTTTTCAGCATCATCTGGACGAAGACCGCTTCAAACTGCTTGGCCGCCTCTCGGATCGCCTCGGGCGAATTTTGCCGGGCCTGTCGCCGCAAGCCGGCCAAGCCGTTTAAGTCCGTGTAGACGAAGGCGGAGTCTGTCGCGGCGACCATGAGCGACTTCCTAGCGCAGCTTGGCCTGAATCTCTTCGAAGCGTCGGATCCAGGGCTTGATGGTGGGCGTGCGGACGGTCAGTTTGGCAGCCGCGGCTTGCGCCGAAGCAGCGTCCGAATAATCCCCCTCCACCAGTGAATACCAAGGCCCGGACCGGCTGCCGGTCGAGTAATAGGCTTGCGGTTCGGCCGAAGCCGTCGCCGCCGCGATCGCCTTGAGCGTGTCCATGCTCTTGCCGCTGTAAATCTGCACGGTGTAATGCTTGGCATCACGGGCTTTCAGCCATTCCGAATCTTGCAGATCGCCCTCGGCGGCTGGTTCGGACGCGGCGCTGGCCTCGGGCGATGGCGCGACCGGAGCAGCGGGCGCAACGGGCGCGGGGGCGGCCGGCGGATTGCTGGCGGGATGACTGTTACTCGCTTGCGCTTTGGCTTCGGAGGCGAGCAGCGCCGCTTCGGCCGACGGCTGAGCCGTCGCCGGGGCGACAGTTGGAGGCTTAGGCGTTTCAGGAGCCGCATCGTGCCGGACCGGTTCGGATTTCGGCGGCGGATCGATCAAATGAGGCGGGTCGGCCACCACGGCAGGCTTTGCTGTTGTCGTCGGCGGAACCGGTCCGACGGCGGCGCGCTCCTCGAACTCATTGGCTGGATGCGCCGGATGCCGTTCGGCGGGCGCGACGGGCGCGGCCCGCGGGTGGGCCGTCGCACTGTCTGCTGGCTCGACCGAACTGGCCGAGTTGAGCATCAGCTTGATCGCGCCCGCTTGCAGCCCGAGAGCGGCCAGCAAGGTGGCGGCCAGCACTGCTGGAATCTTCCAATTGGCGGTGTTCATGGTCGTCAAATCACGATGAGTTCGGCTTTGAGAGCGCCAGCCGCTTTCAGCGCTTCCAAGATGGCGACCAGATCGCTGGGCGAGGCGCCGACTTGGTTGACCGCCCGGACGATATCGTCCAGCGCGACGCCGGGATTGAACAGAAACATCGGTTTCTTTTCCTGGTTGACCGCAATATTAGCATTCGGCACCACCACGGTCTGACCGCCCGACATCGGGGCGGGCTGGCTGACCACCGGGTCTGAGGTAATCGTCACCGTCATGTTGCCGTGCGACACCGCCGCCGGACCGACCTTGACGTTCTGACCGATCACCACCGTGCCGGTGCGCGAGTTGACGATCACCTTAGCGGTGCCTTGCGCCGGCACCACCTCGATATTCTCCAACACCGCGATCAGGCTGACGCGTTGGTTGCGCTCGGCCGGCCCGCGCACCTGTACCGAGGTGGCATCCACCGCCTGCGCGACCTCGCCGCCCAACGCCTTGTTGACCGCTTCGACGATGCGCTCGGCGGTGGTGAAATCGGCCTGCCGCAAATTCAGCACGATGGGACCGTCCTTAGCAAAGGTGTCGGGAACCTGACGCTCCACGGTGGCGCCGTTGGGAACCCGGCCGGCGCTGGGGACGTTGACCAGGATTTTCGACCCCCCCGCCTCGGCCCCCAGTCCGCCGACGACCACGTTACCCTGAGCTATTGCATAGACCGCGCCATCCGCGCCTTTCAAGGGCGCCAGCAGCAAGCTGCCGCCGCGTAGGCTCTTGGCGTTGCCGATCGAGGCCACGGTCACGTCGATGGTCTGACCCGGTTTGGCGAACGGCGGCAGCTCGGCTTGCAAGGACACGGCCGCGACGTTCTTCAATTGCAGGTTGACTTCCGGCGGAATGGTCACGCCCAGATTGGACAACATGCTTTTCAGGCTCTTGACCGTGAACGGGGTTTGGGTGGTTTGATCGCCGGTGCCGGTCAGGCCAACCACCAGCCCGTAACCGACCAGTTGATTGTTGCGAACGCCGGCGACCGTGGCCAAATCCTTGATGCGGTCGGCCCAGACGGCTTGCGCCAGCAAGCCCAGCAGCAAGCCCAGCGTAAAACGGCGCAACATCGCAGCCATCCCAAGGCCCGCCCCTAGAACGGCCACAGCGGGCTTAAGAAAAACCGGCCGAACCAGCCGATGGTATTGGCGTCCGCCAGCGCACCGTTGCCGGCGTAGGTGATCTTGGCGTCAGCCACCCGGTTGGAGGGGATGGTGTTGTCGGAGGCGATGTCCTCGGGCCGGATGACGCCGGAAATCTGCACCACTTCCTCACCCTGATTGAGCGTCAACATCTTTTCGCCGCGAATGGCCAGGTTGCCGTTGGGATAAACGCCGACCACCACCGCCGACACATCGCCGGTCAAGCTGTTGCTCTGATCGCTGGAACCCTCTCCGCCGAGCTTGCGCTCGCCGTTGGCGGAATTTTCCAGCATGACCGAACCGAGCGCGAACGGCACGCCGAGCACCGTCGGATTTTGAATGTCGATTTCGCTTTTCTTGCTGGCGTTGGTGGACGCCGACTTGGTGGCGGCGGTTTTCTCGACCAAGCGAATCACCACGGTGTCGCCGATCCGGCGCGCGGTGCGGTCCTCGAACAACCGCATGTCGGCGCCGGCCTGATAAATCGTGCCCGACCGGCGGGAGCTCGGATCGACCGGATCGGCCAGCGGCATGACTTGCGGCGTGACCGGCTTGAAATCGTAGTGCGGCGCCAAGCCGCTGCATCCCGACAGCAGGACGATGAGGGCAAGCGCGGCGGGGGCTTTGTTCATGGCGGCTTACAGATTGTTATTGACGTACTGCAACATCTGATCGGTGGTGGCGATGGCCTTGGAATTCATTTCGTAGGCGCGCTGGGTTTCGATCATGTCCACCAGCTCTTCCACTACGTTGACGTTGGAGGTTTCCAGCGAACCTTGCGAGACCGGCCCCAGCCCGTTAGTGCCGGGATTACCGGCCTGAGCCGCGCCGCTGGCCGCCGACTCCAGAAACAGGTTATTGCCGATGGGCTGCAAGCCGGCGGGATTGACGAAATCCACGGTCTGTACGGTGCCGACCTGATTGGGAGCTACCTGACCGGCGAGCTGCGCGCTGATCGTGCCGTCGCTGCCGACCGTGATGCTTTGGGTATTAGGGGGCACCGTGATTTCGGGCTGCAACAAATAGCCGTTCGAAGTCACGATCTGCCCTTCCGAATTCATCTGGAACGAACCGTCGCGGGTATAGGCCACCGTTCCGTCAGGCATCTGAATCTGGAAGAAGCCCCGGCCGTTGATGGCCATATCCAGCGCGTTGCTGGTTTGCACCAGATTGCCCTGAGTGAAGGTCTTGGCGGTGGACACCGTGCGCACCCCGGTCCCCAGCATCAGCCCGGACGGCAGTTGAGTGTTTTGCGAGCTTTGGCCGCCGGTCTGGCGCACGTTTTGATACAGCAAATCCTCGAACTGGGCGCGGCCGCGCTTGAAGCCGGTGGTATTGACGTTGGCCAGGTTGTTGGAAATGACCGACATGCGGGTCTGCTGGGCGTCCAGACCGGTCTTGGCGATCCACAAAGCTGAAGTCATAAGGGTGGTTCCTATTCCAGACGCAACAATTGATTGGTGTTGCTAGAGTTGTCCTCCGCAACCTTCATCATCTTGACTTGCAATTCAAAACGGCGGGCGGATTCGATCATGCTCACCAGCGCTTCGGCGGGGTTGACGTTGCTGCTTTCCAGCGCGCCGTTTTGCAGCCGGACCGCGGCGTCCGCCGGAGCGGGCTGGCCGTCGCTGGCCCGCATCAGGCCCGCGGCTTCCTTGTACAGCGTCCCGTCGGCGGGCTTGACCAGCTTGATGCGATCCACCGCCACCAGGTTTGTCGGCCCTTCGCCGAGCGGACGGATGGAAATGGTGCCGTCGGCGCCGATTTCGATTTTCTCGGCGGGCGGCAGGGTGATGGGACCACCGTTGCCCAGCACCGGCCGGCCGTTGGCCGTGGTCAGCAGGCCGTTGGCGTCCACCTGCAAATCGCCGGCGCGGGTGTAGGCTTCGCCGTCGTCGGGTGCTTGCACCGCGATCCAGCCTTCGCCCTGGATGGCGACATCCAAATCGCGGCCGGTGGTCATGATCCGGCCGAGTCGGGTGTCCACGCCCGGCCGTTCGGCCATGGCGTAAACCCGCGTCGGCAGGCCCTGATCGCCAAAGACCGGCATACTGCGAAAATCGCCCATGTCCTGGCGAAAGCCGACCGTGTTGGCGTTGGCCAGATTGTGGCTGACCAGCGCCTGCGCCCGCAGGGTTTGCTGGGCGCCGGTCATTGCGACATACAACATGCGGTCCATGGCGCGGGTCCGTCACTCAGCGGATTTGCAACAGGGTCTGGGTCATCTGATCGGCGGTACTGATGACCTGCGCGTTCGCCTGGAAGTTACGCTGGGCGCTGATCATCTTGACCAGTTGTTCGGTCAGCTCGACGTTGGACAGCTCCAGCGCGCCGGAGCGGACCAAGCCCAAGCTGGAGGTGCCAGGTTGGCCGACGATCGCCTCGCCGGCGGCGGCGGTTTGCACCCAAGACGCATCACCGACCGGACTCAAACCCTGCTTGTTGCGGAAATTCGCCAGAGCGACCATGGCCTGCGCCTTGGACTGGCCGTTGCTGTAGCGACCGAAGATGGTGCCATCCTCGCCGACATCCACGCCGACCAAGCGGCCGCTGGCAAAACCGTCCTGGGTGACCGAATTGGTGCTGGATTTGCTGCCGAACTGAGTGGAGCCGGTGAAATCCAGACTCATGGCCAGCGGCGTGGTGGCGCCACTGTTGGGGTTCAAAGCGGCCAAATTAACCGTGATGGGGAGAGGATCGAAAACGTTGGGTGTGGTAGGGTCGCTGTCGTGATCCAGAGTCTTGACGATCTGCCCGTTGGTGTCGAAGGTGATGGTATTGTTGGTAGGCGTAACAGCCGCCGCGACCGGCGGTGTGGCAGCGGGATCGCCCAGCGGATTCTTACCATCGGCGCCGTAATAGACCGTCCAGCTATTGGGCGTGCCGGAGTCCTTGACAAAGTAGGTCGTCAGCGTGTGCGAGGTCCCTTGGCTGTCGTAAAACGTCGAAGAAGTGGAATAGTTGTAGCTTTTGGGATTGGCGTAATCGAAGGGTGTCACCGTCGGTGCGTTATCGCCGGCGTTCAAATTGATACCAAAAAGCGTTTTGGAGGTGGCCTTGGCGTCGTTTTGCTTGGTGTCCAGAAAAATATCGCTGGTCTGAGCGGCGAATCCCGCATCTCCCAGCGACGCAAAACCCTGAAGCCGTTGGCCGGTGTTATTGACGATATAACCGTCCTTATCGATCCCGAAACCGCCGGCGCGCGTGTATTTCATCACATCGCCGTCCCGGAGCATGAACAAGCCTTCGCCGTCCAAGCCCAGATCCAGCGGATTGCCGGTGGTATCCAGGTTGCCCTGCTTGAATTGCTGGGTGACGGCGTTCAGCTTGACGCCGGTGCCGATGCTGCGGCGGGTGGACGTCCCCAGATCGCTGAGCGAGAAGATGTCGCCGAATTCGGCGCGGGATTCCTTGAAACCCGTGGTGTTGTTGTTGGCGATGTTGTTACTGATGACGCCGAGATCGGAGTTGGCGGCATTCAGCCCGGTAAGGGCGGTGCGAAACGACATTTTTAATCTCCTTGCGGATACCTAGGATTAATGAACTTCTTTGACCTGACTGAGGCCGTAGCTGCCGATGCCGGCGAGATTCAAGGTAGTCTCCTTGCCGGTCTGGCCCAGCGAAACGCTGTCGACCTTGGTCCAGAACTGCGTGTCAAAACTGCTGCTCTTGCCGTCGGCCACCGTCCCTTCCACCCGGAAGGTGTACAAACCTGGCGCCACCCGCGCGCCGTTGCCGTCCAGCCCGTCCCACTGAAAATCCACAGGTCCTTTCGGTTTCGCGCCCAGATCGATCCGTCGGATTTCGCTACCCGCGGCACTGGTGACGACCACCGTGACCTTGTTGGCGGTTTCGGTGATGTTGGCGCGGCCAGCGATGGGGCCTTCCGCGTTGAGGTAGGCTTTCTGGCCGTCGACCAACACCGAGTGGCCGACTAGATTGGACGCTTGCAAGGCGTTCATCGACTGAAGCGACTGGGTGAGGGTATCGAGCGACTGCTTCATCTCGATGATGCCGTTCAGGGTGCTGAACTGGGCCAGTTGCGCCATGAATTGCTGGCCGTCGAGCGGCTTGGTGGGGTCTTGATTCTTGAGCTGCGTGGTCATCAGCCGCAGGAAATCCGCCTGATCCATTTGATCGTTGGCTTTTTTCGTGTCGGTCTTGGGTTTCGAGCTGGCGTTTATGCTGTCGAACAGCGTCGAATCGAGTCCGCTCATGCCGGCGCCGGAGGTGGTCGTCATGGTGTTTTTCCTGGTTAATCGCCCAAAGCGAGCGTGCGCATCAGCATCTGCTTGGAGGTGTTGAGCACTTCCACATTGCTCTGATAGGAGCGCGACGCGGAAATCATGTTGGCCATTTCCTCGACCGGATTGACGTTCGGCAGATTGACGTAGCCTTGCGGGTCGGCGAGCGGATGGTCCGGCCGATACTCCCGCCGCAGCGGCGCTTGGCTCTCGACGATGCCCAACACGTCCACGCCGGCCACTTCGGCTTCATTTCCGGCGGCGTCGAGTTGCGTTGCGAACACCGGCTGGCGCGCTCGATAGGTGTTTGCCGTGCTGCTGCTGATGCTGTCGGTATTGGCCATGTTGCTGGCGGTGGTGTTGAGGCGCACGGTCTGCGCCCGCAACGCCGAACCTGAAATATCGAAAACTTTCAACAAGGACATTCATTACTCTCCACGGATGGCGGCCAGCAGGCCCTGCACGCGGTTGCCCATGAACTGCAAGCTGGCTTGATAGCGTAAGGCGTTGTCGGCGAAGGCCGCTTTTTCCTGCTCTTCCTCGACCGTGTTACCGTCTATCGCCATCTGAGCCGGCGTCCGATACAGCGGTGCGCCGGGCGCTCCGCCTTTGGCTTGCAGGTGCGCGGCGTGGGTCACCTCAAGCGCGCCTTGCCGATCCTGCAAACCGGCCAAGGTGGCTTTAAAATCCAGATCGCGGGCCTGATAATTGGGAGTATCGGCGTTAGCCAGATTGGCCGCCAAAATCTCGGCGCGGCGAGAGCGCACTTCCAACGCCTGGCTGTGGACGCTCAAGGCTCGTTCGAAACCGATGGCCATTTCCGCAACTCCTGAAACCGTATCCGACGCGAACAGATCGTTGATTGGGACGGACCAGCGCCGGAAAAACGGCGCGCCCGTGATACTTCTTTAGCAGAAGCAAAGGACATGCCGCTTCATGATAAGGCGTCATGCTGAGGCTTGCCGCCGGTTTGATTGAAGGTATGTTGTGGCATAGTCACTGCTTCGCCGCTCCGCTTTACAGGCGGAGCGAGGTCCCATGCCACCACCCATAATCAGGAGCGGCCGAATGCGAAGACTGCGTTGGTTGGCGGGTAGCCTCACGCTCTGGTGCGGGCTGACGATACCGGCGGGAGCAGCCGAGGAGGCGATCCAACCGCTGGACACCATCCAGCAACGCGCCTCCGAATTCCTGGCGGCGCACTATCGCAACCGAGCGGAACCTCCAGAAATCCTGTTCAAGGAACTCGACCCCCGCTTGCGGTTACCGAAATGCGCCGTGGCCCTGGATGCCTTTCTACCCGGTGGCGCGAAGCCGTTTGGCGCTACCTCGGTCGGCGTGCGCTGCCGCGGTGTCCGGCCGTGGACCGTCTATCAAAGAGCCAACGTGCGGGTTTTCGAGCGGGTGTTGGTCGCCAGCCGCTTCCTGGCCAAGAATACGATCCTGAGCCCGGCCGATCTGCAAGCCGAACGCCGTGAGCTATCGACTTTGACGGAGTACGCCACCACGTCCGAAAACCTGCTCGGCAAGCAGTTGCGCCGCGCCCTGCCAGCGGGGGCGGTAGTAGTACCGCAAGCGGTCAAAGGCGTGCCGCTGATCCGGCAGGGTGAAACGGTCACGCTCGTCATGCGCCAGGGCGGAATGGAGGTTCGCTCCAGCGGGATCGCGTTGGGCGACGCGGAGCTGGGTCAGCGCTTGCGAGTGCGTAACGAAAGCTCCAAGCGGGTGGTCGAAGGCACCGCGACGGCCAGCCGTCTCGTCGAGGTTGGACCTTAGCGGAAATTCCATTAAAGTCAGCCCACATCCGGCCGATAACCTCAGACGTACTCTTTGAACCAATGGGATGGATTTGCACCATGGCCATCAACACTATCAACGGCGCCTATGCCGCACCCGTTCGCGGCGGCTACGCCGAGCGCGCCGCTCCGTCGAACGTGGCGGCTACGCCGGACAAACCGGTCGGCGAAGTCGATAAGGTCCAGCTGACGCCGGGCTCGATGAGCTTGCGCCAATTGGAAACCGGGCGTCAGGAGCCACCGGTCGATGACCCTAAAGTCGCGGCTCTGCGTAAAGCCGTCGCCGAGGGCAGCTATCAGGTCGATTCAAGCCGGCTCGCTCGCAAGATGTCCGACTTTGAAGAAACGCTGTTTTCCTAGGAAGGCGGTTCAATGACGCTGGCGACCTTGATGCGTGAAGAATTGACGGCGGTCGAGCGCTTGCAGCAGTGGCTGCAACGCGAATACGACGCTTTGAAAGCGCGGGATTTAGCTGGCCTGGAGCAGGTCATCACCGAAAAACAGCAGTGTGTCGAGCGGCTGCGAGCGTTGACCGATGCCCGGCTGCATTATCTGAAAGCCCAGGGAATCGCCGATGCCCGGCACTGGACATCCCATGTCGAGAAGTTGCCGGTCGCGCAGCGGCGAGAAATTGACACGCTATGGGGTGCGCTGGAACAAACCGCCCAGCAGGTCCGCGCGCAAAATGATGTGAACGGCGCGGTGATCGCCGCCAGCCGCAACCACGTCGAGCGGACGCTGGCCATCCTGCACGGTCGTGATTCCTTGGATTTCCTGTACGATCAGGACAGCCGCAAGGTGTTCGGCAGCCGCAATCAGCCGATTGCGAAGGCGTGATATCCGTGACTGCTCCGCTCGCTCAATCCCGTTGCGGATTTCGCGGCGACCGGTGTTTCGCCGGTCGGCCAGCCATTCTGTCAAGCGGGTTCCAGTCGAGCCGCGTCAGAGCTGCCAGCAACGGTTCCGGCCCGCCTGCTTGGCCCGGTAAAGAGCCTGATCGGCTCGGTCGAACACGCTTTCTGGAGCATCGCCCGCTTCAAAACCGGCCACGCCGCAGGAAATCGTCACCGGAATCGTCACGCCATTATGGCTGAACTGTGCTTCCGCGATGTTGCGACGCAGCTTGTCGGCGACGTTGAACGCGGCCGCGTTGTCCGCCCCCGGCAACAGCATGGCGAATTCCTCGCCGCCGAAGCGCGCGATAAAATCCGTACTGCGGATGCGGCCGGCCAATTGCTGGGCCACGCCGCGCAATACCTCGTCGCCGGCCGCGTGGCCGTAGCGGTCGTTGATGTCCTTGAAGCGATCGATATCCCAGATCACAAAGCTCAAAGGATTGCCGAAGCGTTTCCAACGCTGATACTCGTTTTGTAGCTGATCTTCGTAAGCGAGCCGGTTATAAACACCCGTCAGCGGGTCTTTGCGCATGGTTTCGCTCTTTTCCTTCAACAAACGAGCCAGCATTTCTTTCTCTTTGCTCAACACAACCACCTGGTTTTGCAGGTCCGCAATCAACCGGTCTTGCCCGACCATCAACGACAGCGGCTCGCCGGCCAACGCGGGTTGCGCGGTCCGCTCTTTGGCGTGAGTGACTTTTTGCAGCTTGCGCCACCCGTGAAGTCCGGCTTGCGTCGCGGCGAACGAGCCGATGATCGCCAACAGGGTCGCTGAAATAGCGTACGGCTCCAGTGTTTGCAACACCCCCCATTGCTCGGTCGCCATGCCGCCTGACACCATCGCCGAAGCCCCGCGCCAGACGCCTATCAATGCGAATGCTTGAACGGAGATTTCAAGAAAACGCCTCATCTTGGTTTTCATTTTCATCCTACCTTCGTAGTGATTCCCTGACCGTCGCTCGTGACTGATTCACGCGTTGACGCAGTTTTTGGCAGCTTTCAATACTCACAACGTCTCCCACTCGAACGTAACGATTCCTCCTTTAACCGTTACCTGTTCGCTTTCCCGGAATCCCACGAGACGTTTTGCAAGAACAATACCAATTAAAATAAGTTAATAATCAATATCTTGATAAAAAACAGGACGTCAATAATTTGACTTGGCCCACTCTGCGCGAGCGGCCCGCTGCGTTGTCAATTCATTGACGGCGGCCCGCCGCACGGTTTTGGTGTTTGCACGGTGAGCCGTCACCAACAGCCAGCCGCTCGCGGCGCTTTAACCGAAACTCATCGATCAAGTCGCTTTTCAGTTAAATCCGAAAATTTGGCGTTCATGCGATAAAATCAGGATCAGGCTGGCATTCAGTGGGAGCGGACCTCATGCAAGCGATGCGATTCAATTTCAGAACCCTGTGCCGCAACGCGGCGGAGCGCGGCGGCCAGATGCAGCGCCGTTTGCTGGATGCGCTAGAGGCGCGACACACCGTCAAGAGCTTGCCCGAGTTCGGCATCGAACGGGCGGCGCAACTGGCCGGTTGCACCGCCAGTCACATCCGTAATTTGGAACTGCGCGGCGACTTGCCCGAACCCCGGTTGGTGGAAGCCGGCTCGATCCAGCGGCGGATTTACAACTACAACGAGGTCAACCGCATCCGCGCCGCCATCGGCAAACGGCCCGGCCGGCCGCTCGGCGCCGGCTGCGTGCGAGTGGTGTTTTCCAACCTCAAGGGCGGCGTGGCGAAAACCACCATGTCGCTGCATTTCACGCAATATCTGGCGCGTGAGGGCTACCGCGTCCTGCTGGTGGACGCCGACCCCCAAGCCACCGCCACCGGCGCGTTCGGTTTCATCCCCGATCTCGATCTCGGCGACGGTGACGACCTGTTTCCAGCTCTGACCGAAAGCCCGGCGCTGATCGAAAAAGCGGTCAAACCCACTCATTGGGAAAATCTCGACTTGCTTCCGGCCCGACTGGCCCTGCAATACACCGACTGGCGGCTGTCGCAACCGGAGGAGCGCTACAATGAAGCGCTGGGACCGCCGCCGGTGCGACTGCACCGGGCGCTGAAAGAGATCGAGGACGGCTACGACATCGTCGTGATCGATACCCCACCCTCGCTGGGGATGCTGTCATTGAACGCCATCGCCGCCGCCAATCTGATCGTTATGCCCATCGTCCCGCACATGTACGACATTTCCTCCAGCGTTCAATACTTCCGCATCCTGGAGCAGATTTGCGCGCTGTACGAGCGGGAAATCAACGTGCAGCGGCTGAGCATCCTGCTGACCAAGGTGGACGCCAGCACCGAAACCCTCAACAACATCGCCGTGATCAACGGCGCTTACGGCGAATTGCTGCTCAGCAACCGGATGGGCCTGACCAAGGAGCTGCAAAAATCCGCCAGCGATCAGGTCAGTATCTACGAGATCGACCAGCCGCGCGGTTCCCGCGACACCTACAACCGGGCGGTGATGATGCTGGATGGCGTCAATTCCGAAATCCTGCTGGCGGTGCGCCAGCTCTGGCAACAGGAAGTGCTCAGCGGCATCGAGGCGGCCGAGCACCGCGCCAAGGTGATCGTATGAGCCGCCGCAAACCGCTGAAAAGCTTGAGCGACTGGATCGGTGCCGGCGGTCACAGCTTCAACGGCAGCCTGCTGAAAAGCGACGATGACGGCGCCATCCGCCAACTGGAGCTCGACCGGATCATCGCCGGCCGCTACCAGCCCCGGCACCGTACCGATGACGACTATCTGGCCGAACTGGAACGCAGCGTCCGCCAGTTCGGCATCATCGAGCCGCTGGTGGTCCGGCCGCTGGCGGACGGCAGTTACGAGATTCTGGCCGGCCACATGCGCTGGCGGGCGGCGCAACAGGCCGGTTTGAGCAGCGTGCCGGCCGTACTGCGGGAAGCCGACGACCGCACCGCCGCCGCCATCGCCCTGGTGGAAAATCTGTTGCGCCGCGCCCTGAACCCGATCGAGGAAGGGCGGGCGCTGCGGCGGTTGCGCGAGGAGTTCGACCTGACTCAGGAGCAACTGGCGGAACTGCTCGGCCTGTCGCAACCGGCCATCAGCAAGGCGCTGCGCTTGTTGAGCCTCGATCCGAAGGTGCAAGAGCTGATCGAAGACGGAAAGCTGGAAGCCGGCCACGGAAAAACGCTGCTCGGTTTGTCGCGCGCGGCGCAAGTCCGGCTGGCCGAACAAACCGCCGCAGCCGGCTGGAGCGTGCGCGAGCTGGAGCGACGCCGGACGCTGCTGGCCGCTTCCCCACCGTCGCGCTCGACCGTAGCGCGCGATCCTGACCTGGTTCGGTTGGAGGAACGCTTGCGAGAGCGGCTGGCTGCCCCGGTCCGGTTGCGCTACGACGCCGCTCGCGGTTACGGGCGTATCGAAATCAGCTTTTCCAGCCTTGAGGAGTGCGATGGAATTCTATCCACCATTGGAATCAATAAAGCCGATAAATGATAATTTAATTTTACATCTGTAAGTAATTTAATATTAATAACAGTTATTTTACCGTTTATCGTGTTTTACTTGAATTTTTTTATAAAAACGATATAATGTAAAAATTATATATCAACAATGTTTGTGGTAGACCTCACTTTACCGCGCCACTCCAGGCGCGGTCTTTTTATTGCCGATTCGCCTTTGACAGTAACGGGTGCGATCCCGGCCACGGCCATCAAGCCCCGCCTCCTTGCCGTCGCCACCCGAGCAGCCTTTAGTCACTCTCACTCCTTCAGTCTTACCGTTGCAATCGGCGAAGCGCGACTGTCACGTTTTTCCAGTAAAGCCGTCACCGCTTGCAAAACAACCATTGACAGAAAACTAAATTCATACTATGTATTATCCTTGTATATACAAAATAGATTTTTCCGATGGGGAAAAGCAAAAAGAAATCCAGCAAGGACGATGATGTAAAGCTGGTGGTCCGGATCGAGGCGACGTTGCGCGATGCGTTCATCGAAACTTGTCAAGAAATGGATACTACCGCTTCGAGGGAGGTGCGGCGGTTCATTCGGGATTTTCTGACCCACTCGTCCAAGGAAGCCGAGTAAGCCGCGGCGGCGCTCGCCGTTCTGCATCGTTTATTAATTGTTAGTTAATTGATTAATTTAAATTTTTATTAACTTGATTTTTTGAGGTGCGCCGTCATGTTTCCCTCCCCCCGCATCACTGGCTCTCAGGAGCAAACCCGCGCGGCGCTCAAGGCCATGAGCGCCTATTTTATCGCGACCGATCAAGCCCGACCCCGGCAGGAACGGCAGCAGTTGGCTCAGGAATGGCTGGCGGCCGTCCGTCGTTTGCGCGCCCCCCGCTAGCGTCTGCTCCGGCCCGCCGCTCCGGCGGCCGGCGGTCTTGCATCCCATCTGGCCCGCCGCTCCGACGGGCTGGAACCCGCTCGTGAATTCCATCCGCCAACGGCTTCTGTGGTGGCTGTTGGCCGGCTTGTCCGCCGTATTGGCCGCCTCTGGCTACGCCGCCTACCGGCAGGCTCGGACCGAAACCAATGCGTTGTTCGATTACCAGTTGCAACAAACCGCGCTGGCGCTGCGCAACCAAAATCTGCTCGTCCTGGCCATCGGCGGCGACAACGAGGTGACCGGCGATCTGTCAGTGCAAATCTGGGACCGGAGTCGGGGTCTGTTATACGTCTCCCAGCGCCAGCGGGAACTGCCCTTCGCCACCCAACCCGGCTTCGCCGATCTCGCCTGGCAAAACGAGTCCTGGCGGCTGTTTGCGCTGCATGCCGGCGAGCGAATCGTGCAAGTCGCCCAACCGTCAGGGGTGCGCTTGCGGATGAGCGCCGATATCGCCTTGCGCAACCTCGCGCCGTTCCTGCTGCTGTTGCCCGGCATGGGGCTAGTGGTCTGGTTCGGCGTGGGCGCGAGCTTGCAACCGTTGTACCGGATCGCTTCCGAGATCCAGCGCCGCCGTCCCGGCGCGCTGGAACCGGTCGCCGCGGATCGCCTGCCGACGGAAATCACCCCGCTGATCCGCGCGCTTGACGAGCTGCTGGCGCGGTTGGCGCAAACGCTCGACAACCAGCGGCAGTTCATCGCCGACGCCGCCCACGAACTGCGCACCCCGCTGACCGCCGTGCGCCTGCAAGCCGCGTTGGCGCGACACGCCAGCACGGCTGAGGAGCGCGCCGGCGCGATTCAAGATTTGGAAGCCGGTTTGGGGCGCGCCACGCATTTGATCGAACAACTGCTGGTTATGGCGCGACTGGACGCCGAGCCGACCGGTCGGTTGGAGCCGATGGATTTGCTTGAGCTCGCCAAAACCGTGGTGGTGGAGCAGTCGCCCATCGCCGATAGCAAAGCGCTCGATCTGGGTCTGTTGTCCGGCGAACCGGCTACCATGACCGGCGATCCGGCCGAACTGCGCGCCTTGCTCGACAATCTGGTCGGCAACGCCTTGCGCTACACGCCCGCCGGCGGACGCGTGGATATCGAGGTGCGTCAGACCGAAACCGAGGTGGTGCTGGCGGTCAGCGACACCGGACCCGGCATCCCGCCCGCCGAACAAACGCGCGTGTTCGACCGCTTCTACCGCGGGGCTGACGCCGCGGCGCCGGGCAGCGGGCTCGGCTTGGCGATCGTCAGGCGCGTCGCCGACCGGCATCACGCTCGCATCGATTTGGACTCCTCTCAAAACGGCTCGGGCTTGCGGGTCACGGTGCGTTTCCCGCAGGCCCGAGTCATGGCTTGACCACATCGCCCGGAAGCAGGGCCGATAGGGCTTTCCAAGGCCGCTCGGAGCCTGTTGGCGCGCGCCTGCCACGGACCGCGAGCGGCGGGTTTTGGAGTATAGTGAGCGCCGGCATAAGACCAATGATGAGAAGAAACGCCCATGCCGTTCATCGATAAACTCAAGGACGCGGTCTTCGGCAAGCCGTACGACCCGCTCAACCCCGAGACCCGCCATAATTTGGCCATGGTCGCCTTTCTGGCTTGGATCGGTCTGGGGGCCGACGGTTTATCCTCCGCCTGTTACGGCCCGGAGCAAGCCTTTTTAGCCCTGGGTCAGTACACCCATTTCGGGCTTTATCTCGCCGCCGCCACTTCGCTTACCGTGTTCGTGATCGCCCTGGCGTACAACCAGGTGATTGAATTGTTCCCCAGCGGCGGCGGCGGCTACAAGGTCGCCACCCAACTGCTGGGGCCGCGCGCCGGCTTGGTATCGGGGTCGGCGTTGCTGGTGGACTACATACTGACCATCGCTATTTCGATCGCCGCCGGCGTGGACGCTCTGTTCAGCCTGCTGCCGCCCGGCGCGCAAGCGTACAAGCTGCCGACCCAAGTCGCGCTGATTATCGTCTTGATCATGCTCAACTTGCGCGGGATGAAGGAATCCATTCGGGTGCTGTTGCCGATTTTCATGGGATTTTTCCTCACCCACGCCTTTCTGATCGTCTACGGAATTATCGCGCACTTCGAAGGGCTGCCTCATCTGATCCCGGACACGATCACCGAAACCCAACAGCTGACCCAACAAATGGGCTGGGTCTTTGCCGTTTCGTTGTTCTTGCGGGCTTACTCATTGGGCGGCGGCACCTACACCGGCCTTGAGGCGGTTTCCAACAACGTCAACATGTTGAGCGAGCCCCGCGTCCGCACCGGTAAATACACCATGTTCTACATGGCCGCCTCGCTCAGCTTTACCGCGGGCGGCGTCATCTTGTTGTACTTGCTGTGGCAGGCCCAATACGTTCCCCACCAAACGCTGAACGCGGTCACTTTCAGCGCCATCATCGACAGTTGGGGATTTGGGCCGCTGGTCGATCATGCCTTGCTGGCGGTGGTGCTGGCGCTGGAAGGCGGCTTGCTGTTCGTCGCCGCCAACACCGGCTTTCTCGGCGGTCCGACGGTGCTGGCCAACATGGCGGTGGATTCCTGGGTACCGCGACAGTTTCGCAACCTGTCTGGCCGGCTGGTCACCCAAAACGGCATCCTGCTGATGGGGCTGGGCGCGCTCGTCATCCTGCTGTGGACCAAGGGTGACGTGTCGGTGCTGGTGGTGCTTTACAGCATCAATGTCTTCATTACTTTTTCGCTGTCCTTGCTCGGGCTATGCAAGCATTGGTGGGCCAGCCGTTACGATGAGATCGACTGGAAACCGCACCTGCTGCTATCTCTGCTCGGGTTCGCGGTGACCGGCGGCATCCTGATCGTCACCGTGGTGGAAAAATTCACCGAGGGCGGCTGGCTGACCATCTTGATCACCGGTCTGCTCATCGCGCTCTGCGCTCTGGTCAAGCGCCACTACGAACACGTCCGCCAACAGTTGCGCAAGATCGACGCGCTATATGCGCCCCGCCCCGACTGGGGCGAGGACCTGCCCGAACCGCCGCTGGCTCCCGAACAACCGACCGCCATCTTCCTGATCGGCAAAAACCGCGGCTTGGGCATGTACGCCCTCAAATGGATCAATGAAGTATTCAGCGGGCACTTCAAGAACTTTGTTTTTGTGAGCATCGGCGAGGTGGACGCGGAAAGCTACGGCGGCAAGGGCGCGCTGCGCTCCTTGCAATACCAGATCGAAAATTCCTTGCGTTACTACGTCAACTATTGCCATAGCCAGGGTCTGGCCGCCACCTCTTATGCCGCTTACGGCACCGACGTAGAGAACAAGCTGGAAGAACTGGTGGTTAAAGTGGTGGCGGACTACCCTACTTCGGTTTGCCTGGGGAGCAAGCTGATCTTCGACAACGAGAGCTGGCTGATCTCGTGGCTGCACAACCACACGGCCCTCGCCATGCAGCGCCGCCTGCACATGCGGGAAATCCAGATGATCGTGATTCCGCTGAAGATTTGAACGGCGCGCCGAACCGTTCCAAAGCCTGTCGCTATCGATCCAGCGACGGGTCTAGCAACGCTTCGACCGACACCGCCAAGCGGTCCAAGGCATCGCCATAAAAATGGTCGGTTCCCGGCAGCACGTGCAACCGGGCGGTCGGCTGCCAGCGTCGCAGCCATTCTCGCAACCGCGCCGGCGGCGCGAACTCGTCGCGCTCGCCGACGATGACCAGCCATTCGGCAACCGGCTCGGGCAGATTGCTGAAATCCAGAAAAGCCAGCGGCGGCGCCACCAGCAGTTGCCGGCGCGCCGAGGCCAGCGGCGGCGCGAGCGTCAGGTTGATCCAAGCCCCGAAGGAGTAACCGGCCAGGTCGGTCACGATCTTGTCACGTTCGGCCAGATACGTCGCGGCGGCTCGAACGTCGTCCCGCTCGCCCGGACCGTCAGCGTACTGGCCTTCGCTGGCGTTCACGCCCCGGAAATTGAAGCGCAGCGTGGTGTAACCCCGTCGCTGGTAGGCGGCGGCGATGACCCCTACCACCGGGTTGTCGAGATCGCCGCCATACAGCGGATGAGGGTGGGTGATGAGCGCCGCCTTCGGCCCGGCCATTTGACACAACCGCCCCTCCAGACGCAGCGAACCCGCAGCGAACGAAACGGGTTGTTCGACGGCCGGCATCGAACCGCACCCGCGAGTTTATTTGGAATAGACCGAATCCCAGATTTTCCCTATCCAAGAGCGCTTGTTCCAGCTTCCTTTCAGCCCTTTTTCGAGGAAGAATCCGGTGTATTTCTTATCGGTCCCCATGATGTGTTCTCGCAGCCATTTTCTCAGAAAATGGATAAGCTCCAGGTTGACCGCTTTGGCATCGGTCCTGAATTTATTTTGAATTGCAATCACCTCTTTCTTGAGGTCTTCATGCTGTTTTCTGTGCGCTTCATAATAAGGGTAATCAAATATGCGGAACAGGCTTTCTTCAAGCGCAAAATGAACGATAGTGTATTGGACGAGCTCGTTTAAAATATCTTCGACAACGGTGGAATTGGGATAGGGTTTTACTGTTTCATCATAGAGCTTGTTAATCAAGACCACCAGCACCTTATGCTGCTCATCAATTTCCTCGATACCGACCGAAAGCTCATCCGCCCACGGAATAAATTCTTTCATGCTCATCTCCAGTTCTGTATTCCAATAAAAGCCCGCATTTTCGTAAAACTATTGTAAGGCGCATTTTGTAAAAACCGGTCGGCCGTCGATGCGAAGACCCGCAACGCACGGCCTGTTCGGTAAAGGGTCACTGGCCATCGGTCGATATGAGCCAGCGGTGGCGCTCAGGCCACCGCCGCCGCGCGCAGCCGATCGTGCGCTAGCAGGTTCTGAAACTCAGCGAATGGCAAAGGCCGACCGAAATAATAACCCTGGCCTTGATCGCAACCGTGCGCCCGCAGGAACTCGACATGTTCGAGCGTTTCCACACCCTCCGCCACCACCTCCAGCCCGAGGCCGTGCGCCAGAGTGACAATCGCATCCACGATAGCGGCGTTGCTGTCGCTGGTCGGTAAATCGGTGACGAAAGAGCGATCGATTTTCAAAACGTCGACCGGAAACCGTTGCAAATAGCCCAGCGACGAGTAGCCGGTGCCAAAATCGTCGATGGCGATTCGAACCCCCATCGTTTTAAAGGCTCTCAGCGCCGCGATATTATCCTCGGTGTGATGCATCAAAATCCCTTCGGTCAGCTCCAGTTCCAGACAGGCTGGCTCAAAGCCGGTTTCCGCCAATAACCCTTTCACCAGATCGGTCAAATCGCTTTGCCGGAATTGGCGGGCCGATAAATTGACCGCGATCCGAAATCCGGGATAGCTGTTTTTATGCAGTTGGCCGATCGTGCGAACCGCCGTCCGCAAGACCCATTCACCTACCGGCAACACCAGTCCGCTGTCCTCGGCGATCGGAATGAAGCGAGCCGGCGGCAGCAAGCCGAGTTCGGGATGGTTCCAACGGACCAGCGCCTCGGCGCCGGTAATGGCGCCGATGTGAAAATCCCATTTGGGCTGATAATACAATTCCAGTTGCTGGCGCTCTACGGCATGGCGCAGGCTATTTTCCAGATTCAGCCGCTCGCGGGCGATGATCGTGGCGCCAGACAGATAAAATTGGTAGCTGTTGCGGCCCAAATCCTTGGCCCGATACAGCGCGCTGTCGGCATTCTTGAGCAGGTTTTCGGCGCTGCGGCCATCGCGGGGACACAGGCTGATGCCGACGCTGCAATTGATATGCAGCTCGTGATCCTCGATCTGATAAGGCTCGCTCACCACGCCCAGAATCCGCTCCGCCATCCGGGCGGCGCCGTCGTTTTCTTCCAGATCGGGCAAGACGATGGCGAATTCATCTCCGCCCTGCCGGGAGATGGTGTCGCCTTGCCGCACGCAGTCCTGCAAGCGCTTTGCGACCTCCCGCAGCAACTGATCCCCGACCGTGTGGCCGAGCGTGTCGTTGATCCGCTTGAAGTGATCCAGATCGACCAACAGCACGCCCACTTGCACGCGGTCGCGCAAGGCCCGCAACACCGCCTGCTCCAGACGGTCGCCCAGCAGCGCTCGGTTGGGTAGGCCGGTCAGCACGTCGAAATGCGCCAGATGCTGGATGTGCTCTTCCGCCTGTTTGCGTTCGGTGATGTCCTGGATGACCGCCACGAAGTAATCCACCACGCCGTTGGGGCGGCGCACGCAGCGGGTGGAAACGCTGGCGTGAAGCAAGGCGCCATCCTGACGCAGGAACCGTTTTTCGAGCGAATAACCATCAATCCGCCGGTTCATCATCCGGTCGAATTGGGCTAGATCGGTCGCCAGATCGTCAGGATAGGTCAGTTCCGCCCAGCTCAAGCGCAGCAATTGCGAGCGCCGGTAACCGAGCAAATCACACAGCCGGTCGTTGACCTCCCACCAGCGCTTGTCCGGCCCGATCAAGGCGATGCCGACCAGGGGCAATTCGAAATAACTGCGAAAGCGGGCTTCGCTGGCGCGCAGGGTTTCCTCGGTGCGCTTGAGATCGGCGATATCGGTATTGGCGCCCAGATAGTGGGTCACGCGGCCGGCTCGGTCGCGCAAAGGCACGGCGCGAGTATCCAGCCAGGTCGTCCGGCCCGAGAGGCTTCGAAACCGGTGGTCGACCGCAAACTCGCTCCCCTCTCGCACCGCTTGCCGCCACGTCTTTAACACCTGCTCGCGCTCGTCGGGATGCACGGCCTGGGTCCACGGCACCCCCGCGGCCTGCTCGGCGGTCAGCCCGGTCATCTGGCACCAGCGGTCGTTGACGTAACGGCACTCGCCTTGCAGATCGGTCATGAAGATGCCCGCCGGCAGCTGCTGGGTGATCATCCGATAGCGCTGCTCGCTCTCCCGCAGCGTTTCCAGGCTTTGCTGCAACCGTTGGATTTCCGCTTCCAGCCCGCGCTGGCGGGCCACATCCTGCCGCAGCTGGTGGACTTCCGTTTCCAGTTGGTGCTGGCGGGCGGTGTTGCCCTGGCGCCACCGCTCGACTTCGACTTCCAGCTCCCACTGCCGGTCGTTCAAGCCGCCGATGCGTCCCTTGAGCTCGTTTCGCTCCCCGACGACATGGCGGTATCGGCCGAACAGCATGACCACGGGGATGCCGAGCATCCCCAGCAGCAACAGGCCGCCGCCGACCCACAAACGCAACCCGTAGCTATCGAAGTTGCTCTCGGTCAAGCGCTCGGGCTGAGCGGCCGCCCCGGCGGCCAGCGAGAAGGTCAGCCCGACCCAGCACACCCAAAGCAGCAGCAAGCCAACCCGCCGGACTCGTCCGTTGGGGCTTCGAGCTTCAAAAAACGCGCGCGCTGACGGCCCCAACTTTTTGGAGCAAAAGCCTGCTTGCAAGCTCAGCCGATCCATCCGTTTCGCTTCCAGGGTGAGAGCCTCAAGACACCTCCTTCAGCGGTTCGTGCTCGTTCCGGCTCTGCGAAGAAGCGTAGGCGGCAAATTCCGTTTCATCGTAGGGTTCGACCAACCGCTCGCGCGCGAACGCCCGAAAGTGACTTTCCACGATTTTACTGTGCAACCCGTTCTTGCGATACAACCCCAAAATAAGCCGTGCTTCAAATCCGTCGCCCCGCTCCAGCAGGTCTACATAGTCGGATTCCAGCGCTTTCCGTTCGACTTGGGTCAGGCGATCCAGGGCCGCTTGCAAGCGCGCAGCCAAAAATTGCGTGCGCAAGCGCTCTTGCTGGGCTTCCGGCAATGCGGCTTCCTCAGTTTGGGCCGGCGCGGTGGTGGAATTGGACGGAAGCAGCGGCCTTGTCACCTTCGAGGCGCGATAGTCCTCGCGAAAGGCGGCCATCAAATACGCTGGTAAATTATGCACCTTGCCCGCCGTCATATCACGCTCGGCGATTGCGATATTTTCTTCCAGATAATCCGGTTGGTAAGTGGCCAGCGCCATGCGGATCTGGCGGGCGCTCAAACCGAAAGTCGAAAGCTTCTCGCGCACGTGCTCCAGGCGCTGCAAACGATCCTCTGGCTTGTCGACGGCCGGCGGCGGTTCCTCGGCGGCGGCCAACCCGGCCTGATGTTGGGCGAACAACAACATCTGCGGGTTGTCGCTGACGCGGAACCGCACCGCCGTGATCCTGCGGTGATCGCGCTGGTAATCGATTTCCAGCACCAGATCCGAAGTGTCGTTCACCTGCCGCACCGCCGGTTTGATCACTTTGTCGTTAAACTTTCGAAAATCCTGATAATAACCATCCGCTTCACTGATCCCCAACAAGCGCTTGAGGATGTCCAATCCGATCCAGCCGGTGGTGCCGATCCGCCGGTAGCGCAGGCAGTTCTCGTACAGGGCCAGGGCGTAGCTGCTGCTGAATTTGCGTTGGATACTGAGGTTGAGCAGTGCATAAATTTCGGGCCGATAGAGCTTCTCGCAAAGTTCGGGGCTGTAGGCGTAAACGCAGTAGCCTCCCCGGATGACCGCCTGAGCCAGCAAGGTGGTGGCGCCCCACTCTTCCTGACGGCCATCCTCATCGAGGATGTTCCATTCCAACACCGTGCGCGCCAGCGTTTTCAGGGCTTCCTTGAGGGGGTCGAGGTTGTGGGTGTTGAATCCGATCGCCTCGGCGAGATCCTTGACCCGAATACGGTGCACCCGCGCGGTCAACAGGCTTTCGTAGGCATTATACAACAATACATTCGAGGCTTTACGCTGGGTAAGCGTCAGCCGGTTGTTGATGTGGATGGCGGCAATGTGCTTTTTAAGATTTTGATCGGCCAGATCGGCGACGACCATTCTTCGGCCCGCATCCACGCTATTGTGCTTTTCCCTACTGCGTGCCATGTCTCGTAGTCTAGCAAAAATGTCCCCCTGTCAAGAGAAATTTTACGGGGACATATTTATCCCATAAACGGGGACATTTGCTGGCGCTCACCGCTTTGGTCCGGCCGGTTTCTCCCTCTGAAATCGCCGCCAGCCAGCGCTGGCATCCGAAGTGTCACGCGGGGGACGGTTTGAAAAAAATGAAAAAGCAATTAATTGATTAACAAGGAGTTATTCTGAAATTTATTGCGGATTTGTGTCGAAAAGCTCGAAAAAATCCCATAAACGGGGACATTGGAGTTTTTCATCCCATAAACGGGGACATTACGTCCCATAAACGGGGACATTACGTCCCATAAACGGGGACATTACGTCCCATAAACGGGGACATTACGTCCCATAAACGGGGACATTACGTGTTATAGTATATTGATTTTTAAAATAAATTTTCAACCTAAACATTCTTTAAACGTTTCTTTTAAACGTCTTTAAACGTTTTTAAACGAGCGTCGTCGCCGTTTTTTCCAAGTTTTCAAAACCGATTAAAATACTCAAAAATCGGTGGTCGGGATAAATTCCTAACGTCCCCAAAAACAGTAAATTCCCGATGACCGAGACCGCGCTCGACAACCGACGGTCAGAAAATCATTTGCGCCTTGCATCCAAAACCGGCTCGATCCCGTAAGCAATCATGTCGGACCGAACAGTTCGGCTCGCATTACCAACCCTTAGCCTTGAGGAACACTGTCATGACCAAAACCGCCTTGAACCACCTCACGCTCGCCGCCGCTGTCGCTGGAGCCTTGAGCATGGTGGCGAGCCCAGCGTTCGCCGCCAAAGAAAATCAGGACAAGTGCTACGGCA
Organism: Candidatus Competibacteraceae bacterium; assembly: GCA_016713505.1. Taxonomy (NCBI): domain Bacteria; kingdom Pseudomonadati; phylum Pseudomonadota; class Gammaproteobacteria; family Candidatus Competibacteraceae; species Candidatus Competibacteraceae bacterium. The sequence goes on along the minus strand of JADJPA010000002.1, from coordinate 271,206 downwards.
TCGCCAAGGCCGGCGAGAACGATTGCGCCAGCGCCGCCGGCACGCACGATTGCTCCGGTCACTCCAAAACCAGCTATGACGGTCAGGAATGGAAGTATGTCGCCAAAGGCACCTGCGAGAAGATGGGGGGTCAGATGAAAGCGTTCAAGGGTCAAGGCAAACCGGCGTCGAGCTGAGCGGCGTGACCGAGACCCGCAGCCGCACCGTCGTTCCCAATCAAGCGGGAATCGGACTGCGCCATCTTCACCTGCCGGACTTTCTGGCCGCGCCGCAGCCAGCGGCGTGGCTGGAGGTTCACAGCGAAAATTACCTCGCTCCGGGCGGCCCGCGCGTCGCGGCGTTGGAGCGGCTGCGAAGCGACTATCCGCTGAGCTGTCACGGGGTGGGTTTGTCGCTGGGTTCGGCGGAAGGGCTGGACCGGGCGCATCTGGCGCGGTTGCGGGCGTTGTACGACCGGTTGGAGCCGGAGTTGATCTCCGAGCATCTGGCGTGGTCCACGGCGCCGGATGGCATTTTTCTGGCCGATTTGCTGCCCTTGCCCTACACCCGTGAGGCGTTGGCTGTGGTGGCGGCGAACATCGATCTCGCCCAAGAAGCGTTCGGCCGGCGTTTGTTGGTCGAAAATCCGTCCGCTTACCTGCGATTTACTGAATCGGACTGGGATGAAGCTGAGTTTCTAGCGGAGCTGGCGCGCCGCACCGGCTGCGGCCTGCTGTTGGATGTGAACAATCTGTACGTCAGCGCGCTGAATCAGGGCACCGATCCGATGGCGTCCTTGGATCGGCTGCCGCTGGCGGCGGTCGGGGAAATCCACATCGCCGGCCACGCCCGAGTGGCGACCGCATTCGGCGACTTGTTGATCGACGATCATGGCTCGGCGGTGATCGAACCCGTTTGGCGCTTGCTGGCGGCCACGCTGGCGCGCACCGGTCCCAAGCCGGTGCTGATGGAATGGGACACCCATATTCCGGCATTGCCGGTGCTGTTGGCCGAAGCCGAGCGGGCCGAAGCCTGTCTGCGTGAGGCGAGCGATGCGGCTGGCTGAACTGCAAGAGCGTTTCGCTCGGGCCGTGCTGGCGGGCGGCTCGGAGCGGGAATTGCTGGAGGTGCTGGCCGACTCCTTCGGGCAGCGCGAACGACGCTTGGCGGTCTATCGCAACAACGTTCGTCATGCGTTGTCGAGCGTGCTGGAGGCCGCGTTTCCCGTGGTCCGGCAATTGGTTGGCGTTGAGTGCTTTACCGCTACCGCGCTGGCGTTCGCGGCCCGCCATCCGCCCCGTCGGCCGGTGCTGTATGAGTACGGCGGCCATTTGCCGGGGTTTCTGGCCGACTTTCAACCCTTGGCGGAATTGCCGTGGCTGGCGGATGTCGCCCGGCTGGAGTGGGCTCGCAACGAAGCCTTGTTCGCGGTCGAGCGAGAGCCGCTGACGCCGGCCCAACTCGCCGCCGCGCCGCCGGCTGGCTTGGGCGAGCTGTATTTGAGGCCGCACCCTTCCGCCCGTTTATTGGAATCGCTCTGGCCGATTCACGCCATCTGGGACGCACACCAGCCCGCCGGCGAACCCTTGGAAGCGGTCGATCTCAGCCGCGCTGAATCCGTGCTGGTATGGCGGCAAAAAGGAGCGGTGCGCCAGCGGTTGTCGGCCGTCGGAGAATTTGCTTTGCTGGCGGCGTTCGCGGAAAACCGTCCGCTGGCCGAGGCGGTGGCGATAGCCGCCGGGCGGGATTCGATGTTTGATTGCGCGGTCGCGCTCGCTCGGTTCCTCAATGACGAGCTGTTGGTGTTCTCCTGGGAGGATAGCTGCGGTGGCAGCGGTTGAACGCGGCGCGGACGCTTCGCTGGGACGGTGGCCGCGGCGGGCGATCGCGGGAATTGGCGGTGAGCGCGCCCGATCCCGCTTATACTGCGTCATTCGACCCACTGTTCGAACACTCTCAATGGCATCTCACGACTTGCTGGCCGACCTGCTCGCCCGCTGTGCCTTGCGCGACCGTCGCGCCTTTGAAGCGCTTTACCAGCAAACCTCGCCCATTCTGTACGGCCTGTTGTTGAAGCTGACGCGCGACCGGGATTCGGCGGCCGATTTGTTGCAAGAGGGTTTCGTGCGGATCTGGCAGCGCGCGGGAGACTATCGGTCCCAACTCGGCCAGCCGATCACCTGGATGGGCAGTATCGTCCGCCATCTCGCCATCGACCGGTTGCGACGGGGCGACCACCGCCACCGCGCCGAATTGGATGATGACGGCTGGGCGAGGATGGCCGACCCGGGCTTGAGCCCCGAAGAGGAAATGTATGTCCAGCAAGGCGACAGCGCGCTGGCCCGCTGTTTGGAGGCGTTGGAGCCGGAACCGCGCCGCGCCGTGTTACTGGCCTATTTCGAGGGCTTGACCCACGACGCTATCGCGCGGTCGCTCGATCGGCCGCTGGGAACGGTCAAGGCTTGGGTGCGGCGCAGTTTGCAACGCCTGAAAATCTGTTTGGGGGAGGCGTCATGAATGACTCGCATTCCCTCTGGCGCGACCGGTTGGCTGCCGAGTATGTGTTGGGTACTTTGCACGGGTCCGCCCGCCGCCGCTTCGAACGCTTGCTGCCGGCGCATCCGATGTTGCGTCGGGCGGTGGCCGACTGGGAGCGTCGCTTGAACCGACTGACGGTTGACAGCCCCCCGGTCTCACCGCCGCCGGAGGTTTGGGACGCCCTCCAGCAGCGATTGTTCGCCGCCGAACCGCGCCGGTCGTGGTGGGACAGCCTGACGTTTTGGCGCGGCTGGGCGGCGGCTGGAGCATTGGCGACGGTCGTCGCGCTAGCGCCGCAACTGATGGCGCCCCTCTCGGAAGCGGATATGAGCTTTGCGGCCATTCGTGGCAAGCAACGGGAGCTGTTATGGACGGTGGCGCGGACGGACGATGGCCGCTTGCACGTCAGTAACCTGCGACCGATGGCGATGCCCTCCGACCAACGCTGTTTTCTGTGGCTGAAACCCGCCGATTCGCCGCCGGTGATGCTCGGTGTCTTACCGGACGATGGCGGCGCCCGCACCTTGCCGATGCCAGCGGGCGTGCCGGAGGCGGCGCGGGGCGAACTCTGGGTCACCATGCAGCCGATGGCGCCCAAACCGCCACCCCCGATCGAACCGCTGTATCAGACTCGCTGGAAGGCGATTTAAGCGATTTTCAGGTTGACCCGCTACCCTAGGTAGGAAAATCCGTCAAAACGCCTGTACGGGCTTCTGGCGCGGTTCTAGAGGCGGTTTCGAGTGGGGTTTGAAAAGATCGGATTCTTCGATTGGGCTGACCGCTTCGGTTTCGCCGCTTTCCCCTGGGTCGGGAAACAACTGCTGGGCCGCCTGCTCCATCGCCTGGAAGATCGGCTCGAAGGCCCGGCCACGTTCCGTCAGTTGGTATTCGACATGCGGTATCGCGGATCCTAACGCGTGGCGCTGGATGATCTGGTGCCGCTCCAAATCCCGCAGCTTGCTGGCGAGCACCTTGGCCGAAATACCCGCAATGCGCCGTTCGATTTCAGAAAAACGGTGGGGCTGGCCATCGAGCAGACACCAAAGAATCCGCAGCGTCCAAGCTCCCGACACTACATCCAGGCATCTTTCCAAGCGGCAACGAGTGCGGCCAGGGCCGAATGGGGGCGGAGGATCGTTAGTCGGTCTGTTCATAGCTATACCCTTGATATTTAGGTGGTTACAGAAAAGTAACTCTCTACCACAATCACGCGAAATCCACTATGCTGCCAGTGGTTTTCGCGGCTGTGGCCACGCACCGTTCCCCCGATTTCAACCCCGAAAGGGTTGAAAGAGCCGCGAACCTAAACCCCTCTGTCACGGAACGCCTCAATGTCCGGTCCCGACGCCTTCGCCAACCTTCCCGCCACGCCTCGAATGCCAGCGCTGTTCGTCGGCCACGGCACCCCGATGAATGCTATCGAGGACAACCGTTTCAGCCAAACTTGGCGCAAGATCGGTCAGTCGCTGCCCCGGCCGCGCGCCATTTTGTGCGTGTCCGCGCACTGGATGACCCATGGAACGACGCGAGTTCATGTCGGCCAGCGACCGAAAACCATTCACGACTTCGGCGGCTTCCCGGCCGAGTTGTACGCCCAGCAATACCCCGCTCCTGGCGCGCCAGAGGCGGCGGAAGCGGTGATCCGGCTGGTGCGGTCGGTGCCGGTACAAGTGGATACCGAGTGGGGGTTGGATCACGGCGCTTGGTCGGTTCTGATGCACTTGTTTCCGGCGGCGGATATTCCCACGCTTCAGCTGTCGCTCGATTTATCTCGGTCACCGGTAGAGCACTTCGAGCTGGCGCGCGAACTCAAGCCGTTGCGCGATAAGGGGATTATGATTCTGGGCAGCGGCAACATCGTCCATAACCTGCGCGCCATGCGGCCGGGCGCACCCCCTTACGACTGGGCCGAAGCCTTCGATGCCGATCTGACCGCCAAATTGGAAGCACGGGATTTTCGGGCCACCGCTCATTATCAGGCACTGGGTGAGATCGCACGGCTTTCGCATCCCACGGTCGAACATTACCTGCCGGTGCTTTATCCGCTCGGTGCGGCCGCTGAAAAAGACCGGCTAGAATTTTTCAATGTCGGCTTCGATCTGGCGTCGCTGTCGATGCGCTCTTTCATCTTGCAGTAGCGCCCCAACCATCCCCATTAGGAGATCATTATGGCTCAATATTCCATCGCCGTTGTCGTCGGCAGCCTCCGCCGCGATTCCTTCAACGCCAAGCTCGCCAACGCCCTCGTTAAGCTGGCGCCGGCGGAATTTTCGTTCAAGACGGTTAAGATCAGCGATTTACCGCTCTACAATCAGGACGATGACGGCAATCCGGCCGAATCGGTCAAACGGCTGAAAGCCGAGATCACCGCCGCGCAAGGCGTGCTGTTCGTCACCCCGGAGTACAACCGTTCGATCCCCGGCGTGCTCAAAAACGCCATCGACCACGCCTCGCGCCCCTACGGCCAGAGCGCGTGGAGCGGCAAGCCGGCGGGGGTCGTCGGCGTTTCGGTCGGCGCTATCGGCACCGCCTTGGCGCAGCAGCACTTGCGCACTATCCTGGCTTATCTGAACATGCCAACACTGGGCCAGCCGGAGGCGTTTATCCAAGCCAAGGACGGGCTATTTGACGAGGCGGGCAACATTGGCGAGGGCAGCCGCAAGTTCCTGCAAGATTGGATGAATCAGTACGCTGCCTGGGTCAAAAAGCACGCCGGTTAAGTTGTAAAATCAGTGAAGAGCTGTTGCTGGCGATCGCACTTACTCATCAGCAAACTGTAGCAAACTGTGACTCTTTCCACGCTAAACGATACTGAAAACGCGGGTTCCGCGCCCACTTTGATCGACGGCTTCGGCCGTCGGATCGACTACGTGCGGTTTTCAGTGACGGATCGCTGCGATTTTCGCTGCGTCTACTGCATGAGCGAGCAGATGAAATTCCTGCCGCGCGCGCAAATTCTGACCTTGGAAGAACTGACGGTGCTGGGTCAGGCGTTCGTGGAATTGGGCGTGCGCAAAATCCGTATCACCGGCGGCGAGCCGCTGGTCCGACACAACGTACTGTGGCTGTTTCAGCAACTAGGCCGGTTGCGGGAGCGCGGTCTGGCGGAGCTGGTGCTGACCACTAACGGCTCGCAACTGGAGCGATTGGCCGCCGATCTCAAGGCCGCCGGGGTGGCGCGGCTGAACATCAGTCTGGATAGCCTCGATCCAGCGCGGTTTCGCCGCATCACCCGCAGCGGTGAGCTGGAGACGGTATTGCAAGGCATTCGAGCCGCGCAAGCCGCCGGCTTTCAGCGCATCAAGCTCAACGCGGTGATTCTAAAGCATCGCAACCACGATGAAGTGGTCGATCTAGTGCGGTTCGCGCTCGATAGCGGTTTGGATATCAGCTTTATCGAAGAAATGCCGTTGGGCGAGATCGGCGATCATGACCGGGCCGAGGCCTATTATTCCAGCGACGCCATCCGGGCCGATCTGGCGCAAGTTTTTGAATTGATTCCAACCACGGAAACCACTGGCGGGCCGGCGCGGTATTACCGCATTCCCGATACCCACAGTCGCATCGGCTTTATTTCACCTCACAGCCACAACTTTTGCGGCGACTGCAATCGGGTGCGGGTATCCGCTGAAGGCCGCTTGCTGCTCTGTTTGGGGCAGGAGCATTCGGTCGATTTGAAACACACTTTGCGCGCTTATCCCGGCAATCGGGAACGCTTAAAACAGGCTATCATCGATGCCATGACCTTCAAGCCGCGCGGCCACGATTTTCAACTGGACAGACAACCGGTCATCCCGCGGCATATGAATCATACCGGCGGCTGAGCCAATATCTGGCCGCCAACCATCAAACGCTTAAAGAGGCACACCGCGCCGGTTCAGTGACTGTTGCGCCAGCGCGCAAAGCAGCGCCGACTCCACGCTTGATGCGGCGCTCGATCAAATCCGCCAGTTAGGGAATTCTCTTGTCATGGGTCAATATCCCGCATAGGATCAATAGGCTAATAGCCTGCTTTGGCCTAGATGGAGACGGATCTTGCGTGTCGTCGTCGCCCCCGATTCCTACAAAGGTAGTGTTTCCGCTGTCGCGGTTGCCCAAGCGATGGAGCGCGGCATCCGGCAGGTATTCCCAACCGCCCAGGTTTGTAAAATTCCCATCGCCGACGGCGGTGAGGGCACGGTCGAGGCGTTAATCACCGCCACCAACGGCCAGCTTCGTCAAACCCAAGTCACCGGCCCGCTGGGTGACCCAGTCACCGCTCAGTGGGGCATCCTCGGTGACGGCAAGACCGCTGTCGTCGAAATGGCTGCTGCCTCCGGCCTTCCCCTATTGACTACCGAACAACGCAATCCTCGCATCACTACGACCTTTGGCACCGGCGAATTGCTGCGCGCCGCGCTTGATGTGGGCCTACGCAAAATCATTCTCGGCATCGGCGGCAGCGCTACCAACGACGGCGGGGTCGGGCTAGCGCAGGCATTGGGCATCCGTTTTACGGGCGACGATGGTGCGGAACTGCCCTACGGCGGCGCGGCGCTGGCGCGTCTCAGACGGATTCATTTGGATGGGCTCGATCCGCGCTTGCGGGAAACCGAGATCACCGTCGCTTGCGACGTGGACAATCCGCTCTGCGGGCCGCGCGGCGCGTCCGCCGTGTTCGGGCCGCAAAAAGGCGCGACGCCAGAGGTGGTCGCCGAGCTGGACGCCGCCCTCGCCTACTTCGCCGCTCTCGCGACGGCGGCGACCGGACGGCAGGCGGCGGAACAACCGGGCGCGGGCGCGGCGGGTGGCCTCGGTGCGGCCATGTTGTTTTTCACCACCGCCCAGCTCCGGCCCGGTGTCGACATCGTGTTGGACGCCGTGCATTTCGCTGAGGTGGTCAAAGAAGCGTCCTTTGTCATCACCGGCGAGGGCCGCACCGATTTTCAGACCGCATTCGGCAAAGCGCCGGTCGGCGTCGCCAAAGTCGCCAAACAATTCAAAGTGCCGGTGTTTTGCCTTTCCGGTGCGTTGGGCGATGGCGCTGACGATCTGCTGACTCACGGTATTGATGCACTGTTGAGTATTTGCGACCAGCCGATGACTCTAGCGGAGGCTATGCGCGCGGGAGAACCGTTGATCGAAGCCGCCACCGCGCGCTTGTGCCGGATCATTCAGGCGATGCGTTCGCCGCGGTGATTTTTCCGAAAGAAAAGTTTTTCCCGTCGTGGCGAGCAATTCACGGCTACGGTGCATCGTCTACACTGTATTCAAGTTGATCCGACGCGCTCGTATTTTTCGAGCAAGGCGCATCTCACTGAGGAGTCCATTCCATGTCCGTTAACCTGTTCGACCATGCTTTAAACCGTCGCCAATTTTTGTCTGCGGTGTTAGCGGGTTCCGCCGCGCTAGCCTTCGGCGATCTGGTGTTGCCGCGCGTGACCCGCGCCGCCGCCGCTGGCCCGTTTGCCCTACCGCCCCTACCTTATGCTGACAATGCGCTGAGTCCCGCCATCTCGGCCAACACCATCGGTTTCCATTACGGCAAGCATCACCAAGGCTACGTCACCAAACTCAACGAACTGGTTGCCGGCACGCCGTTCGCCGAGCAATCGCTGGAAGCCGTGATCAAGGCCAGCGCCGGCAAAGCCGATCAGGCAGCCATCTTCAACAACGCCGCGCAAGTCTGGAATCACACCTTCTACTGGAACAGCTTGCAACCCAAAGGCGGCGGCAAACCGGCGGGCGCATTGGCCGAATTGATCGAAAAATCCTTCGGCGGTTACGACAAGTTCAAGGCTGAATTTGCTAAGGCCGCGACCGGCCAATTCGGCAGCGGTTGGGCATGGTTGATTAAAGATGGTGACAAGCTAGCGGTGACCAAAACCGGCAATGCCGACACGCCCATCGCCCACGATCAGAAACCGCTGCTGACCATCGACGTGTGGGAGCACGCTTATTATCTGGATTACCAGAACCGGCGAGCCGATTACGTTGCCGCCGTCATCGACAATCTCCTCAACTGGGAATTTGCCGCGAAGAATCTGGCGGGTTGATCTCCCGTTTCCAAACCGCCCGGCGCTCAAAAAACCCTCTCTCACCAGCGAGAGAGGGTCAGCGCGAGGTTCGATTGCGTGATTACTGGGCTTTGACGATCACGAAGTTCTGGTCGGGTTCCGACCACTGTACCGTGACGTTCTTACCGGCTTGTGGGAAGTTTTGCAGGGTGTATTGTCCGGTAACGCCTTGCAGGAATTCCATACCCAGAGTGGTTACAGTGAAGTTGGCGTTGCCAAATTCGACGCCGTCGGCAAAAGCGCGCAGGTTGTGGACGCCGTTGCCGAGACTGTTCCAGTTAAAGGTGTAACCGAAACCGTTATTGTCATCGCCGCAAACCGTCGCCGTGTCCGGGCGCGTGGTGCCGTAAGCGATCCGTTGCCGTTCCCCGCCATCAATCTGGATCTCCACGGTGTTAGCTTGGCAAATCCAACCCCGGATCAGCCCGATGCCGCTCTCGAACGACCCTTGTTGCGGGCTTTCCAGATAAGCCAGCGAAGAAGCCTGCGGAGTGATTCCGTCGGCTTTGGCGAAAAGATTTTGAGTGGCGCCCACGATCACGAAGTTCTGATGGGGTTCCGACCAGCGCAAGGTGACGCGCTTGCCGGCTTGCGGGAAATCCTGTAGCGGGTATTCACCGCTGGCGCCGCGCAAAAATTCTTGGCCCAAAGTGGTTACGGTAAAAGAAGAGTTACCGAATTCCTGGTTGTCGGCGAAAATCCGCAAGGTGTGAGTTCCGTTGCCCAGGATGTTCCAATTGTAGGTATAACCGAAACCGTTGTTGGCATCACCGCAGACTGACTCGGTATCTTTACGAGTGGTGCGATATGCGACTTGCTGGCGCGGCCCGCCATCGATTTGCACCTCGACTTTATTGGCCTGGCAAATCCAGCCGCGAATCAAGCCGATTCCGCTTTGGAACGAACTTTGTTGCGGGCTTTCCAGATAAGATTTATGGGTTCCGCCACAAGCTTGACCGGCGAACGGCAAGATATCCGGGATAATCTGCACGCCGGTTGAATAGATTTGATCGGGTTCGATTTCGCCGGCCGTGGGGAACGTCACCTCAATGAAGAAGCCTTTCCAACCGCTGGCCGGTTGCTGCACCTTACCGACGTAACTGCCATCGGATTGTGGTGATAGCACTTCACTGGTCCAGATCGGGCCCACGTTTTCCAGTCGGAAATCGCGGGTGTTGAGGTTGGTGGCTTGCCATAACCGCACTTCCTTGGGCCGGTTCGTGGGGATTACCCGCAGCGTGTCCTGACCTTCTTTGGTCCAAGTGATTTGCGGGCTGGTCTTGTTGTCCAAGATACCATCGATCCACGACAGCGCTTTGATGATGGTGTCTTCGTTTTGTTTGTGATCGGTGTTCGGCGTATAGCGCAACCACTTGGGACCAGGCAGGTCGCCGTAATAGAATCGCGAGGAATCGGTGACGAAGAACTGGTCGCCGGTGGCGTTTAAAATCAGCTTCGGCATCGTATACCGGTCGCGGTAAGCATAAGGATCGACTACCCGCAACAGCGCTTGTCCTCGCGGTGTTTGCAGCCGGCACGGGAGATCGAATTCCACGTAGTCTTTAAGCGCTGGAGCGAAGAAACCGTAAGCTTCCCAGTGGTGTATGAATTGCTGGCCTAGATTCAGCATGTCGATGGAGGCCGGGATGATGGCTTTGACGCGCTTGTCCACCGCAGCGGTCAACCATGTCGTCCAACCCCGCTTCGAACCGCCCATCACTAGGAATTTTTTGATCGTCCTGCCCTTGCCCGCCGCGAAATCTTGCACGGTATCCATGGCGCGAACGGCGGCTTTGGTCATCGCCAGATGGACCGCCCATTCCTCATCGCCGGTATTCAGCGCCTTGTCGAGACTGTAACCGAGAATCGCGTCTTCCTGTCGGGCGTTTCCGGGATCGTCGGTGAAATACAGCGGTTGGTTAGGAACTTGACGCACCACCGCCAAGACCGCGCCGCTCGCAATGGACACCAAGCCGATATTCTGATCCACGCTGTCGATGGGTGCGCCGATGTTGTCACCGCCGTCGATCAGCAAGATTGCGGTATCGGTGCTGTCCAGGCTCACTTGGGGGATGACGACGATGATTTCATGCTGCCAGATGGGCCGGTCCACCTCGGCGGTGGAACGCCATTGCTGGGAAGTCATATTGAGAAAGTAAGCGTTATAACCCGCCCGATTGCTGGCGCTGTACTGGTGATAGGCGTAGTTTGGATCGGGCTTGGCCACGTAGCGATCCAATGCCGTTTCGGCGGCCGCGGACGCGCCTGCCAGTCCGATCAACAGGACAGCCAACCACGGCGCATAGCGCCAAGATTCCCTGAAGGGTTTGAGCATGATTTATTTAACCTCTAGATATGCGTTAGGATGAAAACGAACCGGTCACTACCGCAACCGGCGCACCGCAAACGCGATCCCCGCAGAGGAGCGGGCACCGGACATCTGAACCGGGTCTAGAATATTCCACGTGGAATATCCGCAGCTCTGTGAATCATGAGAATAGCGCGCGCTACCGAGGAGAACAATTGTGTCCCTGATCATCACTGAAACCGAGAACGCCATCGGCACCATCACCATGAATCATGCCGCCAAGCGTAACGCGCTCAGCGATGCGCTGATCGAGGAAATCACCATTACCTTAGAGGCTTTCAAGGAACAGAATATCCGCGTCGTGGTGCTGCGCGCTCCGGCCGGCGCCAAAGTGTGGTCCGCCGGTCACGATGTCAGCGAATTGCCGAACCGGGGTCGCGATCCGCTGGGTTGGGCCGACTCCTTGCGGGTGGTCATTCGGGCCATTCAGGAATATCCGGCCCCCGTTCTCGGTCTTATCGAGGGCGGTGTGTGGGGTGGTGGCTGCGAAGTCGCCATGGCCTGCGACATCCTGGTCGCCACGCCCGACGCGACTTTCGCAATCACGCCGGCCAAACTCGGCGTCCCTTATAACCTAGGCGGTTTGCTGACGGTGATGAATATGATCCCGTTGCCGGTGGCAAAAGAGATGCTGTTCACGGCCCAGCCGATCCCGGCGGCTCAAGCCTTGAATCTGGGTATGATCAACTACATTAAGCCGGCCGAGGAAATCGAGAGTTTCATCTATGCATTAGCGACTCATATCGTCGCCAATGCCCCGCTGAGCATTTCCGTGATGAAAGAGGAATTGCGGTTGCTGTCCAGCGCGCGCTCGATTACTCCTGAATTGTTCGAACGGATTCAGGGGCTGCGTCGTATCGTTTACGATAGTCACGATTATCAGGAAGGTTTGAAAGCGTTCCTAGAGAAGCGCAAGCCCCAGTTCAAGGGGGAATAAGCGCGGTCGCGCGCTGTTTGCGGGGTCCGTGCAAAAGGTGGGTTGGAGTCCGTGGGACCGTCTTTTTTGAGGTGGATATGCCACGTGGAATAATTAGCGGCGGAGACCCGTCAAACGGACCGCGCTGCGAGTGCCGCCGCTAGGCCACGCGGAATAAATCGGGTGGTATAACCCTGTTCAAGCGGCTACGCCGCGCGCGGTGGATGCTTCTCGGGCCAGTTCGCGCGCCGCGCGCGCCATGCGGCCGAACATCGCCTTGTACAGGCCGCAATAAGGATCTTTCTCGAACAGGGTGCCGTGGACGGTGTAGGTCCGCACCGGGCAGCCGCCATGACACAGCGACAGGTAGTCGCAACTCAGGCAATCGCGCTGGATGAGCTGGATGGGGCGCTCGTTAAACTTCTGGCGTGCCGGACTGTTCTTCAATAGTTCGCCGAAGCTGTCGCATTCAAAGATATTGCCGTAGTGGTAATCAGGATAGCTGGTAACCCAGCAGTCACATTGCGCCACGTAGCCGCGCGCGTCGATTGAGACCATGGAATTGACGCAGTTATCGCCCCAAATGCAAGGCAGCGTCGTTGGCTGGTGGCTGAAATGTTGCAACAGGGAATCCAGCGGCCCGACCCGCACGCCCTGGCGATAGCCGCGCTCCAGCCAAACATCGGCCAGTTCGGTGTAAAAGCGGCTGAGTTTTTCCACTTCCGCCACCGGTAATTCTTTCTTGGCGGCCGTCGCTTCGCCGCCCGGAAACGGCGTGTTGACCTGGAAATCGGTGATGCCCAGCTCATCCACGAAATGACGGTAAAATCGTTCCGCGCCGATCTCCAGGGTCGCTTGGTTTGGAACGGCGATGACCTGTACCTCAATGCCGGCCGCCCGCGCCTCGCGCACCCGCCGCGCCCAAATGTCGTTATAGGTGTCCGGTCCTTGCCCGAGCAGCTTGCGGTGCAGGTTGGGGTAGTCCAACGAGGTGCCGACGCTGTTGCCGAACATTTCGGCGATCACCTTGTTCCAGCGAGAGCTGTAGGAGAGCATGTTGCTTTGCAGGCCGTGGAGAACGTGCTTGCCGCGCGCCTCGGCCTCACGCTGGATCAGCGCGTTGGCCTGCTCGTACCAACTCGGCGGCAACAGCATCGCTTCGCCGCCCTGCCAGTAGATAGTCAGTGTGGCGAGCGATTTTTCCACCATGTAATCCAATATCTTGCGGATCATTTCACCCAGACGGTCGAGCGTCAACCGGTCGGTGGTCTTAGTCTCGAAGCAGTATTCGCAATCAGCGTTGCATTGGAGGGTGGATAGCAGGATCAGCGAGATATGGCTTTTCACGCGGCGGTCTCCTCAGGGCTGAAAATAGGTCGGCGAGCGCTGCCGGGCGCGACAATTCCCTTTAAACTTAGCTGAATCCGCCATCGTGAACCGATTCAGACCGGTAACGGTGAGTGCGCCCCTGTCCAAGGCATCGCGCCGTTGCGAAAATTTCCGACAGTACCAGGAGGAAAATTTATGAAATGCTTGCTTAATGCCGCCTTAACCGCAGCACTGGGGTTTGCCGTTTGTTCCTGCACCATCGTTTCCGATCCCAGTTCCGGCGCCAGCGGCGCGACCAGCGGTTCCAGCGGTGGCTCCAGCACGGCGTCCATGAATCGCCAGCAACAAGCCACCGAATTCGCCAAGATCAATCTGGAACAACTGCGCAACGACATGGCGGCGGGCGAGGGTGAATATCTCAGTTCGCTGGCCGTATTGCTTGCCATCGAGCCGAACCGCCAGCCGGCTTTCTTCACCCTGGCGCGGGAGAAATTCAGGGTGTTGTTTCCCAGCGACCGTACCAGCGCCGCTGAAATGTTGGCGGCGCTAGAGCAGGAGATGCGGGCCAATCCACGAGTCGGTCAGCGGGTGACGCTGAACTGAGGCACGCCATCGCCTGGCCGGTTTGTCTGCTGGGCGGGCTGCTGATCGGGTGTGGGTTGTGGGTGACCGACGGACGGGCCGAAACGACTTATCTGGCCGACTTGTTGGATCGCGCCGAAACCGTCGGGCTAGCGGAACGGCGGGAGTGGCAAACGCTGCTCCATTATCGGTCCGCCGTCGGCGAGGAAGGCGTGCTCAGCGATGTGGATGATCCGCGCTTCTTTCTGGCGCCGACCGGAAAAACCGAACCGCGCGCCGAACTCGCCGCGACGCTGCGCGCTTTTTTCAAAACCGATCCGGTCGGCGGCGACCCTCAACCGGCCCAGTGCGCCTTTATCGCCCGTTACCGATGGCTGAAGGCGGAACTGAACATCGACGACCGTCGCCTGTTACCCCAGGATTGCGGGCGTTTTCGGCAGTGGTTTCGCGAGTTGGACGCGGAAGCAGTGACCCTGGTGTTCGCTTCGGCCTATCTCAACAACCCCGCCTCGCTGTTCGGTCATACCTTCCTGCGGCTGGACCGGCGCGGCCAGACCGAGCGAACCCGGCTGTTGGCCTACGCCATCAACTATGCGGCCGACGATTCCCACAGCAGCGTTTGGAGTTATGCGCTGGATGGTATTAGTGGCCGTTTTATCGGCAAGTTCGACGTTCGGCCTTATTACCAGCTGGTCCGCACCTACAGCGATCTGGAAAGCCGTGATATCTGGGAATATCGTTTGAACCTCGACGAGCCGCAACGGCGGCGACTGCTCGAACACGCTTGGGAACTGCGCGGCATTGAGTTCGAATACTACTTTTTCCGGGAAAATTGTGCGTGGCAGTTACTGATCTTGTTGGAGGCGGCTAATCCGAATTGGCGGTTCAGCGACCGCTTTGGGACCTGGACTCTGCCGGCGGACACGATCCGCTTGCTGGCCCAGCAACCAGGATTGCTGGAGGAGGCGACGGCTCGACCGGCGCGCGGCACCGCGATCAACCGCCGCTATGAAACCTTGACCGCCGATGAACGCCGGTTGGCGCGGCGGTTGCGAAACGATCCGGCAATCATCGGCGCGCCCCAATTTCAGCGGCTTACCCGGCAGCGGCGGGCGCTGTTGTTGGAACTGGCGCTGGACGAACGCCAACACCGCCGATCCGGCAACAGCGGGCCAGGACGCGAGCCAGCGCCGGACGGGATCGCACACCGCTTGTTGGTGGCCCGCAACCAGCTTGCGGTGGCAACTCCGCCGGTTAAGATCGAACCTTATGCCACCCGCCCGGAAACCGGTCACGCCTCGCGACGGATCGGCTTTGGCGGCGGCCAACGAGCGGGAAGGGGCTTTGTGGAATTCAACGCGCGAGCCGGCTATCACGGTCTGCTGGAGCCCGATACCGGCTACACCCCTGACGCGCAGATCGAAGCGTTAAGCCTCGCTGTCCGCCATGATCAGCACAGCGGCCGGCTGGCGCTGGATCGGTTGACGCTGCTCGATATCACCTCGCTGCCGCCGGCTAATGCCTTGACGCCGCGACCCTCCTGGCGGCTTCACGCCGGCTGGGAGCCAAATCCCCAATCGGGCTGCCGCGATTGCGCCGCGTTCGAACTGAGCGGCGGTTTAGGGATGGCGGCGGAAACTCGCTGGCCCTGGCGGGCGGTGTGGTTTGCGTTGCCGGAATTAGCGTTCGAATACGGCGACGGTTTCGCCGGGGGCTATCGCGCCGGTTGGGGCGCGCGAGCCGGTATGCTGCTGCAACCGGCGCCTCGCTGGAAGCTGCTGGCGGGCGCGACGTGGCGGGATTACCGGCTGGGAGAACTCGGTACGGCGCTGCGGACAGAACTACGACAGAATTTGGCGCTGGATAAGAATTTGTCACTTAAAATGGATTGGCGCTATCTGGAAGGATTACACGAGTTCGGAATCGGATTACAGGTCTATTTTTGAAGCGTGTCCCGACTGTGGGGAGAGCGTGAGTTTCGATCCCGCTATTCACCCCCGATCACCCCGTATTCGACCGGCATCTTGAGGTAAAAGACGCGCACTTTTTCCTTCTCGATCACTTCCAGCAGTTGCTCGGCCTCTTGATCGCTAACGGCAAACACGACCTCGACGGGCAGATTGCCCGCCAACTCGAAAAAATGATCTTCGTGTAGCACGCCGTGCCGGCCAAAGCCGGCGATGGCGCGAAACGCCGACCCGCCGTGGATGCCCAGCTTTTTGGCGCGTTCCAGCAACCATTCATACAGCAGAATGCCGTGGTGCCGGCGATGTTCGTGGACGTAAAATTTCAGATAAGTCCCGTTCATGGCGCTCCCGATGCAACGAGCCATTTCATGACCGCTATGCCCAGCAACGTCATACTCACCGAGCCGATCACATGCGCCAGGACGATAACGGAGGTCCAGGCGTATTCCTCACGCAGCAGCAAAGTTACGGTTTCGGCCGAAAAGGTGGAGAAGGTGGTAAGCCCACCCAGAAAGCCGGTGGTGATGAACAAGCGAATTTCGGGCGCGAGCAGGGCGTGTTCGAGCAGAAATTGCATGGCCATTCCCATCAAGAACCCGCCCAGCAGGTTTGCAGCCAGCGTTCCAAAGGGCAGGGTCGGGAATACGGGATTGAGCAAAATACCCAATCCCCAGCGCAACCAAGCGCCTGAAGCGGCGCCGATGCCGATGGCAATAAAGGCGTAAAAACCCATGTTATCCCGTGCGTCATTGCCAGTTACGCGGCTTGGGATGCGGCCGCGAGTGGAAGGTCGAACGTTCTGGAGCGGGCTTTCACGTCCTGGTTGCGAGCAAGGCTAAGCTGTTTCATCTGCCGTATAGCAATTGCAGGACGCGCGCCATCCTCTTGTTTCCATTGATTTCCAAAAGTACCTTAAAAGCCGAGCGGCGGCAACCGAGACCGGCCGGCGGCAGCGGGCGCCGGCCGAAGCCGCGCGGAATACTTTCGAATCATGGCCGCCCTTTGTTCTTTCAGGGCGCCTCGGGATGGAATTTTCTGGATTTTCCATTAGAGTGACGCCAGATGAGCGCCTGATTTTCCAACAGGGCCATTGCACTAAAAAATCATTGGAGATGGAATCATGAATGTACGCCGTATCAGTCTTCTGGTTTCGGGCCGGCGGCCCGCTCGTTTTTCCCGAGTCCTGACGCTGGGGTTCGCCGCGCTGATCGGCGGTATGCCGCTGTACGCGGGCGCCTACGATCAAACCGGCAAGGCCTGTTGGTACGGGCCGCGGTTGCACGGTAGAGTGACCGCCAGCGGCCAGATTTTTAACCAGAACAAACTCACCGCCGCCCATCCGGAACTGCCGTTTGGCACTAGGGCCTTGGTCACCAACCTCGATAACAACAAAGCCGTGCGAGTGACCATCAACGACCGCGGGCCTCATGTAGGAGGCTGCGTGATCGACGTCTCCCGCGCGGCCGCGAAAAGGTTGGGCATGACCGAAAGCGGTATCAGTCGCGTCAGGATTCAGGCCGCATCGAGATAGACTGTCAGTCGAGACCTGACCTCTGACCGATCTGGCGACCGGTGAGGACCAGCGAGCATCGCTTTCGGATCGAAACCGCCGGGGCCGCGAGATCCTGGCGGTGGGAAACCGAAGGCGTCTGTTCTAGGGAAATTGCGCAAAGGTGAAGTAGCCTATCTCATAGGGTGGCTTGCGGCCGGTTCAAAATAATCTTCAGAGGGTTCTTGCTCCCAGCGATGCGGCCAGATCGCCACCACCAAGTACCCGTTTGCGATTTCCTCCTCCCGAATTGAAATGCTTGGTGAGAATGGATGCCATGAAAAGCGCTTGCGCCCGGTCGCAAACGCCAAGACCCGCAGAACAACCCTCATTGGGATAACGGTCTCATGACGGCGCCGCGCCAAGACCATTCATGAACTCCAGTTTCAAAGCTGCATTGGCGGCCGTGGCCGAATTTGTGGCGTTTTGGCTATCGGTAGTAGCTTTGGCTGTCTGGATTGTTCGGCGTTCGTTCCGGAAGTGGCAGGAAGACCAAGCCATTGAGGGCAGGACTGGCGCGAGCGCGGCGGTTCGGAGCGAGTTACCACAGTTGGGCCACGAACTGGGCGACTGGGCGGAATGGAGCGGTGCTCAGGCTTTTACCGGCGACCGCGATCCAGCGTTCGTCCGCGCCAACCTCGGCGACTGGCGTTGATGGGAACGTTCGGGCTGGCTGTACTCGCGCTGTTGCTCGGCGGAGTCTGGGTGTTCGGCCGGGCCGCCCATGCCGTCAAAGCACCCGCGAACGCGGCGGCCTGGGGCGCCGCCGCCTTGACTGTCTTGATCGGTCTGACTCTGACCGGTGGGGTTTTTCTGGAGTTTCGTCAAAGGAGCCGGGATGCGTTGGAGCGGCGCTTTCACTCGATGGCCGTCGAGCGATCTCAAGCCATCGTAGCGGAATTTAAAGGAAGTCTGCGCGAACTTGACGCCGTGCGGCGTTTTTACAACATCTCCGGCGATGTCACTCGCGCCACGTTTCACCAGTTCGTCGCGCCGATCTTTCAATATCACCAGTTCCAGGCGTTGGAGTGGATTCCTCGGGTGGCGCGGGAGCAGCGCGCCGGCTTTGAAGCCGCCGCCCGCCAGGACGGTTTGGCGGGATTTCAATTCACGGAACGGGATTCGGAAGGGCGACTGGTTCCAGCCAGCGAGCGCGATGAGTATTTTCCGGTTTACTACCTGGAGCCTTATACCAGCAATGAAGCAGCTTTAGGATACAGCCCTGATTCTCTTCATCCATCCCGAGGAGCGGCACTGTTGCAGGCGTGGGACAGCGGTCAACTCACCCTCACCGAGCGCTACGTTTTAGTTCAGGAATCCGACCGGCGATTTTCAGTGTTGGCGTTCGCGCCGGTGTATCACGGCGGAGAAACTCCGCCCAGCGTGGAGGAACGCCGGCAGCGTTTGAAAGGCTTCGTCTTGGGAGTCTTCCGAATGTCCGATGTCATCGCGAACGTCTTTGCCAACCACCTGTCCGCTGGGCTGGTGATGAGCGTGAGCGATCTTTCCGCCCCGCTCGAACGGCAACCGCTTTATATCTGGAGCCCATCCCAACCAGACGCCGAACCGGCGGTGGGCCATCCCCCGTTGCTATACCGTCAGGATTTCGCGATGGCCAACCGGGTCTGGCGAATCGAGGCGCGCCCGACCGCGGTGTTCAGGGCCGACAATACCGACCGCTCGTATCGCTGGGTACCCGCGGTCGGAACGCTCCTCACCTTTCTGGTCGCGCTTTATCTGTTCACCGTGGCATCCCAACGCCGCCGCGCGGAACAATTGGTGGCGGAGCGTACGGCCGAATTGCGAGAGAGCGAACAGTTGTTTCGCTTGATCTTTGAAAAAGGGGGCGATGGCGCGCTGCTGCTCGATAACGGATGCTTCATCGATTGCAACGAGCGGGTGCTCGTCATGTTTGGCGCCACCCGCCGCGAGCAGGTCGTCGCCTGCCAGCCGGCCGATCTGTCGCCAGACCGCCAGCCGGATGGTCGCTTGTCCGCCGAAAAGGCGCGGGCGTTAGGCGCGGCGGCTTTTCAAGAAGGCGACCAGCGCTTCGAATGGCTGCATCGCCATTTCAGTGGCGCGGAGTTTTGGGTAGAAGTGCAACTAACGCCGATTCCCTGGCATGGTCGGCGGATTTTGTACGCCGCCTGCCGCGACATCAGCCAGCGCAAACGTGCGGAAGAAGCATTGCGCGAAAGCGAGGAACGGTTCCGCGCGTTGCACGAAGCCGCCTCCAGCGGGATGGTCATTCACGAGCGCGGACTCATTTTGGAGTGCAATCAGAGTCTGGCCGACATGATCGGGTCGCCGGTGGAGCGGCTGGCCGGCATGAGCTGCTTGTTGCTGTTCGCCCCCGAATGGCGGGAGCTGGTCAAGCAATATCTTCTCGATGACGCCATCAAAGCCTACGAAGCCGAAGGGCTGCGCGAGGATGGTTCCGTCTATCCGCTGGAGATTCGCAGCAAGAACAGCGTCTATCAAGGCCGTTCGGTTCGAGTGACGGAATTTCGCGACATCACGGAACAGCGGCGGGCGGAGGAGCGGCAGCGGCTGGCGACGGCGGTGTTCGAAACGGTTCGGGAATCGATCGTGGTGACCGATGCCGAGAATAATATTGTCGCCGTCAATCCGGCGTTTACCACATTGAGCGGCTATGCGGAAGCCGAGGTGCTGGGTCGAAGCCCGCATCTGCTCAAATCCGAGCGGCAATCCGAAACCGATTACGCCACCATGTGGCGGACCGTCGCTGATGAAGGCATTTGGCAAGGCGAACTCTGGAACCGGCGCAAGGACGGCGAGCTCTATCTGGCGCTGGCCACCATCAATCAGGTGTGGAACGCGGCCGGCGAACTGACCTATTACGTAAGTATCGCTACCGACATCACCGAACAGAAGCAAGCCGAGCAGCGCATCGAGCATCTGGCTTACTACGATGCGCTGACCGATCTGCCCAACCGGACGCTGCTGGCCCAGCGAGCGGAACTGGCGCTGGCGCTGGCGGCGCGGCGCGACGAGGAACTGGCGCTGCTGTTTCTCGATCTGGATCGCTTCAAGGAAGTGAACGATTCGCTCGGCCACGCCGAAGGCGACACCCTGTTGGTGCAGGTCGCGGCGCGGCTCAAAAGCCTGCTTCGCAACTCGGATACCGTTTGCCGCTTGGGAGGCGATGAATTCGTGTTGCTCCTGCCCGATGCGGGTCGGGATGGAGCCCCGAGGGTGGCCGATAAGATGTTGGCGGCCTTTCGCGAGCCGTTCACGGTCGCCGGCCACAGCTTGCGGGTGACGGTGTCAGTAGGCGCCGCGCTCTACCCGCATGACGGCACCACTTTCGACGATCTGCTGAAAAACGCCGATACCGCGCTGTACCGGGCCAAGCAAGAAGGGCGCAACACTCAGGTTTCCTACGCCCGCGAGATGAACGTCGCCGCGTTCGAACGCCTGGTGCTGGAATCGGAATTGCGCAAGGCTATCGAAAGCGGGCAGTTGGTGGCCTATTTCCAGCCCAAGGTTTATCTGAGCGACGGCCGGCTGGCCGGGGCCGAAGCGCTGGTGCGCTGGTTGCACCCCGAGCGAGGTTTGATTTCACCGGGATTTTTCATTCCGGTGGCGGAAGCCAGCGGCCTGATCGTGGCTTTGGGGGACTGGATGCTGGAAGCCGTCTGCCGGCAGCTTGCCGCGTGGCGGGAAGCGGGTTTCCCACCGCTGACCGTCGCGGTCAATCTGGCCGCCCGTCATTTCCGCGATCTGGAGTGTGTCGGGCGCATCCAGAATCTGCTGGCGGTGTATGGCCTGCCGCCGCAAGCGCTGGAACTGGAACTGACCGAATCGACGCTGCTCGATGCCGGCACGCGCACGGCTGAAACGCTGCTGGCGCTCCAGCAATTGGAGATCGGTTTGGCCATCGACGATTTTGGCACCGGTTATTCCAGCCTCGGTTATCTCAAGCGCCTGCCGATCACGGCGCTGAAAATCGATCAAAGCTTCGTGCGCGACCTGGTTACCGATCCCGACGATCTGATTCTTGCCGCCACCATCGTCAACCTCGGGCACAGCCTGGGATTGACCGTGGTCGCCGAGGGCGTCGAAACCGAACAGCAGCGGCGCATCCTGCTGGAGCAGGGCTGCGATCTGGCGCAGGGCTATCTGTTCGGTCCGCCCGTGCCGGCCGAACGTTTCGTCGGCTGGTTCGGCTGCGACACCGTGCGGCCCCAACCGATTGGTGAAGGACCGCCCGGCGTGCGACCGGCCAGCGGGTGAACCAGAGCGGCCGCGTTCTTCAAGGACGCCAAAACGGCTTTTCCCCTTCCTGAAGCGCATCGACGCGACTGATCCCAATATCTTTCAACATCGCATCATCAAAACCGAGCAAGGTTCGACGCTGGCGATAGGTTTCATGCCAGGCACGCACTTGGTTCAGCGCAACCCGCAAGCGCGGGCGGAGACCAGCGCGCGGGTGTGAGAAAAATTCCCAGCGGAATACAGTATCAAGGAACATGATTGACCCTCCGACAGCATTTGCGGGCAGTATGCTGGCGGCTGATCGATTCAACAAACGAATAAATTTTATATAATCGATCATTATTAATGATGGATAGGAGGCTGTTATGTCCGCCCCACTCGATCCTGATTTGTTGCGAACCTTCGTGGCCATTGTGGATGCCGGCGGTTTCACCCAGGCCGCCAAGCAGGTGCATCGCACCCAGTCGGCGGTGTCGATGCAGGTGCGCCGTCTGGAGGAGATATTGAACCGAGCGCTGTTCCAGCGCGTCGGGCGCGGCGTGCAGCTCTCACCGGACGGCGAAGCCTTGTTGGGGTACGCGCGCCGCTTGTTGAAACTGCACGACGAAGCGCTGGCCGCATTGACACGGCCGGATTTGACGGGTTTGGTGCGCATCGGCACCCCGGATGATTATGTCGACCGCTTTCTACCGGACATTCTGACCCGCTTTGCCCGCGCTTTCCCGCGTGTGCAGTTGGAGGTCCATTGCGAACCCAGTACGAACGTGCGACGGCTGTTGACGGAAGAACGGCTGGATTTGGCGTTGATCACCTGTACGCCCGGCGCGGAAACCGGCGAGGTGCTGCGCCGCGAGCCGGTGGTGTGGGCCAGCGCCGAACGCCATCTGGCGCATGAATGCGAGCCATTGCCGTTGGCGTTGTTTCAGCCCGGCTGCTGTTTTCGTGACTGGGCGCTCACCGCGCTGGACGGGCAGGGGCGACCGTATCGGATCGCCTATACCAGCGCCAGTATCAGCGGGGTGTTGGCGGCGGTCACCGCCGGCTTGGCGGTCACGGTGCTCTGCCGTAGCGTGCTGCCGGCCGGCGTGCGGCCGCTCGGAATCGATGAAGGTTTTCCGGTGCTGCCGTCGGCGAGTATCACCCTGCATCGCGGTCACGGTGTTTCGGCGGTGGCGGAGTGTCTGGCCGGCTACATCCGCGAAGGCTTCGGCGTCGATGCGCCGCCGCTGGTATCCCTCAGGGATCGCGAGCGGCTGGTTGCTTGAGGGTCGCATCCGCCGGCCGGCGATCCGCTCTCTCACCGCTCCTTTGGAAGCGCCAATCCGCTCAATCCTCGTCCAGTGCCTTGAAACGTCGGGCCAGATCGTCGATCAGGGCGCGCACCGCTGGCAGCAAGCCGCGCCGCGAGGGATACACCGCATGGATGATTTCCCGACGGGGCATCCAGTCCGGCAAGAGTCGGATCAGCGTCCCCGCGGTCAGTTCGGCGCGCACCATCATCGTCGGCAACTGCACCACGCCGACGCCGGCCAAGGCGGCGGCGCGCAAGGCGATCATATCGCCGGTCACGAGGCGCGGCGTGTGATAGAGAACAGCTTGCGCTCCCTCTGGCCCGAACAGCGTCCACTGATAATTTTGCTGGGGGCCACCCAGCGCCAGGCTCGGCCACCGCGCCAGGTCGGCCGGGAAGCGCGGGCTACCCTGAGGCGCCAAAAGCGCCGGGCTGGCGACCAGAGACTGGCCGCGATCAGCTAGCGCCCGCGATACCAGCTCGCTGTCTTCCAGCGGCGGCGGACGCACCCGCAACGCCAGATCGATGCCCTCACCGATCGGATCAACCCGGCGGTTGGTCGCCTCCAGATACAAGGTGACGCGCGGGTGAGCGGCCAGAAAATCGGCCAGCATCGCGCTCACATGCGCGTGCAGCAGCGCCACCGGGCAGGTCAGGCGCACGCTGCCGCAGGGTTCCGAGTGCGTGACCGCGATGGCTTCCTCGGCGGCCTCCGCTTCCACCAGCATCGCCTTGCAGTGCTCGTAATAAGTCTGGCCGATTTCGGTCACGACAAACCGTCGGGTCGTGCGCTGGATCAGCCGCACGCCGAGCCGTTCTTCCAACAACGCAATGCGACGGCTCAGCTTGGATTTCGGAATACCGAGCGCACGACCCGCCGGCGCGAAGCCACCGTGATCGACGACCTGCACGTAGTAATAGAGGTCGTTTAAATCCCGCATGACCCTCCTCTGAATTCCCCTCAGCGTTTGTGAATTAGGCGGTCGCTCAACAAGCTATCGTTCCAATCATAGAACACTGAAGGCTGAATTTGCCGTCTACCGCCTTGATTGTCCTCTCTATACACTGTTACCCATCAAGTTCAGAGCGGCCGAACAACCTTAGGAGATTGCGATGAAAAAAGTGAACAGCGTCTATGGCGCGCCTCGACCGCATTGGGTGGGGGATGGTTTTCCGGTGCATTCGATGTTTGATTACAACGGCCTCGGCAAGCTGCTCAGCCCGTTTTTGTTGCTCGACTACGCAGCCCCGACCCGGTTCGAGCCGAACGGCGGTTCGCCGCGCGGCGTGGGCGAGCACCCGCATCGCGGCTTCGAGACGGTGACCATCGTCTACGACGGTGAAGTCGCGCACCGCGATTCGACCGGCCAGGGCGGCGTGATCGGACCCGGCGACGTGCAGTGGATGACGGCGGCCGGTGGCATCCTGCATCAGGAATTTCACTCTGAAGCGTATTCGCGTTCGGGTGGGCCGTTCGAGATGGTGCAACTTTGGGTCAACCTGCCGGCCAAAGCCAAGATGAGCGCACCCGGCTATCAAGCCATTACCAACGCCGATATTCCGACCGTGGCGCTGCCCGACGGCGCGGGCACGGCGCGGGTAATCGCCGGCGACTATCGGGGCCGCACCGGCCCGGCGCGCACCTTTACGCCGCTGAACGTGTGGGATGTCCGAGTGAAGGCGGGCAGGGGAGTCGAGTTTGAGCTGCCGGACGGTTGGACGACGGCGTTGGTGGTATTGCGCGGCAACGTGCGCGTGAGCGGCGATACGGCGGCGCACGAGGCGCAGCTGGTGGTGTTGGAGCGCGCCGGTAATGCGGTCACGATTGACGCCGGCACGGACGCGAAGCTGCTGCTGCTCGCCGGTCAGCCTATCGACGAGCCGATTGTGGGTTATGGCCCGTTCGTGATGAACAGCCAACAGCAGATCGTTGAAGCCATGAGGGACTTCAACAGCGGCCGTTTCGGGCGTATTGCCTCGTAGTTTTCCCGTCATGCCGGCTTCTTCGGCCGGCATGATCCTTAACCCGGCGCTAAGCGGGCCATGCCAAAAAAACCGGAAGGCCGACGCCACACCATTTGTTGCTGTCGGCGCTCGGTGCGTGTACCGCCATCACCGTGACGATGGACGCACAGCGCAAGCAGTTGAAGCTGGCAGGCGTCGAGGTGGAATTGCGCGTGGTCGAGGAAAAACAGTCTCCCGCGCCAGCGCAGACCCACATCGCCCGTGACATTCGGCTGAGCGGTGATCTGAGCGATGCCGGCCGCGCGCGCTTGCTCGAAATCGCCAACGTTTGCCCGCCGCACGAGATTCTAAGCGGTGAAATCACCATCGACAGCCGGCTGATCGATGGGCTGTCAGCTTGAATGGCGGGTACACAGACGCTTTGAGTAAACCGTGGCGCGCCCGCGGTCGTCACGGCAGCGGCGCACCATCGGCGCCTGGGGTTCTCTCGACCGCGCCGGGCCAGATTTTCGCTCCCGGCGCCAAAAATACCGTGAACCGCCTTTTCTTGATCCCTGACATGGGTTAGTTTGCGGCTGACCCATTCACGGCGCGATGCGAAATGCTTATGGCCAAGAAAATCATGCTCACTCTCGTCATCGTGTTGGTGCTGGTAGGCTCGCTCGCTGGTATCAAGGGATTGCAGTTCAAGACCATGTTCGCACAAGGGGCGAATTTTGCCCCGCCGCCCGAAACGGTCACCACCGCTCAAGTCAAGCAGGATGTCTGGCAGCCCACGCTGAGCGCCGTCGGTTCGGTGGCCGCCGTGCAGGGCGTGATGCTCCGGGCCGAACTGACGGGGACGGTGAAGAACATCGCATTCGATTCGGGCGCGAGCGTGCGGGCCGGCGATCTGCTGGTGGAGTTGGATTCGTCGGTCGAACAGGCCCAGCTTCGGGCGGCCATGGCCAGCGCCGATCTCGCCCGCCTCAATCTGGAGCGCGCCCGCGATCTGCGCGGCCGGAACATGGTGTCGCAGGCCGATCTGGACAGCGCTGACGCTCAGGCCAAGCAGGCCAACGCGCAAATCGACAACATCCGCGCGCTGATCGCCAAGAAGAGCATCCGCGCGCCCTTCGCCGGCCGGACCGGCATCCGCCAGGTCAACCTCGGGCAATTTCTGGAAAATGGCGCCGCCGTGGTGACCCTACAAGCGCTCGATCCCGTCTACGTGAATTTCGCGTTGCCGCAACAGGATCTCGCCCAACTCAGCGCCGGCATGGCGGTGCGGGTGACCACCGACGCCTTTCCCAGTCAGACCTTCGACGGCAAGCTCACGGCGATCGACCCCGAAATCGACGCGGCGACCCGCAACGTGAGCGTGCAGGCCACGCTGGCCAACTCCGCCGGCAAACTGCGGCCCGGCATGTATGCCAACGTCGCCGTGGTGCTGCCCGAAACGGAGCGGGTGCTGATGATTCCCGCCACGGCGGTGCTGTACGCGCCCTACGGGGATTCGGTGTTCGTGGTCGAGGACAAGAAAGATGAAAAGACCGCCGCGGCCGGCAAAGTGCTGAACCAGAAATTCGTGCGCCTGGGCAAGACGCGCGGCGATTTCGTGGCGGTCGCCTCCGGGCTGGAAGCGGGCCAAACCATCGTCACCACCGGCGTGTTCAAGCTGCGCAACGGCATGAGCGTGGTGGTGGACAACAAGCTGGCCCCGAGTTTCCAGCTGGCCCCCAAGCCCGCCAATTCCTGAGCCGGCGCGATGAAATCCTTCACCGACTTGTTCATCAGCCGGCCCGTGCTGGCCATTGTGGTCAACTTGGTCATCATCATCGCTGGCGTCCAGGCCATCTTCAACCTCAACGTCCGGCAATACCCGCGCAGCGACAACGCCAGCGTCACGGTTACCACCGTCTACGTGGGCGCGGGCGCCAGTCTGGTGCGCGGTTTCATCACCACGCCGCTGGAGCGCGCCATCGCGGCGGCGGACGGCATCGAGTATCTGGAATCGCAAAGCGCCCAGGGGCTTTCCACCATCAAGGCCCGCCTCCGGTTGAACTACGACGCGACCAAGGCGCTGGCCGAAATCAGTTCCAAGGTCGATCAGGTGCGCGGCGATCTGCCCCCCGAAGCCGAAGTGCCGGTGCTCAACATCGAATCGGCCGACAGCCAGTTCGCCTCGGCGTACTTGAGTTTTTCCTCGGACATCCTGCAACAGAACGAGATCACCGACTATTTGGTGCGGGTGGTGCAACCGCGGCTGTCGGCGGTGGAAGGCGTGCAGCGCGCCGAGATTCTGGGCGCTCGCACTTTCGCCATGCGGGTCTGGCTCAAACCTGAAAAACTGGCCGCGCTCAACGTCAGTCCGGCGCAGGTGCGCCAAGCGTTGGCCGCCAACAACTATCTGGCCGCCATCGGCCGCACCCGTGGCTCGTTGATTCAAGTCAACCTCACCGCCAACACCGATTTGCGCTCGGTCGAGGAATTCAAGAATCTGGTGATCCGCCAGCAAGACGGCGCGCTGGTGCGGCTGGCGGATATCGCGGAGGTGGTGCTCGGCGCCGAGGACTATGATACCGAAGTGCGCTATTCCGGCCAGACCGCCGTGTTCATGGGCATTTTTCCGCTGCCCAACGCCAACGCCATCGACGTCATCAAACGCATCCGCGCGGAAATGGAGTCGATCCAGAAAGAATTGCCGACCGGCTTGCAGGGGCGGGTCGCCTACGATGCCACCGATTACATCAACAACGCCATCCGTGAAGTGATTACCACCCTGGGCGAGACGCTGCTGATCGTGGTCATCATCATCTTCCTGTTTCTGGGTTCGCTGCGCTCGGTGCTGGTGCCGGTGATCGCCATTCCGATTTCGTTGATCGGCGGCATTTTCCTGATGCAGATCTTTGGCTTTACCATCAATTTACTGACCCTGCTCGCCATCGTGCTGTCGGTCGGTCTGGTGGTGGATGACGCCATCGTGGTGGTCGAGAACGTCGAGCGCCATTTGCAAGCGGGCAAGACGCCCTTCGATGCGGCCATTCTCGGGGCCCGAGAACTGATCGGTCCCATCATCGCCATGACCGTCACCTTAATTGCGGTTTACACTCCCATCGGCTTGCAAGGCGGGCTGACCGGCTCGCTGTTTCGCGAGTTCGCCTTTACCCTGGCGGGCGCGGTGACCATTTCCGGAGTGGTGGCGCTGACGCTATCGCCGATGATGACCTCCAAACTGCTGACCGCCGAGGACGAACGACATTGGCTGCCGGCGCATATCAACGCCGGCTTCGAGCGCGTCAAGCAGTTTTACGGGCGCGTGCTCGACAGCGCGTTGAACGCCCGCCCGCCGGTGTATCTGATGTGGGTGGCGCTGTCGGTGTTGGTGGTGCCGATGTGGATGTTTTCGGCCGAGGAATTGGCGCCGACCGAAGATCAAGGGGTGATCTTCGGTATCGTCGATGCCGCCGCCAACGCCACGCTCGATCAAACCGGTCAATTCACCGCCGCCGCCAATACGGTGTTTCAGAGCGTGCCGGAAACCCAGTTTACCTTTCAGATCACTTTCCCGACTTCGGGATTCGGCGGCATGGTGGTCAAGCCCTGGGACGAGCGCGAGCGGACCGTGTTTCAAATCCTGCCCGACGTCCAGCGGAAGTTGCAGCTCATCCCCGGCATCCAGATGTTTCCGATCACCCCGCCGGCCTTGCCCGGCGGCGGCCAGTTTCCGGTGGAATTCATCATCGCCTCGACCGCCGACACCCAGGAAATCTTGCAGATCGCCCAGCAAGTGCAGAAAAAAGCGATGGAGAGCGGAATGTTCGCGTTTCCGCCGCTGATCGACGTGAAGATCGACCAGCCGCAGACCGAAATCGTGATCGACCGCGACAAGGTGGCCGCGCTCGGACTCAACCTGCAACAGGTCGGCGCGGACCTCACCGCCGCCGTGGGCGGCAACTTCGTCAACCGCTTCAACATCGCCGGCCGCAGCTATAAAGTCATCCCGCAAGTCGAACGAAGCGGCCGCCTCAATCCCGATCAACTGGAAAATATTCATGTGACCGGACCCAACGGGCAATTGATGCCGCTCAGCACCGTCGCCTCATTACGCAACAGCACCGCGCCGCGCTCGCTCAATCGCTTCCAGCAGCTCAACGCGGTCAAGATCAGCGGGGTGGCGATCCAGCCGCTCGATCAAGCTTTGCGCTTTCTCGAAACCGAGGCCGCTAGGGTGATGCCGCAGGGTTACGCGATCGATTACACCGGCGAGTCGCGCCAGTTGCGGCTGGAAGGTGGCAGCCGGTTCTTCGCGACCATGGGTTTTGCCATCATCATGATCTTTCTGGTGCTGGCGGCGCAGTTCAACAGTTTCCGCGACCCCTTCATCATCCTGCTCGGTTCGGTGCCGCTGGCGATGTTCGGCGCGCTGCTGTTCACCTTCCTCAAGATGCCGAACCCGCAGATTCCGTTTCCGCTCACCGAAGGCTGGACCACCACCTTGAACATCTATTCCAAGGTCGGACTGGTGACGCTGATGGGGTTGATCGCCAAGAACGGTATTCTGATCGTGGAATTCGCCAACAAGCTGCAACTCGAAGGCCACGCCAAACTGGCGGCGGTGCGCGAAGCGGCGCTGATCCGGTTGCGGCCGATCCTGATGACCACGGCCGCCACCATCGCCGGCCATCTGCCGCTGACGCTGGTGACCGGCGCCGGCGCCGCCGCCCGCAATTCCATCGGCTTGGTGCTGGTCGGCGGCATCGCGATCGGCACCTTGTTCACTCTGGTGTTCGTACCGACGCTTTACATGCTGATCGCCAAGGATCACGCCCGCGACCGGGCAGCGGTCGAACGCGCGGCGGCGCTGGCGAGCGCTTGAGCCGTGTTGTGGTTTATGATTTTTTAAATATTAAATATTAATTCATTCAGGTCATTATAATGTCTTGGGACAATCAGATTCTTCTTTTCGCGGCGGCGCACCGGACGGAAAGCCTGGACGCGTTCTTTCGCGGCATCACTTGGCTGGGATCGTTGTACGTGCTGGTCCCGCTTTCCCTGTTGCTCGCCGCTGGTCTGCTGTATTTTGAAAAACAGGGGGAAGCTTGGTTGCTGGCGGCCGGTCTTGGCGGCGCGACGGTATGGGTTCACCTCATCAAACTGCTTTTGGGCCGTTCCCGGCCGGCTCTGGTGGAACGGCTGGTTCCATTGCCTTGGGATAGTTCGTTTCCGAGCGCCCATACCGCCCAAATCGTCGCGTTCACACTGTGCGCGGTGCTGATCGTCCGCCGGATTTGGCCTCAATGGTGGGTGGTCGCCACGCTGGCAGCGGTGGCGTTGGTCGTCGTCGTAGGCGCTTCCCGCCTCTACTTGCAGGTTCATTATCCAACCGATGTCTTGGCGGGGATCGTGCTGGCGGGCGCTTGGATTGCCCTGGCGCAAAAAATTCTCTGATCCGACATCGGGTACGCCATTCGGGGGTCATCATGTGGCATAAATCGTCGGGCGGCGGCGAGGCGGGCTATCACCCGTTGCGCAAGCTCAAAGTCATCCTGTCGGGCTTGCGGTTCGCGGTGATGTACGATTTCAGCGTTGCCTACAAGCTGGTCATCTCCGCTATCGTGATCGTGCTGGCCCTCATCTTCCAGCAATGGATCGATGCGCAGATGTTGCTGTTGGCCACCGGCTTGGTGCTGATGGCCGAGCTGTTCAACAGCGCCATCGAAGCCGTTTGCGATTTCATGGAGCCCAACAAAAACGAAAAAATCGGCGCCATCAAGGATATCGCCGCCGCCTCCGTCGCGGTCATCATGGCGGTGTGGCTGATCGTGGTGATCGGCGATGTCTTTAATATTGTGACGGCGCTGACGCAGCGCTGGCGCGGATAAGCGCTGGCGCGGATAAACAGAGAGGGCGTCACGATTTCGGCGGCGTACCGAGCCCGATCGACTCAAGCCGGTCAGTGGCCCTGAGGCGCCAGGCGGATTCCCGCACTGGCGCGTCGACCACCGTGGAGCCGCCCTGTCGGGGCGGATACGACCAGCAAATTAGGCGAACTTATTAGGCGAACTTGCTGCCACAACAGGCAAGATGCGCTCATGGTAAGCCCCATGGTGGTTTCCATGGCGGCGATTTACGACGCGTTCTCGGAACTCCAAGGAGTGCGCCAGTACCAGGGAGCTGATCGACCTCGAACTGCTTAAGATGGGCGCCTTCGTCGCCGCTGAGATGACGCCTCAGCTCTGGGCCGCCAGCGTGAAGATGCCGGTGCTGATGGCTCAGGTGCTGGAAGACTCGTGGACGCGCAACCCCGAAGACGCGCAAAAGACCTTCGATCTGCTGGCGAGCAAGGACAAGGAATTGTTTTGGATCGAGAATACGACTAGGGGCGGTTCCTCGACAACGGGCTCGCTAGCTGGCTCCAGCAAGGGTGGCGCGAGAGCACCGTACCTGCCACTCAAAACCGATGCAGTCAGGATCTGGTCGATCACGTATCGGGCTGTGGGCGTGTAGCCGCCACGCCGGTCAAGAGCAAACCGAGGTGACGGCGGTCGTGGGCGGTCGAGCGTCGAAAGGCGTTCAGTTGTCCAGCACTTCGCGCAATTTGTCCAGCCGAATCGGTTTGATCAAAGTGATGACCGAACGCAAGCCCTTGAATTCCGCTAACAAGCGGGCGTCCTTGGCGTAATCGGGGTTATAGCCGGTGATGATGATCAGGTTGGCGTCGTAGTGTTGCTCCATCAACCACAGCACCAGTTCGTTGCCGTCCATCTCCGGCATGACCATATCCATCACGATGGTGGTCGGGCGCAGCTCGTGGTAGGCCGCTTGAAAGCTGCGGCCGTCGGTGGTCACCCGCACCTCGTAGCCCAAACCGGTGGCGACCTTGCGCACGAATTCCCCGATTTCCGGTTCGTCGTCGATGACCAGAAGGCGTTTCTCACTCATGAAGTCTTACCTGGATTCAGCCTGCGGAGGAACCGATGTGATGGAGCTTTAGAATAACATGCTTCAGGCTGGGCTCGTCCTCGTCGGAGTGAATGGCAAAGCCCAGCGCCTGATTCAGTTGCAGCATCGGCGTGTTTTCCTTGAGGACTTCGCCGTAGATTTCGCCGATGCCCCGAGTCCGGGCGTAGTCGATAATGCGGCGCATCAGCAAGTTGCCGAGGCGCATCCCGATCAGCGCGCGATCCACCAGGATCGAATACTCCGCCCGGTCGTTGTTGGGATCGGCGCTGAGGTTGACGATGCCGTAAATCTCGGCCTTGCCGGGCAAGCCGGGGCCGACCGCCACCAGCGCGATTTCCCGGTCGTAGTCGATCTGGGTCAAACCGGCGGCCATCTCGTGCGAAAGCTCGCGGATCGGCTGGAAAAACCGCCGCCGCAAGTCTTCGGGCGAAGCGCGCGACACCAGCGCGTGCAGCGCTGGCTCGTCTTCCGGCAAGACCGGACGCAGCAATAGCGTTCGATCGTTGGGCAAGGTGATGGTCTCCTCCAGCTCGTTCGGATACGGGCGGATCGCCAGCCGCTGCCCCGGTGCCAGGGCTTTGGCGCTCGGCGTCAGGTGTACCCTGGCATCCAACGCCACCACGCCTTGCGCGTTGACCCAGAGCGGATTGATATGCAACTCCGTCACTTCGCCCAAATCGACGATCATTTGGGAAACCTTGACCAGCGTCAGCGCCAGCGCCTTGAGGTCGGCGCGGCGCAGCAGGCTGTAGCGCAAGCGTTTGTAAATGCGGGTTTGCGCCATGATCTCGCGGGCCAGATGCATGTTGATCGGCGGCAACCCGTAGGTGAAATCGTCGATGGTGTCAGCCTCGATACCGCCCTGGCCGAAATAAATCACCGGCCCGAAGCCGCCGCCGGGACGGACGCCCAAGGTCAGTTCGTAGGCGCCATCGCGCGGGACCATCAGTTGCAACACAAAGCCGTCAAACCGCGCCGCTGGCGCCACGGTGCGCAAGCGCATCAGCATGGCGGTCGCCGCTTGTTGCACCGCCTCCGGCGTGCTCAGGTGGCGGACGACGCCGCCGATTTGTGATTTGTCAGACACATCCGGCGAGATGATTTTCAAGGCGATGGCCTGATTCAGACGGCCGGCGATCTCGGCGGCTTCGTAAGGAGAGCGCGCCGTCAGGGTTTTGGCGACCGGGATGCCGTAAGCGCCCAGCAGTTGCGTCGCCTCGTATTCGTTGAGCAAGCGCCGCCCGCCGTCCAGCGCCTTGGCGATCACGGTTTTGGCCAGGGCGAGATCGGCGGTGAATTCCTCCGGCAGCGAGGGCGGTGTCTCCATCAGCAGGGCTTGATTGCGTTTGTACTGGACGATCCGCATGAAGGCTTGCACCGCATCGCCGGCGGTTTCGTAGGTCGGTATCTTCCGCCCTAACCGCCACCGGGCTTCCGCGCCGGTTTTCGGGCCTGGAAAGCTGGCGATGATGCAGCGGCTGCCGGTGGGGCGCTGGAGCAAGGCATCGGCCACCGCTGTGGCTTCCGTGAAGGCGCTGGGAGTTTTGATGACCAACACCCCGTCCACGCCGGGATCGGCCAGCAGCAGGTCGAGCGCTTTACCGTAGGTCTTGTCATCGGCCTGATCGCCGAGGTCCAACGGGTTGGGGCGGGCGTCCGGTTCGATCAGGGTTTCCAGGCCGCGCTGGGTCGATTCCGAAAACTGCGCCAGTCGCCCGCCGAAATCGTAGAGGATATCGGTCGCCATCAAGCTCATGCTGGAGCTGTTGCTGAGGATGGCCAGCCGGTCGTTGTTCACCAGGCGGGCGGCTTTCAGCACCTCGACCATTTGTAGCAGTTCGTCGCTGTCGTCCACCCGCAGCAGGCCGGCGCGGCGGAAAGCGGCGGCGAACACCGCATCGTCGAGCTCTTCTGGAAAGCGGCGCGGCTTCAGCACGATGACAGGTTTGACGCGCGAGGCGCGCCGGGCCGCCGACATGAATTTGCGGGCGTCCCCGATGTTTTCCAGATACAACAAAATAGCCCTGACCCGGTAGTCGCCCGCCAGATAGTCGAGGATATCGGCCAGATCGACATCGAGGCCGTCACCCAGATGGATCAAATGGCTGAAGCCGAATCCGTAGTGATTGCCGATATCGAGGGCGGTCTGACCGATGGTGCCGGATTCGGTGACGAAGGCGATTTGGCCGGGCAGCAGCGGCTGGCGGTCGAGGCTGGCGTTGAGGTGGGTCAGCGGGACGTTGAAGCCTTGGGAGCCCGGCCCCATGACCCGCAACAACCAGGGTTTGGCGGCGTCCAAAATAGCCTGACAGACCGTTTTGCGCTCGTGGCTTGGCAGGCTGCGCGTATCGCTGTAGAGCACGGCCGCGCGGGCGCCGCGCTCGCCCAACTGGGCGATCAGCGCGGGAACTTCCCGCAGCGGCCGGGTGATGATCGCCAGCGCCGGGGCGACCGGCAGGTCGGCGATATCGCGGTAGGCGAGGGCGCCCTCCAACGCGAAGCGCTTGGGGTCCACCGGCATGATCGGGCCTTTAAAGCCGCTTTTCATCAGGTTGCGGGCGATCAAGACCTCGGAATCACCCCCGTCGCCGATCAGGGCGATCGCGTGGGGTTTAAAAAGATAATCCAGGTTTCGAATGGTCATGGACAACCACGGTTTTCGTTCGTGCTGGTGACGCCAGAGCGCTTGGGTGAAGCCGCGCTCGAATTGGAATTTCCCTAGTCCGCACCGATCTGCGCTGGTCCATCGGGCCTGTGGTTTTTGGGTTTTGTCATGGATGCTTGATCGGTCGGTCGGAGGTCGAGGGATACTATAACAGTCCCTGGAAAAGGGAGGGAATTTCCGATGAAACGCCGTTTCGACGCCGCGCGTGGCGGTTCTCATCGTATCGAAACGGCTCCCTGGCGGTGTCAGAATCCCATGAACGGGCAGCGTTTGAGGCCTACACTCCGCTTTTGGAATGCGCCCGCGATCGTGACGTGCGCCTGGAAGAATACGCCCGCCCCGCATCGGCTGAGAGCAAACGGATCAGAAGGAGCGGATGCGTCGCTTGCTGAACGTGGTGGCCTCCGGTCGCGCCGACTTCGGGGCGCTGGTCACCCACATCTATTATAAGCTCGATGACATCGTGGCCGCTTATGACCTGTTCGCCAACCAGCGCGACGGCGTGCTGAAAGTCGCCATCAAACCGCGCTGAGTCAGCTTTATGGTCGGGAAGCCCGCCAGAACTCCTCGGCGGGTTCCTTTCATGATGCGAAGTTGCATGAGAGCTGAAGTGCATCTTCGGGTACTATTCAGCTAATGTTAATAGGTCATTGCACAACATCGTCGCCAAGTTAGCCATGAGGCTGTTGGCTGGCGTTGTGTAAACCAATGTGGGCAATAAGGCTTGAGGGCCTGGAGGTGAAAGATGAAACTGACTAAAACGATCATGGTGTTAGGCGCATTGGTGCTGGCCGGTCAAGCACCGCTGGCGCTGGCGCAAAAATGCAATGATGAAAAGCAGGTATGTCACGATAAGTCTGGGCCTAACGTCGAGTTGACCCGCCAACGTTATGGAGATGCAGCCGCCCAAAAATTAGAGCGGCGTGAAGCGAGAAAGAATGAAGGCGCGGGCGGCGGTCAAGCCGGCGGTGGCGGCGGTCGCGCGGGCGGCGGTCAGGCCGGCGGTGGCGGCGGTGGTGGCGGTGGTGGCGGCGGTCAGGCCGGCGGTGGCGGCGGTCGCGCGGGCGGCGGTCAGAACGCGGGCGGTCAGGCCGGCGGCGGGCAGGCCGGCGGCGGGCAGGGCGATACCTTTTCACCGGCGGCCGGCATAAGTTGCATTCGTTCGGCGCAGGTTTGCTATTCCGGGGGTATGCCGCATCCGTTCTATACGGCTAAATATTTTGGCGCTGGCGCCGCGAGCCGCATCAGTCAGTAACCGATGATCGGTGCGACCGATCTGACGCTCTTTCGCCACCGGTTCGAGGGAGTCGCCTTGGCCGGTGGTGGTGTTTGTGATGGGTTGAGAGGTTGAAATTTGCTTTATGAGCGGTTGGGGCTGTCCGCACGAACTCAATGGAACTTGCCAGCATGTTCAGGGGCGATCCTGCGATCCGGGGATGAAAGGATGCGTGCTGGCGGGTCGTTTCCGCTTCAGTAATGAAACCAAGAATCGACCTGCCCGTCCGCTCCAGCGCGATGGCGGCGGCCGAACCGACCGAGGCCGCGAGCGATAGCACGCCCAGCACAGATCAGCGTCTGCCTTGCTCTGGGACTCGCTGGTTGTCGCGCTTAAGCTGTTCTGATCATGACGTTGCTGCTGGTCATCCTCATACCCTTTCTCGGCGCCGCTTTTGCGGCGGCGATGTCCCAACTCAGTCGGACGCACGCCGCCTGGACGGCGGGCGCGACGGTTCTGGCCTCTCTATTTTGTCTGCTGCCGCTGGCCAGCGCGCCTTTCGCCGGTCAGACACTGATCCAGCGCTTGCCGTGGCTGCCCGCCGTCGGCCTCGACCTTGCGTTTCGGCTCGATGGGCTGGGTTTGCTGTTTGCCCTACTGATTCTGGGCATCGGCCTGCTGATCGTGCTCTACGCCAGTTATTACTTGTCGGAACGGGATCGGCTGGGACGGTTTTATGCCTATCTGCTGCTGTTCATGGGGTCGATGCTGGGCATCGTCCTGGCCGAAAATATTATCCAACTGCTGATGTTCTGGGAGTTGACCAGCTTATCGTCTTTCCTGCTGGTCAGTTACTGGTATCAGCGCGAGGAGGCGCGCAACGGCGCGCGGATGGCGTTGACCGTGACCGGAGCGGGCGGCTTGGCCCTGCTCGGCGGCTTTCTGCTGCTCGGCGAGATCGCTGGCAGCTACGAGCTGTCCGCTATCTTGCCAGCGGGCGATGCGATCCGCGCGCATCCGCTGTATCGGCCCATGCTGGTGCTGGTGCTGCTCGGCGCATTCAGCAAATCGGCCCAATTCCCGTTTTATTTCTGGTTGCCCAACGCCATGGCCGCGCCGACCCCGGCCTCGGCCTACCTGCATTCGGCGACCATGGTCAAGGCGGGCATCTTTTTGCTGGCGCGATTGTTTCCGGTTCTGTCCGGCACTCATGAATGGTCGTGGCTGGTCGGTGGAGCCGGCATCATCACCTTGTTGCTGGGCGCGTTCATTTCGCTGTTCCAGCACGACATCAAAGGACTGCTGGCCTATTCGACGATCAGCCATCTGGGGTTGATCACGCTGCTTTTTGGCATCGGCACCCCGCTGGCTGCCGTGGCGGGAATTTTCCACATCATCAACCATGCGATCTTCAAAGCGTCGCTGTTCATGGCGGCCGGCATTATCGACCACGAGACCGGCAGCCGCGACATGAGAAAGATCAACGGCTTGTGGAAGTACATGCCCTATACTGGGGTATTGGCGATAGTGGCCTCGGCCGCCATGGCGGGCGTGCCGCTGCTGAACGGTTTTCTGTCGAAAGAGATGTTTTTCGCCGAAGTTTTCGGAGCCACCACTCATTTGCGCCTGGGGTGGCTGTTGCCGGCGACGGTAACGCTGGCTGGTGTGTTCGCCGTGGCCTATTCGCTGCGCTTTATCCACGATGTGTTTTTCAACGGCGCTCCCATCGATCTGCCGCGAACCCCGCACGAGCCGCCGCGCTGGATGAAAGTCCCAATGGAGGTGCTGGTGCTGCTCTGTCTGGTGGTGGGGGTTTTTCCGGCCCAGACGGTCGAACCGCTGCTGGCCGTGGCCAGCGCTGGCGTCTTGCAGGAGCCGCCGCCGGCGCACGATCTGGCGATCTGGCACGGCGTGAATCCGGCTCTGTGGATGAGCGTCATCGCCTTGCTGGGTGGCGGGTTAGTGTATTTGGGACGCAAGCCGTTATTCGCGTTTTACGACCGCCACGCGGAGCGCTTGGAGGTAAAGACGCTCTACAACGCCTGGTTGGAGGGGTTGTTCGAGGTGGCTGGGGCGTTGACCCGGCGGCTCGATACCGGTTCGCTGCAACGCTTGCTGGGGGTGGTGATGCTCTCCGCGCTGGTTCTAGGGGTGGCCGGCTTCGGCGGCGGCTCCGCGCCGCTGACCGGCCCGCGCCCGCTGTTGCCGGTGGATGGCGTCAGCCTGTTGGTGGCCTTGGGATTGGTGGCGGCGACGGTTGGCGTGGTGATCTGGCACCGGCAACGGCTGGTGGCGCTCATTCTGATGGGCGCGGTCGGCTTGGTGGTCGTGCTGACCTTCGCCAAGTTCTCCGCGCCCGATTTGGCCTTGACCCAACTGGCGGTGGAGATGGTAACCGTGGTTTTATTGCTGCTGGCGCTGTATTTCTTGCCGCAGCACAGCCCGCTCGAATCGACGCCGCTGCAACGGGGCGCGCATCTCGCGCTGGCGGTCGCGGCGGGCGGCGGCGCGGCGGCGCTGACCTGGGCGGTGCTGACTCGACCCTACGATTCCATCGCTGGTTACTTCCTGGCCAACAGCGTGCCAGGGGGTGGTGGGGCCAACGTGGTCAACGTCATCCTGGTGGATTTTCGCGGCTACGATACCCTGGGCGAGATCAGCGTGCTGGCGCTGGCCGGTCTCGGCATTTACGCGCTGCTGGAGCGGTTGCGGCTGGACGGCCCGGAGCGCGACGCCGGGGGCCGGTCCTGGGATACGGATACCCAGCCGGCCATCATGGCGGCGCTCAGTCGGTTGTTGCTGCCCTTGGCCTTGCTGATGGCGGCCTTCATCTTCTTGCGCGGCCATAATCTGCCCGGCGGCGGCTTTATTGCGGGCCTCATTACGGCGGCGGCGTTGATCGTGCAATATTTGGCCAACGGGGTGGCCTGGAGCCAGGAACGCCTGCCCTGGGAGATGCCGCTTTTTATCGGACTGGGCCTGTCGGCCAGCGCCGCCGCCGGGTTGGGTAGCCTGTTGTTCGGCTATCCGTTCCTGACTTCGACGTTCGGTCATTTTCATTGGCCCCTCATCGGCGATTTTGAGTTGGCCTCGGCCATGGTATTCGATCTGGGCGTCTATCTGGTGGTGGTCGGCGCGACGTTGTCGATCCTGATCTGTTTGGGGTTGCTGCATCGTCTGGAGCGCCGCGCTCCTCGGGTGAAGCCGGAAACCAGAACAGCGGGGGAGGGGCGTTGATGGAACTGTTGCTCGCGCTGATCGTCGGGGTGCTGACCGCCGCCGGCGTGTATCTGACGCTGCGCGCCCGGACCTTTACGGTGGTGCTGGGGCTCGCCTTGCTGTCTTACGCGGTCAATTTGTTTCTGTTCGCCATGGGCCGTCTCACCGTCGGTCAGCCGCCGCTGATCGCCGCCAGCGCGGCCGGATACGCCGATCCGGTGCCGCAAGCGTTGGTGCTGACGGCCATCGTCATCAGCTTCGCCATGACCGCGTTCGTCATCGCATTGGCGCTCAAGGCACGGGCGGAGCTGGGCAACGACCATGTGGATGGGCGACACCGGTCATGAATCATTGGGTCATCGCGCCGGTGCTGTTGCCGTGGTCGATCGCTATCTTACTGCTGCTGGCGGGTCGGGCGAGCCTCGGTTGGCGGCGTGGGGCGAGCGTGGCCGCTGTCGCTGCCCAGATTGGGCTGGCGCTGGCGCTGGCGTTGGAGGTGAGCGATGGCGATATTCTGGTTTACGCGCTGGGCCACTGGCCGGCGCCGTTTGGCATCGTGCTGGTGGCGGACCGCTTGGCGGCCTGGATGTTGGTCGTCACCGCCTTCTTGGCCCTGTTCGCCTTGCTGTACGCGATTCGCGGCGACGATGCGGCCGGAGCGCATTTTCATAGTCTGTTCCAGCTTCAGCTATTCGGGTTGAACGGCGCTTTTCTCACCGGCGATCTGTTCAATCTGTTTGTGTTTTTCGAGGTTTTGCTGATCGCTTCCTACGGGCTGTTGCTGCACGGCGGCGGACGGCGGCGGACGCGGGCGGGTTTGCAGTTCGTGGCGGTCAATGTGATCGGCTCTACCCTGTTTCTGTTCGCGGTGGGGACGCTCTACGGGGTGCTCGGCACGCTCAACATGGCCGACTTGGCGCTCGAAGTCGCGGCCACGCCTCCGGCGGATGCGCCGCTGGTGCGGGCGGCGGGTTTACTGCTGTTTGGGGTGTTCGCTCTCAAGGCGGCCTTGCTGCCGTTTTACTTGTGGCTGCCGGCCGCTTACGCTCAAACCAGCGCGCCGGTCGCCGCGCTGTTCGCCATCATGACCAAGGTCGGCGCCTACAGCATTTTAAGGGTCTATCCGCTGCTTTTCGGCGCGGGCGCGGGGCTGGTCGCCGATCTGATCGAACCGTGGTTGCTACCCTTGGCCCTGGCGACTTTAGGGGTCGGGATGCTGGGCGCGCTGGCCAGCACCCAGCTCCGCCAACAGATCGCCTATCTGATGGTGGCGTCGGTCGGCTCGCTGCTGCTCGCGTTCGGTCTTAATAACGCTGCTGGCATCGCCGCCGGTTTGTATTACCTGCCGCATACCACTTTCGCCGCCGCCGCGCTGTTCCTGCTGGCGGACAGCATCGCCCGCCGCCGCGGTGAATTGGGCGACCGGCTCGATCCTGGGCCGACCGTCGCCAGCGCTGGCGTGCTGGGCAGCTTGTTCTTCGTCGCCGCCGTGGCGGTGGCGGGCTTGCCGCCGCTGTCGGGTTTTCTCGGTAAATTCCTCACGTTGAGGGCGGCGCTGGCCCATCCCTGGTCGCCTTGGATCATGACCGTGGTGCTGGTGGCCGGCCTGTTCGGCCTCATCGCGCTAGGCCGAACCGGTAGCTTGCTGTTTTATCGGACGTTGCCGCCAGCAACACCTCCCGCGCTGGAAGAATCCTCAGAACTGGCGCGCGAGCTGGCGCCCGCTGTCGGCTTGCTGCTGCTGGTCGTTGGGATGACCGTGGCGGCCGGTCCGATCGCCGAGAGCGCGCAGGCCACCGCCGCTCAAATCTTGCAGCCGCAACGCTATATTCAAGCCGTTATCAAACCGAGAGGGATCCTGTAATGTCTCGTTTGCTGCCGCATCCGCTGGTGGCCCTGATGCTGGCGGCGATCTGGTTGTTGTTGGCCAACAGCGCCGCGCCCGGCCAGATCGTGTTGGGTCTGCTGCTAGGGTGGGCGATTTCGCTGTTCGCGGCGCGGTTCTGGCCGCAAACTCCGCGCATCCACCGGCCGCTGCTGGCGCTGCGGTTCGTCGGTGTGGTGCTCTACGACATTCTGGTGGCGAACCTGACGGTGGCCTGGCTGATCCTGCACTCGCCGGCGCGGCTGCGGCCGGCGTTCGTGCCGGTGCCGCTGGAGCTACAATCGAATTTGGCGATCAGCGTGCTGGCCAACGCCATCTGTCTGACGCCCGGCACGGTGTCCTCGCGCCTGTCGCTGGATCGCCGTCATTTGCTGGTGCACGCGCTCGATGTGGGTGACCCCGATAAACTGGTCGCGACCATCAAGCGCCGTTACGAGGCCCCGTTGCTGGAGATCTTCGAGCCATGCTGAGCAACGTCGCCTTACCGGTCGCTTTCGCTCTGGTGGCCGCCGCGTTCGCTGGCAGTTTCTGGCGGCTGCTGATCGGTCCCAGCGTCCCGGATCGCATCCTGGCGTTGGATACGCTTTACGTCAACGCCATCGCCCTGCTGGTGTTGTTCGGTATCCAGCTGTCCAGCCCCGTCTATTTCGAAGCGGCGCTGCTGATCGCGTTGATGGGCTTCATCGGCACCGTCGCCTTGTGCAAGTATCTGTTGCGCGGCGACATCATCGAGTGATTGCCATGCTGGATGTCCTGCTGTCCTTGCTGGTTCTGGCCGGCGCGCTGTTGACCTTCATCGGCTCGCTTGGCTTGGTCCGGTTGCGAGATTTCTACTCCCGACTGCACGCTCCGACCAAAGCGACGACCTTGGGCGTGGGGAGCTTGTTGCTTGCGTCGGCGCTCTATTTCAGCACGCACGGGCAGGGCGTCAGCCTGCATGAGGTGCTGGTGACGGTGTTTTTGTTCATCACCGCGCCGGTCAGCGCTCATCTGCTGTCCAAGGCGGCGCTGCATCTCAAGTTGCGCTCGTTGGCGGCGTTGCCGTCCGAGGCGAATCGTGAAGGAGTGGATCATAGCGCGGATCGGCCGTAGCCGAGCCGGCGCGGGAGTGGCATGGAGCGGCGGTCACCAAAATGATAAGAGGACGCCGAACGCCGCCAACAAGCCGAACAACAGCAGGATAACGGCCAGCGCCAGCCAGTTACCCGTCGATCGCCAGCGCCCCGGCAGCCGCTCCACGGAAAAAGTGACCAGGCTGCGACGACCGGCCATCAAGGTGGCGGTTGAACCGAGCAAGGCCAGTCCCAACAGCAAGGTGACCGACGCTTCCTCGATGAAGGCGAAGGAATAAGAGGTCAGATAGCGCACGATCGCATGGCCCAGCGTAAGCAGCGCCAGCAACGCCAAGAGCGCCACCATCGGCCGCCGTTCCCAGTCGATCCGAGGGCGGGTCGGCGGGGATTTGGGCGCGTTCGGCGGAACGTTTGAAGCCGAGCGCGAACCGTTGATCGAGTAAAGCAAAACCCCGGTTTGAGACCGGGGCGAAATTTTGGGATCGGCTTTAGCCCTGGGGGACCGCCGTCTCTGCCTTCTTGACCAGTTCAGAGCCAATGCGCTCGCTCCAGCGGTTGTAAATGTCGCGAGCCGCAGCGCGGAATGCCTGCTTCTCCGCCGCGGGCAGGC
The DNA here is from genome assembly GCA_016713505.1 of Candidatus Competibacteraceae bacterium. Classification (NCBI taxonomy): domain Bacteria; kingdom Pseudomonadati; phylum Pseudomonadota; class Gammaproteobacteria; family Candidatus Competibacteraceae; species Candidatus Competibacteraceae bacterium. The sequence continues at coordinate 228,814 of JADJPA010000002.1, read as the reverse complement.
GGACGATCGCGACGCTGTTGCGCTCGATCTGCTCGAGCGGCGCGTCGTTGCGCTCGATGGGTGCTGTCAGCATAGCCGCGGGGCAATTTGGGTTAGATATGGAAGCTTGGCAGCGCATACTATACCATCCGCTTATTCCGGTCTAAGGACGGATGCCGGCCGCGACTGAGGTAACGCCATGGCCCAATCACGAGCGGGCGAACGTCGCCCGACCCTTTATCTGATCTATGCCGCGCCGCTTGCGGGCGGTCTGACGGTCGAGGACACCGTGGTGGCCGGCGATGCGGACGAGGCTTATCGAAAAGCGCGCACCTTATATCCGCGCGATCATTTCGACGTGGCCGTTTATTTGCAATCGGCGGATGACGATTGATTCAAACCCAAATTACCCATTAGTTGCGATGGTGCGACCGCCATTGGTTCGGACGGCGCTTGGCGGCACGGAAAACCACCGCGTTGGATGCGCATGAACGAACTGGATCATGACAAACTGCTGGAGTCCATCGCACGACTCACGGAGAAGCGCAACCGGCTGTCTCTGGAAATTTGCCTGACGCAGACGATGTTCGAGCTGCTTGAAGTCGAGGAAATCGTGCTGTATCGCTGTGAAAGCGATCAAGCCAACCTGCTGGTTCGCATCGACCATAAGAATTGCTGGATTCGAGACAGCGAAGTCGACGAGACCGACGCGGAGGTGCCGATCAATCGTGATACCGGGTTTCGCGCCTGCGCCCACGGGCGCGAGATGGTGATCGAATCCGTCGCCGAGGGCCATCGCTACACCTTCCCCATCCCGCGCCAGGATCCGTTGATCGGGTTCTTGCGATTGGTATCCAGGCGCGACCTGCGCGACGACCGGCGGATGATCGAAGGCTTCGTGCAGATTTACTGGAACTATCTCAAGCTGATCGAAGACAACGAACGCGACAAACTGACCGGCCTGCTCAACCGCAAAGCCTTCGACGATAAGCTCATGGATATCCTGCAAGCCAGCCGGCGCGCCACCATGGCGAGAGCGGAGCGCCAGCACGTGGAGCGGCGCGATGGCGACGACGGCAAATACTATTGGCTGGCGGTGTTGGATATCGATTTCTTCAAGCGCATCAACGACACTTACGGCCATCTCTACGGCGATGAAGTCCTGATTCTGCTCGCCAACATCATGCGCCGTTCGTTCCGTCGTTCCGATCTGCTGTTTCGCTATGGCGGCGAGGAATTCGTGGTGGTGTTCCGAACGCGGATAGAAGGGGACGCGCCGCTCGTTCTCGAACGGTTCCGGCAGAACGTGGAGCGCTATCATTTCCCGCAAGTGGGTCAGGTGACGGCCAGCGTCGGCTACACCCAAATTCTCAATTCGGAAGCCACCACGGTGGTGATCACTCGGGGCGACAAGGCGCTGTATTACGCCAAGGAGCATGGCCGCAACCAGATCCGTTGTTACGAGACTCTGATCACCGACGGCGCGATGGCCAAACCCGAAGGAAATTTCGGCGACGTTGAGTTATTTTAAGCGGCCGCTTTTTGCCGAACCTTTCAAGAACATCTTCATGCGATGCTCCCATCAGTGCACCGTCTGGCGCGCGTGGAGGGTCGGCGGTCTGGTGGCCGTCACCTTGTTGGGCGGTTGCGCCAGCGCGCCCTCCAAGCCGCCCGCCAAGCCCACCATCGCGCCGACGTCTTCCGGCGCGCTGAGCGAAAAAGCCAAACAAGAACAGCGCCAGGCCATCCTCAAGGTCCGCACCGGCACCCTGAACCAACTCTACAAACTAAAACCGCTGACCCGCAGCGAGATCGAGCAAGCCGCCGGCTACGGCGTGTTCGAGATCAACGGCCTGAACGCCGTGCTGGCGGGCAAGCACGGACGCGGCGTGGTCCACGAAAAAAGCGGTAAGGTCACCTACATGCAATTGGCCCGCACCGATATCGGACCCGGCGTCGCGGTGAAACCGTGCTGGCAGGTTTTGGTGTTTCGCGATGCCCAATCGTTGAGCCAGTTCGTCAGGTCTGGATCGTCGGCCGATGTTTCCAGCGATCCCAGCATCACCATTTACCAGTTGAACGCGAACGGTGTCTCTACCCAGGCTGAGTGGAGCGCTCAGTATTTCCGAGACCCCGATCTCAATTAGTCGCGGCTCGGCTGGATCGGACGCGATCCAGCGGAGGGATTTCACGACAGACTGGATGCGAACACGTTGACCGCAATGGCCAGCACGATCAGATTGAAGCCGAACGACAGCAAGCCATGGATCAGCGTCAACCGGCGCATGGGGCGGCTGCGCGTCGTCACGTCGGACACTTGCGAGGTCATGCCGATAACGGCGGCGTAGTATAAAAAATCAAGATAATCAGGCTCTTGATCGTCGGGAAAGGACAGGCCGCGCGCCGGTTCTTTTACTGCGGGAGGCGGTCGGTAATAGACGCGAGCGTAGTGGGATGCAAAAACGGTTTGAATCAGCAACCACGCGCCCGCCAGGGATGACAGCATCACGCCGAGATGGACCCAACGCGCCAGTCCGCGCAGGTTGCGGCCGGTATCGATCACCAGCGCGACCGCCGCAAGACTGGCGCAGCAGGCCAACGTCACCAAAACAAACAACGAGAGTCCTAACTTAAGATAGATAAGAAGACGGCGGCGAGGGCGGCGTAGTTTTTGGAGTCGCGCACATGATGGTGAAGGCGCAGGGACAGATCGACCATCTTCTTCGATTTTGAAACGACCTTGGTGCGGCGTCGGAACCGCGCCAGATAATGCCGGAGGTTGCTGTTGTCTTGCTCGATGGGAAAGGTCAAATCCTTGCCAGTGAAGAGTTGGCCTTCGGGAATGTTGCGGTGGAACCCCTCCCAGTCGTCGGTCACGAACGTATGGCCTTCGATTCCGATTTTCCGAGGTGCTCTCGGCAGGTTGCATCATCACGCCGACCCAAAACCCAGGGAAGAGCTCGCCGCTCGATAGGGTCATACGCTCGCCAAAGCCATAGTTTTTCTGTCTTTTTAAGAAAGTGATGCATCTCGTCGAGCATCACAACCTCAACGTTGGCGGGCATTTCCGGTGCTGGCAAAGCTTCTGCCTCTTTCCTTATCCACTTCAAAACGGCAACGTCGCTGACGCCCAAAAGACGGGCGATGCCGCAGAAACTCATGTTGCCCATCGCATAAAGAAGGGTCGCCAGCGCCTTCGCTGCCGCAGGCATCCCCCGCCTTTCGTTGCCGTGAAATTGCATCCGCACGCCTTGCAGCGATAGCGCTGCAACCCGCGAACAACACCGTTTTTTACGTGATCCGTTCCCTGGCAACGTTTGCAGACAACCTCGGTCATGGCATTCTCCCTTCTGGTGGTCATGCCCTTTTCGCATTCATAATCATGATATCTATCTTAAGTTAGGACTCTCCAAACAACATCAGGGCTCCCGGATCGTTCCATTGAGCGCGGCGCCGGGTGGCCTGAGCGTCCAAGCGTAACGCCAGAAACCAAATCAGAGCGAGTTCGACCGCACAGTAAGTACACCAGGCAGCCAGCCACGACAGTTCGGCGCCCTGCTCGAAGTACCGTGGCGTGAGGGTTCCGACCGCAAGCGCGGGCGCTATCGCCAAGGCTTGACGGCCTAGGGCGCTCAAACGCGCCGACCAATGCAGGTCGTGGAGCGGATGCTGTTCATGGTAAAGGGTCGCGTGTCCGATTTTATGACTCAACCATCCTGAAGGATCACCTTATGCCACCCGACAAGCCGGCCGACCCCGAACGCCAGCGCATGGACCAACCGACCTGGCGGTGTTGGGGTCCGTACGTGAGCGAGCGACAATGGGGTACGGTGCGAGAAGATTACAGCGAGTACGGCACTGCTTGGGATTATTTCACCCACGAACAGGCCCGCAGCCGAGCCTACCGCTGGGGTGAGGACGGCCTCGGCGGGTTCTGCGACGACCGGCAAATTCTGTGTTTGGCGGTGGCCTTGTGGAACGGCCAAGATCCGATTCTCAAGGAGCGCTTGTTCGGATTGACCAACCAGGAAGGCAACCACGGCGAAGATGTCAAAGAATTGTATTACTACCTCGATGCGACGCCGACCTACTCCTACGCCCGGATGCTCTATAAGTACCCGCAAGCAGCGTATCCCTACCAGCGGCTGATCGAGGAGAACCGGCGGCGCGGTAAAATGGAGCCGGAATTCGAGCTGATGGATACCGGCATCTTTGCCGACAACCGCTACTTCGATGTCGATATCGAGTATGCCAAGGCCGATGTCGACGATATTCTGCTGAAGGTCACCGCCCATAATCGCGGACCGGAACCGGCCCGCTTGCATCTGTTGCCGCAGCTTTGGTTCCGTAATACCTGGAACTGGTTCGAGGGCGCCGTCAAGCCCAGCTTGCGCGCCCAAGGCGACCGGCGCGTGCTGGTCGATCATCCCACCGGTCAGCGGGTGGCCGATTTCGACGGCCCGCAAGATTTACTGTTCTGCGACAACGAGACCAACGCGCGCCGGCTGTCCGGCAAAGCCGATGCGCCGGGTTATTTCAAGGACGCTTTCCATGATTATCTGATTCACGGCCAGGAGGGGGCAGTGAACCCGGAGCGCGCCGGCACCAAGGCGGCCGGCTGGTTTGTGTTCGATCTGCCAGCGGGCGGCGGTCAGGCGCTGCGCGTGCGCTTGCGGCCCGACCGCGGCGCTGGTGATGCCTTCGCCGATTTCGCCGATCTGCTGGAAAAGCGGCGGCAAGAGGCCGACGTTTTTTATGCCGAGACCCAAAAGAACGTCAGCGACGCCGACGCTCGGCTGGTGCAACGGCAGGCGCTGGCCGGCCTGTTGTGGAGCAAGCAGTTTTACTACTACGACATCCCGCAATGGTTGGATGGCGACCACGGCCAGCCACCGCCGCCCGAAAATCGCCGCCACGGCCGCAACAGCGATTGGCGGCATCTGAACAACGCCGACATCATTTCCATGCCCGACAAATGGGAGTATCCGTGGTTCGCCGCCTGGGATCTGGCGTTCCATTGCGTGGCGCTGGCGCTGGTGGACCCGCAATCGGCCAAGGACCAACTGGTCCTGCTGTGCCGGGAATGGTACATGCACCCTAACGGCCAATTGCCCGCCTACGAATGGAGTTTCGGCGATGTGAACCCCCCGGTGCACGCTTGGGCGGCCTGGAAAGTCTATCAAGCGGATCGCGACCAACACGGCGGCGTCAGCGATCTGGCGTTTCTGGAACGAGTGTTTCACAAGCTGATGCTCAACTTCACCTGGTGGGTGAACCGCAAGGATGTCGAAGGCCGCAACATCTTCCAAGGGGGCTTCTTGGGCCTTGACAATATCGGCGTGTTCGACCGCTCCAAGCCGCTCCCTACCGGCGGCTTTCTCAATCAGGCCGACGGCACGGCCTGGATGGCGATGTATTCCCTCAATCTGACCCGGATCGCCCTGGAACTGGCCCACCACAATCACGTTTACGAAGACATCGCCACCAAATTTTTCGAACACTTTTTGAGCATCGCCGCCGCCTTGAACAATCTTGGCGACCAGGGAATCGAGCTATGGGACGAGCAAGACGGTTTTTTTTACGATGTGCTGTCTTTGCCCGACGGCCAGAAAACGCCGGTCCGCATTCGCTCCATGGTCGGTCTGATTCCGCTGTTCGCGGTGGAAGTGATCACCGAGGACGTGCTGGAGGGTTTGAAGGGCTTTGATGGCCGCTTGAAATGGTTTCTTAACTATCGCCCCGATCTGGCGAAGCTGGTGTCGCGCTGGGAGCAACCGGGCCAGGAGCGGCGGCGCCTGCTGTCGCTGGTGCGCATCGTCCGCATGAAGGCGTTGCTCCAGAAAATGCTGGATGAAAAAGAATTTCTGTCTCCTTACGGCATCCGGGCGCTGTCGCGCTATCACCTCGACCATCCCTACCGTTTTGAATGCGAGGGAGCGGGTTACGAGGTCCGCTACCAGCCGGGAGAATCCACCAGCGGTTTGTTCGGCGGGAACTCCAACTGGCGCGGGCCGATCTGGATGCCGGTCAACTACCTGCTGATTCAGAGCCTGCGCCGCTTCGATCGCTATTATGGCGATGGGGTCAAGGTGGAATGCCCGACCGGTTCGGGCATTTGGCTGACGCTGAACGAAGTCGCCGACGAACTGTGCCGTCGCCTCAGCCGGCTGTTCCTGCGCGACGCCGGCGGTTGTCGCCCGCTGTTCGGGGCTTGCGATCTCCTGCAAACCGATCCTTATTTCAAGGACCATCTGTTATTTTACGAATATTTTCATGGCGATGATGGGCACGGGATCGGTGCCGGCCACCAAACCGGCTGGACCGCCCTGATCGCCAGTCTCATCAATGAGATGTATCGGCCGGGCTAGTTTATCGGTCGAATTGTTTTAACCCGAACTCTCAAGCTGTCCCTTTTAACGCGAGCGGAGACCCTGCGATGCCCACGCCCCACAACACCACCTTGCCCAGCTATGCCTGTCCCCAGATTCTCGCCGGCCAGAAGGCCCTGGTCACGGGTGCCAGTTCCGGTATCGGCAAGGCGGTCGCCCTCGGCCTGGGGAAGGCTGGGGCCGATGTCGTGGTCAATTTTGTCGCCAATGAAGAGACCGCCCGAGAAATCGTCGGGGCCATCGAAGGCTTCGGAGTCAAGGCGATCGCGGTCAAGGCCGATGTTTCCAAGGAAGCTGAGGTGCAGTCTCTGTACAAGGCCATGTTCGAGGCTTTTGGAACCATCGACATTCTGGTGGCCAACGCCGGTGTGCAGCGCGACGCCAGAATCGACGAGATGACCCTGGGACAATGGAATACGGTCATCGATGTCAACTTGACCGGGCAGTTCCTGTGCGCCCGCGAGGCGATCAAGGAATTCAAGCGACGCGGCGTCAACGAGGCGGTGTCCGCGGCCGCCGGCAAGATCATCTGCATGAGTTCGGTCCATCAGATCATCCCTTGGGCCGGCCACGCCAACTACGCCGCGTCCAAGGGTGCCATCAACATGCTGATGCAAAGCATGGCGCAGGAGCTGGCGCCGTTTCGCATCCGGGTCAACAGCATCGCGCCCGGCGCGATCCGCACCCCGATCAACCGCCCGGCCTGGGAAGCCCCGGAAGCCTACGCCAAGCTGATGGAGCTGGTTCCCTACAAGCGCATCGGCGAGCCGGAAGACATCGCGCAGGCGGCGGTGTTTCTGGCCTCCGACATGGCCGATTACATCAACGGCACCACCTTGTTTGTGGACGGCGGCATGACCTGCTATCCCGGTTTTGCCACCGGCGGTTAACCCGGTTCGCTCGCCGGATAACCCCGTTTGACCCGCGCTGGCGGACAGGCGCGGATTTGCCGGGTGCTGGCCGGCATCCTCCGGCGCATTCAACGGCCGCCGGTTGGCGTGAAGGCTGGCGTTCTGGAGCTTGCTACATGACCGATCGCTTTCATCGGGAAGCACGCCGATAGCGACCCGGTATGGCATCCGCGCACCGCACCCGTCGAACCTGCTGTCCTGGCGAGCAAAAGTAGTCGGCGGGTTTGAGTCTGTCGATTTTGTGCGCCTTCAAACGACGGAAGGTGTGCAGCGGTCACTCCCGACCGGAGCGTTCTTACTACCGGCCTCTATCCTGTTTGGCTGGTTCTATCAAGCGGTATCCTCTTTATCTGCCGCTGTGGCGTCCGACGCTTACCATGAGTCGTGGCGGATAAATAATTGCCCCGTTAATCAGCCTGATTCTCTACTACTCTGTACACAGTGGGGATGTGTTGCGTCCCTAGCGATCAGCAGGCTTTCCCCAGCCAACAGTAACTCCCCCATCTCCCACCAGGATCATTTGAGATGCTGACTTTGCTCGTCCTCGTTTTTGTTGTCGCTTACGCCGCCATCGCGCTGGAGCATCCCATCAAGATCAACAAGTCAGCCTCCGCGCTGCTGGGCGCGGGGCTGCTCTGGACCATCTATGCCTTGGCGGGCGGCGAGCCACATAAAGTGGGGGAGGAGCTGGGGGAGTCGGTCATGGCGACCGCTCAGATCGTCTTTTTCCTGATGGGGGCCATGACCATCGTTGAAGTGGTGGATGCGCACAATGGCTTTGCCGTCATCACCCAACGTATTCGAACGACCCAACTGTCCTCGCTGATGTGGCTGGTGGGCTTTGTGACGTTCTTCCTCAGCGCGGTGCTGGACAACCTGACCACCACCATCGTCATGATTTCGCTGATGCGAAAACTGTTGGCCAAGCATGAGGATCGCCTGTTCTTCGCGGGCATCATCGTCATCGCCGCCAATTCGGGAGGCGCGTGGTCGCCCATCGGCGATGTCACCACCACCATGCTCTGGATCGGCGGTGAGATCACGACGCTGGCGATCATGATGTCAGTCTTCATTCCCGCCGTGCTGAGCATGGTGGTCCCCTTGGCGGTGACGGCGTATCTCCTGCGCGGCAAGCCGGTCGAGTCGCCGCAACTCGACGAGAGCGATCGTGGCTCGCTCACGACGGAATTCGAACGCAATCTGATGTTTTTCCTCGGTATCGGTATCCTGGTCGCCGTCCCGGTGTTTAAGACCATCACGCATCTGCCGCCTTTCATGGGTATCTTGTTCGGCTTGGGCATCCTCTGGCTGGTCGGTGATCTGGTGCATCGTCACAAGCAGGATGAAGACAAGCAGCCCCTGACGCTGGTGCACGCCCTAAGCCGCATCGACATGAGTTCCATCGTGTTCTTCATCGGCATTCTGCTGGCCGTGGCCACGCTGGAGCACACGCACATCTTGGCTTCGCTGGCCCAGTGGCTGGATCGGACGGTGGGACGGGAGGATGTCATCGTTTTGATCATCGGCCTGGTCAGCGCCGTGGTCGATAACGTTCCCTTGGTGGCCGCTTCGATGGGCATGTATAGCCTGGAGCGGTATCCCGCCGACCACTTTCTCTGGGAATTTCTGGCCTATTGCGCGGGAACGGGTGGCTCGATTCTGATTATCGGCTCGGCGGCCGGCGTGGCGGCCATGGGCCTAGAGAAGATTCACTTCTTTTGGTACGTGCGGAAGATTAGCTGGCTGGCGCTGATTGGCTATTTCGCGGGGGCGGGGGCCTATCTGCTCCAGTATCAAATAGTGCGCTGACGGCGGCCGGTTCATGCGTGGCTGAAAATTCAGGGCTTGCTGGCGACCCCGGACAAAGCTAGGGCAAGGGCGGGTCGCCGGCTTACAACTCCACCTGAGTGCCCATTTCCACCACCCGGCCATAGGGGATGCGGAAAAAATCCATCGGGCGGATCGCACTGCGAAACAGGCTGGCGAACAGCTTTTCGCGCCACAGCGCCATGCCGGCCCGCGTGGTGGGAATGAGCGTCGCCCGTCCCAGAAAGAAGGTGGTGTCCATCATCTCAAAGTGCAAGCCGTAGCGTTCGCACAACACTAGCGCTTGCGGCAGATTCGGATCTTCGATGAAACCGTAGCGGACAACGATCCGCCAGGCGTTGTGTCCCAGAGGATGCACGCTGACCCGTTCCTCGTCCTTGAGGCGAGGGATTTCCTCCGGCTTCACAGTCAGCAGGACCAAGCGTTCATGCACCACTTTGTTATGTTTCATGTTGTGCAGCAGCGCATTCGGTACGCCATCGGGGGTGCTGGTGAGAAACACCGCCGTACCTGGTACCCGCAGGGTGGAACCTTCGTTCAGGCTTTGCAGAAACAAATCCAACGGCATGGCGTTTTCTTGTAGCCGTTGATTCAGCAGCTTGCGGCCGTCTTTCCAGGTGATCATCAGCGTGAAAATAGCGCCCGCGATCAACAAAGTAATCCAGCCGCCGTGCGGGATCTTGAGGGCGTTGGCGCTTAGAAAAGCGACTTCGAGCATCAGGAACGCCGCGACCGCCAAGCCGATATGCGGCCAGCTCCAGCCCCAAGCGATGCGGGCCAGCGTCAGCACCAGCAGCGTGTCGATCACCATGGCGATGGTCACCGCGATACCGTAAGCGGCGGCTAGGTTGGATGAGGTGTGAAAGCCGAGCACCAGCACGAGCACCGCGACCAGCAAAGCCCAGTTGGCGGCGGGCACGTAAATCTGACCGATGGCCTGATCCGAGGTGTGGCGGATGGCGATCCGCGGGCAGTAACCCAGTTGCACGGCCTGGCGAGTGACGGAAAACACGCCGGAAATCACCGCCTGCGAGGCGATGACCGTGGCCAGGGTCGCTAACGCCACCAGCGGATACAGCAGCCAGGACGGCGCGAGCAGGTAAAACGGATGGCTGACCGCCGTCGGATCGCGCAGCAGCAGCGCGCCTTGGCCGAGATAATTGAGCGCGATGGCGGGTAGCACGAAGGAAAACCAAGCCAGGCGGATCGGCCGCTTGCCAAAATGCCCCATGTCGGCATACAGCGCCTCGCCGCCGGTCACCGCCAGGAATACCGATCCCATCACCAGAAAACCGGTCCAACGATTGATAGCGAAGAAAGCCAGCGCATATTGGGGATCGAACGCCGCCAATACCTGCGGCGCTTGCACCATGCTCACCAATCCCAGCAGCGCCAGGGTCGAAAACCATAGCACCATGACCGGGCCGAAATAAGCGCCCACCCGCGCTGTACCGCGCGATTGGATCAGAAACAGCCCCACCAAAATGATGAGGGTGATGGGAACCACGTAGCGGTCCAGCAGCGGGGTGGCGATGTGCAGCCCCTCGACCGCGCTCAACACCGAAATCGCCGGCGTGATCACGCCATCGCCATAGAAGAGCGCTGCCCCAAAAATACCCAAGCCGACCAGCCAGGCGCGCTGTTTCGCACCGCCCTTGAAGTGGTGCGTGGTCAGCGCCAGCAACGCCAGAATCCCGCCTTCGCCACGATTGTCGGCGCGCATCACAAAAGTCACGTATTTGATCGAAATAACGACGATCAGCGCCCAGAAAATCAGCGACAGGACGCCCAACACGTTGTCATGGGTGGGAGCCAAGCCGTAGTGGCCGCCGAAGCATTCGCGCATGGCGTACAGCGGGCTGGTGCCGATATCGCCGAACACCACGCCCAAGGCGGCCAGGGCTACCGGCAGGAGACGAGAATCGTGCGGGACGGACCCATCGGCCGGGGCGGAGTCGGCCAGGGCCGGATCGGCGGGAGCGTTCATCTGCAAAGTTTCATCGGAAGACGGCCCCGCCCGTCGGGCGTTACCCGACGGATACAGGGCTACGGCACGTTACAAATATCGCCATTCCAAGTAGTACATGCAGATAAAGATCGACATCAGCATGATGGGGAAGGCGACCATGGTATAGCGCATGAAGCGGATCGGTTGACCGGCCCGTTCGGCAAAGCCCGCGACCACCAGATTGGCGCTGGCTCCGATCAAGGTGCCGTTGCCGCCCAGGCACGCGCCCAGCGACAAGGCCCACCACAGCGGCATCAACCCTTCCGGCCCGCCGAAGGTCGGCGCCATCGCCTTGATCAGCGGGATCATGGTGGCGACGAAGGGAATGTTGTCGATGATCGCCGACAGGACCGCCGAGGACCACAGAATCACCATCGCGGTGGCGTTCAGGTTGCCGCCGGTCAGCGCCAGCATTTTTTCCGCCAGCACTTTCAGCAGGCCGGTGCTGTCCACGCCATGCACCACGATGAACAAGCCAACGAAGAAGAAAATGGTAATCCATTCCACTTCGTTAAAGGCGTCTAACACATGTTTGCTCTGGTGTTCCGGATCGCGGCCGAAGTTGGCCAGCAGCAGCAGCACCGCCGCGCCGAAAATCGCAATGGTGGCCGCTTCCAGATGCAGCCACTTGGCGAAGATGAAGCCGAACACCACCAAGCCGATCACGCTCAGACATTGTTTGAGCAAACGCCAATCCTTGATCGCTTCAAATTCGTTGAACTGCATCACCCGCTGGCGATCCTCAGCGTTGGCCCTAAGTTGGCGACCCCAGATGAAATAGATCGGGATCAGCGTGGCGATCTGCACCACGATGATGACCGGCGCCAAATTCCAGGCGAAGTCGTTGAAGGTCAGGCCGGTGGCCGAACCGATCATGATGTTAGGCGGATCGCCGATCAGGGTGGCGGTGCCGCCGATGTTGGAGGAGAAAATCATCGAGAACAGATAGGGATAGGGATTAACCTTCAGTTCCTCGGTGATCAGCAGCGTGACCGGCACCACCAGCAGCACGGTGGTGACATTATCCAGAAACGCCGAGGTGACCGCCGTCACCAGCGAAATCATCACCAGAATGCCCCAGGGATTGGCGTTGACCTTCTTGGCCGACCAGATCGCCATATATTGAAAAATGCCGGACTGGCGGGTGATGGCGACGATCAGCATCATGCCGATCAGCAGGCCGATGGTGTTGAAATCGATGCCGCGAATGGCCTGTTCCTGATTGATGACGCCCAGGATGATCATCAAACCCGCCGCCACCAGCGCGACGATGGCGCGGTTGACCTTTTCGCTCATCACCACCCCGTAGGTGATGACGAACAGGATGGCGGCGACCCACATATACCCCGTAGAGGCGACTCCTTCGGAACCGTGCATTTTATTTATTCTCCGCCGTCAATTTTTCGATGACATTCCAGGATGAAATCATCCCAACCAGGCGCTGGCTTTGCTTGTCCACCACCGGCACGCTGACATGGCCTTGCAGCAGGAGCAGCAATGCGTCCATCGCCGAGGAATCGGGGTGAAGCACCGGATCTTTGCTCAGCCACTTTGAAACCGGTTCGTTGCCGCGCTCGCGCAGGCGTTTGGCCAGTTCAGGGGCTTCTTCATTGACGAAACCGGCATTCGACAAACCCTCCTTCATGGTCACCGCCTTGGGCAGGGCGAGTTGCAGCAATGAGTAGATACTGAACGTTCCGGCATAACGGCTCTGATCATCGATCACGGGGATATGACGCAAATGCTCTTTAATGATGTACTCGGCGGCGGCGGCCACCGTGTCGGTGAGCCGCAGCGTCACCGGCTTGGGATTCATGAGGTTTTGAGCGGTCATGGAAAATCCTTGGTTGGGGGAGGGGTCGGCTGAACGGTTGCCTCCTGAAAAATCAATCCCCAGTCCACGAGTAGCTCAGGAAACAGGCCGGATGGCGGATTTCCTGTGGTTTCGTGAATGGCCGATTTACCGTAAGCCCCGTTGGCGTTCAAAGTGTAAACGATGGCGGCGTGATCGGTGGGATCGGAACAATGCACCGACCACGCTCTGATGAGCGAGGCCGGGCGCGGCCGTGGCGTAAGCTTCACCGTCGAGCAATTCCCAGCGCTCGGCATCAGGCCAGCGGCGGTGATCGGCGCAGGTGAAAGACGCCGTGGGTTTGGGGGGTGGTTGCCCCATTGGAACCCTCCGCGATAGTGGCCGGTGAACGCTAGCCAAACGTCCCGCTGTCCCAACCCCAATTTTCGGCGCTGACGTCAGTGAAGCCGAGATAAACCCGAGCGGGCGAAATGTCGAGCTGCTCTTGAAGCAGGGCGCAGATTCGCTCGGACAGCTGGCGATTGATTGCGTTGTTCAGGCCGCCGATGCTGCGGATGTCGGCGTAAGCGGCCGGCGTGTCCGCGCCGTCCATCAGCATGGCGGCTTCGCTGACGGCGACCATGACGTAGCGTTCGGGCTTGCCGGTGCACTCGGACACGATTTTTGAGAGCGGCGCGAGCAGGTTATAACGCTGTTGGTTGGACAGGCGCACCGATGTTTGCAGGGTGAGCAGCGGCATGGTGGAAATCTCCGTTGACCGTCCCGCGGTTGTCAGCGGGAACGCGTTGGGCGATAAGCTCGATGGCCGGATGGCACGATCGATAAAGGGATCGGCGAGCGCGACGGCCGGTACGCCCGCGATCCCGGCGGCGCTGTGGCTACAGGCGGTCCCCCAACAGGGACTTGGCTTCACCCAAGTGCCAGGCGACATCATCCAAGTCGGCGTGGGTTTTGTGAACCCAAGCTTCGCCCCAGTAGAAATTACAACTGGTTTCGGCGCGCAGCAGGTGCCAGTGCGCTTCATGAATGACCCGCGCCAGCTCCGGATTAAGGTCGCCGGCCCGCGCCGCCGCTTCCGTCACCCGATGAAACTCCCGGCTGAGGTCGTGCACGCGGACCAGGGTGTCGCGCTGGATCCAGGAACCCTGCCACTGATGAAAGTCCCAGCCGTGATGGGCGTCGGTATTCCAAGCGCCGCGCCGGACCGTGACTTGCCCGTGCGCGCCGAACCGGTTCAGGTAATCGCTGATGAAAACAGGCTTCATCGCCGAGCGGCCGGCCCGAATTTCCTCCAGGGCCTCGTGATAGAAATAATTCCAGAAGTTGGCGTTCTCGGAGACGTTGCGGAACCAGCCGCCGTTGTCACCGTCGGTGGCGGTGGCGACCAGCGGCGGGAAATCACACCATTTGGTCCGCTCTTGCAGTTCGTGATGGAACCAGCCGTAGTCCATGCCGGACAGTTGGGCGTCGGACAGTTCGCGATCGCGCACCACGATCACGATTTGTTCGCCGTCGTATTCGGCGATGTGGGGCCGGTAGCGCAACTCCTGCCAGCTCATCGCGCCGACCGGGTCCACATACTCGCAGTCCACCATCACATAGCGGTAACCGGCTTTGCGCAAATGTGGGATCATCCGCATGTCGAAACCCATTTCCGGCGGCCAGAAGCCGTTGAACTGAGTCCGCCACAGCAGGTGGCCGGCGAGGGCTTGCCAGCGCGTGATGTGCTCGTCCCAATCGGCTTCCGGGATCAGGGCCAGCACCGGGTGGTAATAGCCGGTGCCGAGCACTTCGAACAATTGCTGGTTTTGCAGGTGCCAGAGCAGTTTGCCGCAATCCACCGCGCCGTAGACCCGGCTTTGAAAGGCGGGGTTGGAGAGGGTTTCCAGCAAGGTTCCCGACAGAGAGAGATGGATGCGAGCGATATCCTGATACGCCCAGAGCACGCGCGGCATTCGGTCGTAGGCAAACAGGATTTCCTTGACCTCCCACTCGTTGCTATCGAGCAGGTTTTCGAGATTCTGGGGAGGCTGGTGCATGTTCAGCACCAGGGCGTGATAAATGTCTCGCATCGGGCGTATCCTCGATTATCGTTAGAGAGCAATGGCGTTAAGCCTTCTGACGGGCTTGAGAAAAGCGGCAAGTAACGCCATGCCCGAGCCGCGCCTCTCAAGTCTGGGCGCGGGGAGCTATCCGGTTGATGGCCGGATACATCATAGAAGCCGATGGCCCTAAAGCATATAGAGAGCCGCTATGCGCGCGCCATGCCGGCGTCTGGCAACCGGCGGATCGACGCGCCGGCGCCGGTCCGCCGGCGGGCTGTTGCTCTTTTCCTCTCTAAAATTTATCGGATGGATGAACCTTTGCGCGCCGGCCGGGGAACAGTAAGGGGATCGCAAGATTTCACCGACCGTTTAACTGTGAGAGGTTCATCATCATGAATGCCATTATTCATTCTCGTTCGCTGCCATTCTATTGCAAAAGCGCTGTTTTTGCGGCCCTGGCCCTATTAGGCGCCACTGTCGGCCCGGTTGAGGCGAGCGAGGATATCCGCTTCGATCTGACGCCTTCCGGGGGGGTGCGACAATGCCTGCCAAACGCCAGGGGCGAGGTGAGCATCGACGCCGGCGAAAGCGCGGAGCTGATGAGCGTCAAGGTCGAAGGGTTGCCCGCCAATACCGCCTTCGACGTGTTCGTCATCCAGGTGCCCAACCTCCCGTTCGGGCTGTCCTGGTATCAGGGCGACCTCACCACCAACGCCAAAGGCAAGGGCAAGGCCCGCTTCGTCGGCCGCTTCAACATCGAAACCTTCATCGTCGCGCCGAACGTCGCGCCGGCCCCGGTCGTGCACGAGACGCCCATTCCCGACGCCGACGCCAACCCCCCCACCGGCCCGGTCCACACCTATCATCTGGGGCCTCTGGTTCAACTCGCCCGCCGACGCCCGCGCCGCCGGTTGCGCCGACACCGTGACGCCTTTCAACGGCGAGCACAACGCCGGCATCCAGGTCCTCAACACCGGCTCCTTCCCGGACGATCAAGGCCCCTTGGCCCAGTTGCGGCCCTGAGCGGTTCCCTGGCATCGGGTGGGGTGATCGCCGGTTCCTGGGATGCGTGATCCGAGGAGCCGGGGGTCACCCTCCCGCTGGGTTCGCTGTCGGTGCCCGCCCGCTGGTAAAAGCGTCAAGCCCGGCTTGCAAAACCGGCCGCCGGGGTTGGGCGAGGTGCCCGGAGCGGCGGCGTCGTTAAGGAACCCTCCGCGGCGTCCGGCCAAATTTCTTGGACAATGCTTGCAAAAGCAGTCCGGTACCCAGACCCCAAGCGCCGTTGATCAACAGCGCCGTGACCAGCAACGGCGGATGCCAACCTCCTCCCAACGGCCGGCCTTTCAAGGGCAGGACCACTAGCCAAGCGACCAGTGAAGGAGCCAGGGCGCCGAACAGAAACGCCGCCAGCCAATAACCGCCATCGGGGGGAAACCGGGAGTCGAGCGCGGCGAACAGGATGCCCCAGATTCCACCCCAAAACGCCAGCGAAATCACCGCCGGCACTCCAAACGGCGCCGTCGCCGCCAGCGAGAACGGCGCAAAGGGCGCCAAGCCCGCTGCCCACAGTACCGCCAGCGTCAATTGATGAAAAATCAGCGTCGCTAAAAAACCCGCTATAAATCCCAATAACGCGCGTTCGGATTTCATTTCGACAAGCCCTCCTTTCAAGAGCCAAGACACGCTAGAATTCCCGCTCGATGAGGCTTAGGACCGCCGCGCTTACTCGGTGAATCCGCAAAGCAGACCGGCGGCGGTCATGCGGAATAAGCCGATTAGGGGCTAGCGGGTTTCGCTGGATTCGGTTGGTTTCGGTATCGGTTGGTTTCGGTATCGGTCTGGCCACCGCGCACAACCTCAGGCGGCGGAGTCGGCCCGGCGGCTGGAAGTCAAGCGCTATCATCGTGAGTTTAGCGCGCAAAAACTTTAAAACAGGTCTACGATGGAATTGAAAAGCCTGTTATTTAACTCCTTGGTATTCTCATCATTCCGCTCCTGGTTGGACGTTTCATATGCTCCACATTTTGCTGACTGGAACCGTGTATGAAACCCCGGTGCAGCGCGTTGCCAAAAACGGCAATCCTTTCGCCACGGCGAAGCTGCTGGCGGATGTCGATGATGGTTCGTCCGTTTGGTGCAACGTCATTGCGTTTGCCGAGGCCGGCGAGCACTTGGCGCTGCTTCAGGCCGGCGATGCGGTGTCGATGACCGGGAAAGCGCGTCTGAACCAGTGGGAAGACCAAAATGGGCAGCCCCGCGCCGGGCTGGCCGTGACGGCCACCGGCATCATGGCGTTGCCGCGCCCCTCGACGGTCCGGTTACCGAGGCCGCGAACGGCCCGGTTTCAACCCGAGCTATCGGACCATGAAGCGGAGCCTTTCGATGATGACTTGAGCTTTCTGGATGCGGCCTCGGGCGTCGCGTCGGCTGTTGCGTCCGCCGGTGCAGCCGAAACCTACGAAACCGGCACCGCTGGCGCGGTTGGCAATGCGACCCCGCTCGCGACCGGCCCAAACCAAGCGGCCAGGGCGGGGAGCGTGCGCCGGCTCCGCGAACGATTGGAGACAAAAAGCCGCAAACGATCGGCCGCGAAAACGCGCGCCCGGCAGACTCCAGAGGTTTGAGCGGGCAGGGTCGCTGCTACTTGAAGGGGTACGAACATGACGATCGAAAAGAGAACGCGCGTTCGAAGCATTTCTTGCCGTTGGTTTGGATTGTTGATGTTGGGATGGATAGCCGGTTGCGCGACGGGGCCGGCGATCTACGATCCGATTCGGGATGCCGGTTTTCAAGGGCCGACCCTGGCGGCGGTGCGCGAGCGGACCGACATCTTTCTTCAGACGCGGGTCCGTTGGGGTGGCACCATCGCGCGGGTCGACAACCAGCGCAAGGACACTTGGCTGGAAATCGTCGAGCATCCGTTGGAAGACTATGGCCGGCCTATCCTGGCCGACAACAGCGCAGGGCGTTTTTTGGCGCAGGTCCCCGGCTTTCTGGACCCCGCCATCTATGCGGTGGGCAGACCTATCACCATGGTAGGTCTGGTGAGCGATACCACGGCCGGTCAGGTCGGCAAGTATCGTTACACCTATCCGGTGGTGATGGTGGAACATCATCGGCTGTGGTCGGAGCGGCGGGGGGCCGATGTAATCTACGTTCCCGATCCGTTCTGGCCCGGCCCCGGTTATGGGCCGTTTTATCCGTGGGGTTACCGGCCCGGCCCGTTTTGGTAGCGCGTCAGACCGGCCGTTTGACCAGCAGCGCCCATAAGCCGGCGGCGAACAGCAGCGAGCCTCCGGCCAGATTGAAGCGGCGTTGGGATTTGGCCGATGCCAGCATCCGGCGCGCCGCCGCCGCGAAGGTGGCGTAGAGCGTGGCGTTCACCGCCGCCAGCGCCACGAAGGTGACGGCGAGCAGCCAAAGCTGCTGCGGCGCGCTGCCGGAGGGGCTGATAAACTGCGGTAGAAAGGCCACGAAAAAGACGATGCCCTTGGGATTGAGCGCCGTGACCAGATACGTGTTGGCGAACAGCCGCCAGCGCGAAAGCGATGCCGGCGACGCCTCGGGTTCGGCCGGCAAGACGCCGGCTCGAAACAGCTTGACGCCCAGATAGAGCAGATACAAACCGCCGATCCACTTGATCGCCGTAAACCACCAAGCCGAGGTGGCGAGCAGCGCGCCGAGGCCCAGCAGCGACAGCAACAGCGCGGTCGAATCA
This sequence comes from Candidatus Competibacteraceae bacterium, assembly GCA_016713505.1. Lineage (NCBI taxonomy): Bacteria > Pseudomonadati > Pseudomonadota > Gammaproteobacteria > Candidatus Competibacteraceae > Candidatus Competibacteraceae bacterium. The sequence goes on along the minus strand of JADJPA010000002.1, from coordinate 210,124 downwards.
CCGAGCGCCACGGCGGCCACCAACGCCGCGGCGGCGCTCCGCTCCTGCGCCACTGAATAGCTGATCACGGTCAGGACGGTAGGCCCTGGGATGATGAGCAGGACCACGGAAGTCGCCACGAAGGCGAGCCAGAGTTCGAGCGGCATAATGGCTAGCGGTAGCGGGTTGCGATGGGTGAAAAAAGGGAAAACCATCGGTTGTTTCGGTCGGTCATCACAGTGCTTTATTTTTTGTTTCCGCTCTGGGTGACTTGGTTGTCGTTGAGCCTGACGAGCATGTACATGGCCTATTACGACATCGGTATTAATGCGGTCGCCGCTAATGGCTTTCTGCTTTGGATCGTCGCGCCGATACTGCTCATCGCGCTTTTCGTTACGGCGGTAGTCTCATGGTACTTAGGGCGTCGCTTTCAGCGGGCGCCCTGGTTCGGAATTTTGTTGGGGATGGGGCTGGTTTTTATGGTAGGGATGGGCGCATTTCTATTGCAAGTCAAGTCCTATTCCGACTATCCGACCCAGAAACAGCAAGATATGAGTGTGTTCTTAAATTATTACCTGCAAGAGATCGGAAGGAGAATGCGCTAGGGCTGGCCGCTGGCGCCTAGAGTGCGGCGATCGGTTCGCGGCGATAACCGGACGGCTTACCGCTCGCACGATTTGCGGCAACAGGACGAAGGTACCGATTTGGGTGGTCACATCGTCCGATAAAAATATCCCCCGATGGCCGCCCGCTTCCAGTCCTTGCGCGATGATGCCATCGACGCCGCGTGCTTCAAACCAGCGCGCCTCCTCGACCGTCGTGGCGGACGCCAGTATTTTTGAACCCCAGGCTTTTACGCGCGCCAGCAAGCCGGCCAGCGGCGGTTTTGGCGCGGCTTCCGACCTCATTTTAGCCGGGTGACGCCAGTTTGAGCCCGATGATCCCTAGTACGATCAGCCCGAGGCTGACGAGGCGGCCGGCATTGGCGGGTTCGTCGAAAAGGGCGATACCCAGTAGCGCGGTGCCGACCGCGCCGACACCGACCCAGACGGCGTAGGCCGTACCCACTGCTAGCGACTTCATCGCCTCGCTCAACAGGACAAAACTGAGCGCCATGGCGGCGACCGTTCCCAGGCTGGGCCACAATTTGGTGAAGCCGTCGGTGTATTTCAAGCCGATGGCCCAACCCACTTCAAACAATCCCGCCAGTACCAGCAGTACCCACGCCATACCCACTCCAGAAGATGATCGGCTCGCCGAATCGGCGGACACGCCATGGTAGCGCGTTGGGCGGGCGCTTGGGACCGACAACGCTATTTTGATGCAACCGATTTGAACCATGAAACGTTAGCGGGGGAAAACCGAGTATGCCGACCCGGACAGTGTGCGGGAGGTCGTGGTTGCAGCTCGGTAGTGGTGGGCGAGCGGCGAACCGCTAAGGCCTAGCCCGCCCGCATCCGAAGGAGTGTTAGATTTTATGAGCGTACAACCACGTTCTCGCCTTTATGTTGCCGTCATCACCGGCCTGCTGGCTTCGAGCTACGGTCTGACTTCGATTTCCTTAGCCTCGGCCGCCGAACAGACCGTCGAGAAGAAAACTCGCGTTCTGGCCGGCCAGACCTTTACCTTCGTCAAAATCATTGATGCCAAGGGCAACGTTCGCACCGAGGTTAGCGATGGCTCCAACAAGCTCATCAACGAAAAAGATGTGCCGCGCGGCACAGCGCCATTGGTCGATCCGCGCGTCCTGGAAGCGCTGACCAAGCTGGAGCAAGCCAAGCTCACCAGCCAGACCCTGCAAGTTGAGATCGCCTTGAACCTGCCGGTCGATGTCAGTAATGAAGTGCTGGAAACAGGTTCGGGCGAAGTCGAGAAAGGCCGCTGGGTTAAGGGATTGCTCAACGATAAGGAAATATCGGAATCCGATATGACCGCTCATGCCGACCGGCGCGCTCAGGAAGAGCAGGCGGCCCGCACCAAGCGGAATACCGCTCGCGCGCAAAGCCTGCAAGATTGGGCCAACCGCCATGGCTTGGCCGGGCAGAAAAGCTTGGAAGAAGCGTTGGCGCAAGGCCGGTTGGGAGCGACCCTCGATTTGACCGCCAAGCAGTTGCGAGCGCTGATCGATTCTCGTGACGCCGTGTTGGCCGGCATCGAACCGCATGAACCGGGCAAGGATGACATCAACGACGCCATGGACGCCACCAGCATCAGCACCTCGGCGCTGCCCAACGCCAACACGCGCGGCAACGGCATCGGCATTTACATGACCGAAAGCGGCTGCGCCGACGAATCGCGCATCACTAACTACGATCGCCTGTCCGGCAGCGAGACCGACCATTCCCGCAATGTGGGGGCCATCTTGCGGGCGGTGTCGCCCGACTCGTTCATCTACTGTCGCGGCGGCGCGGTCCTGCCGCAGAGCAGCGATCTGGACGGAGTAGGCGGCAATTCGCCGATCCACATCATCACTCGCTCCCACAGCAGCAACGACACGATCAGCTATAACACGCTCGATCGAGACTGGGATAATTTCAGTTACGACAACAACATCGCGGTGTTCAACAGCGGAGGCAACACGGGGGCCGGCACCGGCAACGTGCGCTCGCCGGGCAAGGGCCTGAACGTGATCTCGGTGGCTAACTACGATGACGCCAACGACACCATCGTCAGCAGTTCGCCGTTCGTGGACCCTGACACGGGCAATGAAAAACCCGAAATCAGTTCGCCCGGCGCTAGCGTGACCGCCGGTGGCTTCACCATGACCGGTACCAGCCAAGCCACCCCCCATGCCGCCGCGTTCGCGGCCGACATGATGTCGCATTCCACCTATCTTCAATACCGTCCGCAGTTGGTGAAGGCCAAGCTGCTGGCCGGCGCCACCGACCCCATCAGCGGCGGCTACGACAAGGTGGGTCTGGGTGGCATCGACTTCGCCAGCGCGCAATGGAGCGGCCATTGGTACTGGTGGTCGGGCGGCACCAATGCGTTCAACACCTTCGACGCACAGGATGGCGCGACCGACGGTTATGTGGTCAAGACCTTGTTTGTCTCCAATTCATGGGACAAGGTTCGGGTAGTGTTGAGCTGGCTCACGCGCGGCACTTACACCTACGACCATCGCGCCGATGCACACCCCATCGGTTTGGATCTCGATCTGAGCGTGTACGATCCGAACGGCGGCTACGTTGGCGGTTCCGCATCTTGGGATGACCCGTTTGAGGATGTGACCTTTACGCCGACCGTTTCCGGGAACTACACCTTCAAAATCCGCCGTTACGCCACCCGCGATTCCAGCTTGAGCCTGCGGATGGGAATGTACGTCAACTACTACGCTCAGTGAGCGCACCTCGGCGCACCGCCGGGCGATCTGTAAGGCCGATACGGAAGTCGGCCTTTTTTATGGGGTAAATCGCGCTCGCGGCTCTTATCAAATAACGCGCTGAGTTTGAACCGTGCGGTGCTTGATGGGGAATACCAAACAAGCGGATTCATCGCACCTTAAATTTGATCTACCAAAGAGCCGTGTAGAGATGAATGCTCAACTCCATCGCAAGCAGACCCTCGTTTTAGGGCTGGCTTCAATCCTGGCTGTGGCCTCGTTCTGGATTCCGATACCGCGAAAAACCGTGTTGCTGGACCATCCAGCGCAATTGTCCGGTTTCGACGGGGGTGGAAAAAAGAACGTTCCACTGGGTCCGGTCAGTTTAAGCGATGACCGTATTGGATTATCTGGCGCTGCGACATTCTCGGGCGATGGCGCGGGATTTGCTAAAAACCGTTAGCTTCAGTGGATCAACCGCGCATCGAGGGCGAAAGAATGAAATATTCGACTTTGGATTTGGGTGATGGCAGCGATGCGCGACTGTGGGAAGCCGGGTGTCAGAAGATCGGAATGTCGCCCGAAAATTCGCTCATCGGTAGTTCGGTGACCGCCGAGCAACTGGCCACGTTTTTTGGCGGATTGCCAGATTGGGTCTATTTTAGCGGCCATTTTGCGCCCGTGACGCTCTATGGCGATTTTGCGGCTATCGATTTCAAACCAGATAGAATAACCGTGGTTACAGAGCAGGAACCTAGCCGGGAATTGCTCAAGAACGCCAGCGGGTTTCGGCTTCATGAACTCTGTTCGGTGGTGATATGGGGCGCGTGTAGTGTGTTGCGAGATGAGGCGACGATCCGAATCCTCCGCCAGTTATTCTGGAACCCGTTGCTGCTTGGGTACGCGGCCCAATGCGGCGTTGAGATCAATAAAGTCATGCTCAATCGTTTCTTCCAGCGTATCCAGCCCGGCCAAAATGGCCCGGACGCGCTTTTGGGCGCGTGGATGCAGGCGGCGAATTCGTTTTACGGCGGAGGGCCGATCGAACACATGTTTCGCGCCGTGGATGTGAGCGGGCAAGAGTGGAAAATCGTCAAAGCAAAGATCGTTAAGGGGCGAAAATTTATAGAGGGTTGAGCGCGAGCCTGTGGGAAATCACCGGTCCATAAAGACCCTTTCGACCGCCTGCTGGCCGCGCAAGCCACACGGTCGAAGGCATTTTTTTCCAAACCCCGGCCACGTATTTGTTGGCCTCGGCCAAGGTCGGGTAAATGAGAATGGTGGAGAAGATTTTGTCCAGGCCGATGCCGTGACGCATCGCCAGCACGTACTCGGCCAGCAGATCAACGGCGTCTCGCCGCCACAGGCGTTGGCGTCAGCGCACGGCGTCACGGGCGATGGCGGCGAAAATCGGATCGAGCTCCTCAGCCATCTTATCGAGCGCGGCATTGCCGTAAGGAGCAAAGGTCGCGCTCGGCGCGCGCCAGGTCAAACTGGCTTTACCGGCGGCGTTCTCGGTCACGTAGAAGCGCAGGGGCGCTTCGATGCCGGCGGGCGCGCTGGCTTCCAACATCCGCACCGCATAATCGTTGCGAAACACCATGATCACGGCGTTACCGGGGATTTTTACCCCGCGCGCGGCGGCGCCTTTGCTGGCGCTGGCCTTGGCGACCACCGCCAGTTTGTGCTCGGCCACCGCCGCTTCGAGCTTGGTGACCAGCGTCTCAAAATCATGCGGTGAAACCAGGGTTTGGGTGCCAGGCAATTCAGCGGAACGAAGCGGCGCGACAAAACCCAGCGCAAGCACGATAAGGGCCGCAAAAGAAATCAGGATACGAGCGGGCATACAGACTCCTAAAGCAAAAAGTAAATTGGAAAACCGGATCGCCGTGTTTGAGGCGAGCGTGATGGGGGCGCTATCACGCGGCGACGGATGCGGAATCGAGCGCGCCGCCGCAACTGCTACCCTGGCCGGCGGTGCAACCGTAGCAGTGATCGGCGACCCTGATCCGAGCGCCGGTCAATTCCCGCTCCAGCAATGCGGCGATGTGGGTGGGCTTCGCCCCGCCCGCGCCGAGCGACAGCTTCAGCATCTGATTGAAATCGCAGTCGTAAACGTAGCCTTGCCAGTCCACCGAGATGAGGTTGCGGCACATCACCGCCGCCAGGTTTTCATCGCGATGAGCGGATTTCAGCAGTTCCATATACGGTTTGAATTGTCCTTTGGAAATCAATTGGCTGCCAAAGCGTTGGATCGGCATGTTAGCCAGCGCCAGCAGCCGGTTGAACACGATGCCGTAGCGGTTCGCCAATTCCCGTTTGTAGGCGGCTTCCAGCCCCGCTTGATCCGGCGGCAATACCGGCCCGAGCGGGTTGTAGACCAGATTCAGCACCAAGCCGCTAGGGTCGCGGCCATAGCCTAACGCGTTCAGTTGCCGCAAGCCGGTCACGCTGGATTCAAAGACGCCCTTGCCGCGCTGTTGATCGACGTTTTCCTCCAGATAGCAGGGCAGCGACGCCGTGACCTCGACCGCGTGTCGGGCTAGGAACGACGCCAAATCCTCTTGGCCGGGCTCGTTGAGAACGGTCAGATTGCAGCGGTCGATCACCCGAACGTCGTGCGCGCGGGCGCGGGCGACCAAGGCGCGGAAATGAGGGTTCAACTCCGGCGCGCCGCCGGTCAGATCCAGCGTTGCGACCTTTCGTAGCGACAGATAGCGCAACACCAACTCCATGGTATCCCAGGTCATTTTCTCAGTGCGTTGAGGGCCAGCCGCCACATGGCAATGGGTGCAGGACTGATTGCAGCGATAACCCAGATTGACCTGCACGGTGTCCAGACGGCCGCGATGGAGGACCGGAAAATCGGTTTTCACCAGCAAGGGAGACGTGTCGCGCATAGCGGATGTTTGCCAAAGGTGGGAAGGAAGGCGGGCCGGCGCGGGCCGGCGCGTGAGTCAAGCTCCATACCATCAGTATGTTACTGGCTTATACGCAAATTCCAGGCGTTTGGATGCAATCGACTCGAATTTTTGAGACCGGCGCGCGGAACGTGAGTCTTTGCCGGCCGATGGGACAACGAGGCCTTCGCTGGTTGCCACCTTCTTAAAGGGAATTAAATGTGTATGTATTAATACATATCATACTAAAAACGTAGATTATTTATTTCTTGCTTATGCCGTATATTCTTTCACGATTTTGACAGAAACTTAAACAGGTATTTGGAAAGTGGTAGACATCACTTGACTCAAATGCCTTTATGAAGCCGTGTCAGTCAGTATTAATAGTCTATGGTTTTTTAATTGGGAGGTTAGAAAATGATAGAAAAATTAATCAATAAGTTCTTTTTTGTGATAGTAGGGGCCATAGCTGCGATAGCTTCTGTATCAGTTCACGCAGCTACCGCTCTGGAGCAACTTGGGCGGTCGATCTTTTTTGATCGAAACCTATCCCTCAACCGCAACCAGGCTTGCGTGAGCTGCCATGTGCCGGCGATGGGTTGGAGCGGGCCCAACGCCGCCTTCAACGCGGCGGGCGCCGCCCATCAAGGCTCGATAGTTGGCCGGTTTGGAACTCGCAAGCCCCCCAGTGCGGCTTACGCGACATTCAGCCCGTTTTTTCATTTAAGGTTTAACGAATTCGTGGGCGGCAACTTCTGGGACGGCCGGGCGACCGGCGAGAAGCTGGGTGACCCGACCGCCGATCAAGCTCAAAAGCCTTTTCTGAATCCAGTCGAACAGGCGTTGCCGGATTCCGCGTGCGTGGTGTATCGGGTTTGCAATGCGGACGGTTATTCGGGCCAATTCCAACAGGTTTGGGGCTCGTATTCCTGCGCGATCGGCTGGCCTCACGACATCGAGCGCGCCTGCGCCACGGAAGGGGCGACCGTCAGGCTTTCCCTGTTCGATAGGATGACATCAGATCGGGTTTACGGCTTGATCGCGCAAAGCATCGCCGCGTTCGAAGGCTCGTCCGAAGCGAACGCTTTCAGCTCGAAGCTCGATCAGAGCCTGCAAGGCAACGTCATTCTGACGGCTCAGGAGCAGAGGGGGTTCGAGCTGTTCAAAGGTGAGGCGCGTTGCGCCCGTTGCCACGAGGCCAGCGGCGGCAAACCGCTGTTTACCGATTTCACCTTCGAGAATTTGGGGGTGCCTAAAAACCCCGCCAATCCGGCTTACAACGCCAATCCGCACTTTGTCGATTTAGGTTTGGGCGGTTTTCTGGAGACCAAGCTTTGGTATTGGTTTCTCGGGCGGGCCAATTACGGCAAGCACAAGATTCCCACGCTGCGCAACGTCGACAAACGGCCGAATCCAGGTTTCGTCAAGGCGTATACCCACAACGGCTTTTTCAAGAGCCTGAAGGGGATCGTGCATTTCTATAACACGCGAGACATCAAGGACCATTGCCCTGATGGTTATACCGAAGCCCAAGCGTTAACCGAGGATTGTTGGCCCGCGCCGGAGGTGGCGGCGAACGTCAATAACAACGATCTGGGCAATCTCGGTCTGTCGGACGAGGATGAAGACGCCATCGTCGCCTTCTTGCAAACTCTCTCCGACGGCTTTGATCCCAACGCGCACTAGCGCTCATGACCTGACTCGCCATCGCCAGACCCGCATTGCTCCGAAGCGGGTTCGGCGTTTGCAAGGGCGGCTTTCAGGCCGCCCGGAATCATTATCGTGCCCGCTGGGAGAGCAGCCAGGCCGTGGTGAGGTTGGCGTTCTCGTTTTCCCCTTGCCGGTCGGGATGGCACAGCCAGAGCAGACGCCGCAGGATGTCGGGAGGGACGGCCGAGCGCGTGTCTGATCGGCTGAGAACCGCGTGATAGCGGCGTTTCCACTGGTCGCGCTCGATTTGCAAAACAGCGCGGGCGCGCTCGAGTTCGACTAGCTTGGCCGTTGCATCTCGTGCCAGCTGTTGCTGTCGCGCGAGTTCCAGCCGAACCGACGCCAACTCCGCTTGGGTCTGTTTGAGTTCGGCGCTGGCAGAGGGACCGTTCGGGTATGGGCCAACATGGGTTCCGCGGCAGCAGTCCGAGCAGCGGCTGTGCCAGCGCAAGCCCACGAAGCGAGCACCGCAACTGCCGCACTCACGCAGTTCGCGCTGGGTCAGGATGTCGGGGAGCAGCGGGTGAGGGGTGGCGGGCATGATAGGGGTTCCAATAACGGGATTGCGGCACCGATCCGCATGGTTTGGAGGTGGCGGCTTCCTCAGATCCGAACGCCTCTGCGGTCAAGTGACAGTCTGGATACTTTCCACTATTTTCAGTCTTGCGATCAACTGATTCATTCAAGAGACTTTCAAGGGAAGCCTGATGCGTATCGATAAGTGGTCGATTCGGCGCGTCTTTATCACGCTATTGTTTCCGTTGGTGCTTTGGTCGGGGCTGTGGGCGCCGCCGGTTCGGGCGGCCGATCCGCTCGAAAACGCGCCGCTCGCCTCGAATGCGCCGGCAGCGGTTCCGCCGGTGCTGCAACCCTGGATAGGATGGGTGTTGCAGGATCGGTCGGACCAAGGCTGTCCTGTGAACTACGACGCGCTAGACCAGCATCAGTGTGTTTGGCCGTCGCTGCTCAAGCTCGATCTCGACGCGCGGTGGTGAATTTCTCCAGCAAGCGCACGCCGACCGGGAAAGCTGGCTGATCTTGCCTGGCGACCGGCGTCATTGGCCGCAAGAGGTGCGTCTGGCCGATTCAGTGGTGCCGGTGCTGGAACGGGATGGCCGACCGGCGGTTAAGGTTCCGACCGGCGCTCATCGCCTCAGCGGGCGGTTTTTCTGGAGAACGTTACCGGATTCGATCCGAGTTCCAGCGCGCAACGCGCTGCTGGAACTCGGATCGACGGCGAGCCGGTACCGCGTCTCGGCTGGAGAGCGATGGCGTGCTGTGGTTGCGCCAACGCCCGACCGAAGCGGCGCAACAGGACGCGCTCGACTTACAGGTTTTTCGCTTGCTGACTGACGGAATTCCGTTCGAGATCACGACTCGCTTGGAACTGCGCGTGTCCGGGCAGGCGCGGGAAGAAACGCTCGGGCCCGTGCTGTTGCCGGATTTCTGCCGCTGGCGCTGGATAGCCCCTTGCCCGCCCGATTGGAGCCGGACGGACGGTTGCGAGTGCAACTGAAGCCGGGGAACTGGACGATCAGCTTGACGGCTCGGCAGCGCGGTCCGGTGGAAACGCTGGCCCGAGCCGAGGTTGCGGCGCTCTGGCCCCAGCAGGAGATTTGGAGCTTTCAAGCGCAAAACGCGCTGCGGGTAGTACAGCTCAGCGGTGCGCCGGCGCTCGACCCGGCCCAAACCAATGTGCCGGCGGAGTGGCGGCCATGGCCGGCATATCTGTTGCAGCCCGGCGAAGCGTTGCGCTTCATTACCCGCACGCGCGGCGATACCGAGACCGTCCCCGAACACCTGACTTTGCATCGCAGTCTCTGGCTGGATTTTGCCGGCGGCGGTTACACCGTGCAGGACCATTTGAGCGGAAATTTGAACCGAACCCGTTTGGAGGCCGCGCCCGCGCCCCGATTGGGGCGGGTGGAGATCAACGGCGACGATCAATTCATCACCCAATTGTCGGACGCCGGGACCAGCGGGGTGGAAGTGCGGCAGTCGAACAACCTGCAACTGGTCGCCGACAGCCGGCTGGAACCGGCTGCGATCGGCGATCTGCCGGCGGTCGGCTGGCAAATCGCCCCACAAAAAATCAGCGCCACGCTCACGGGTCGGGTCGAACTCAACATCGCTGGCTGGCTGGTGGAGAGGTACATCGAAGGACGCGCCGACCGGCAATTGCAACTGACCCGCCAGCGCCAGACCGCCGCGACGCCGCTGCAAGCCGGGGTGATGCCGCCGTTCGTGCAGGTCGAGCGGGAGATCGTGCTGGATGTGGATTGGCGGGTGCAAACCCGCGTGCGGCGGTTGAGTCAAGCCGATTCGGCGGTGGTGGTGGACGTTCCGTTGTTAACCGGCGAGCGGGTGACCACGCTGGATATCCGGGTGCGCGACGGTCGGGTATCGCTCAACCTGCCCCCGAACCAAGTCGAAGTCGCCTGGAGCGCAACGCTGAACCGGGGTTCCGAGCTGGTGCTGCAAGCGGCGGAGCGGGATGAGTTGATCGAAGTCTGGCGCTTGCGGGCCGGCCCGCTCTGGCACGTGCGGAGCGCCGGTATTCCGCTGGTGCGACGCATCGATGCTGAAGGGCGTTGGTTGCCGGAATGGCGGCCTTGGCCGGGCAAGCGCGTGACCTTGCAGATCGGTCGGCCGGACGGTGCGCCAGGAACCACCGCGACCATCGACCGCAGACAGGGCTTGCTGGGAGCGCCGGACATGCAGGTCGCCGGCCATCATTCCAGCGCTTGGCAGTTGAACTGGGATCAGGATCGGACGGCCGGACCGCTGCCGACCGCGTGGGTGATTTCCGCGCCGCTGTGGCTCTATCGCGGTCTGATGCTGGCTTGGGCGCTGTGGCTGGCGCTGGCCGTGCTGCGGTGGCTGGGCTGGGCGTGGGGCTGCTGTTTCAGCGTCGGCGGGTTGTGGCGACGTTTGCGGAAAGTGAAGGACGCCGTGTAGTCACGTTGGCGGTTTCCTGCACCGGAAAGATGGGGCGCCGCGGTACAAAAGGGATGGCGCCCACACTTGATTTATTCCGGGCAATAGCTGTGGCCTGTTTAACCATTCCGATGATCGAGCCAGTAATTTAACCCCTGGGCGTTGAGTTCGATATCCGATTCAAGCACTGGCCGCCAGTGATCGGGCGACAGCCGCCAGCCTTGCCGGATCGCTTCGGTCTCGACGAGCGCCCACAGACCGGCCGCTATTCGCGCCTCGCGCTCCGGGCCGCTGTCGCGCTCGCGCTCGGCGGTCGCCACATGGGCGTCGATCAAGCGATGCAGGTCGCCGCCCAGACGCGGGACCTCCTCAACACGGGAGAAGTGAGTCAGATAAACCGCCGGCGGCTGTTGCTCCAAAATTCGATCCACCGATTGATGCATGAGCGCCGGATCGAATTGCGTCGGCGAGGTGGTCGGGATGATGGACGGACGATCGCCGACATCCAATTCACGGAAGGACATGCCGAAAATGTCTCCGGTGAACAGGCAACCACTGCGAGTGTCGAGCAGACACAGATGGTGGCTGGCGTGGCCGGGCGTTTCCAAACAAACCAAGGTGCGGCCGGCCAAGTCGAAGCTATAACCATCGGCGGCGGTGATGATGCGGTCGGCGGCTATCGGCAGGGGATCGCCGTACAAGCGTTGCGCTTCTTCCGCGCCGTACACCGCCTGTACGGCGGCGAACAGTTTCCTGGGATCGGCCATGTGCCGCGCCCCGCGCGGATGGACGATCAGCCGGGCGTTCGGGAAGGTGTCCATCAGCGCGCCAGCGCCGCCGGCATGATCCAGATGAACGTGGGTGAGAAATACATAATCGACGTGGGCCGGTGCCAAACCCAGCGCCTGCAACGCCGCCAGGACGCGCGGCTGGCACGCTTGACTGGCGGTGTCCACCACCGCGACCCGGCCATTCTCGACGATAAGATGAACGGCGGCGAGCAGGGGCCGGATATAGCCGGAATCGATGGCGTAAATGCCGTGCTCGTAGCGAAACAACTCGCTCATGGAGACTGTTCTCTCGAAGGTTGGGAAAGCAGAAAAGGGTCGCCTCGTTCGCTGCCCCGGCGTCCGTCCGCCGTCGACTGCGGGAGCACCCCTGAGATTAGGGCCGGACGGCATGGAAGGACTTAGGCGTTGGCACAGTTTAGCATCCGACCGGAATGCTTGACGTCCTTGCGCCGATTTCCACTGGATTTATAAACCATTTTAAAAATGAGGCTAATGTGTTATCATGATGTTAGAAATGTGTGCCGCGCCAAAGCCGAACCGATGCTGAAATCGGGGCGGAGCGGTACGGCCCCTGTTTCTCAGGATGGCCGGACTGTCGCATTCGGCGGAAGTAAAGGAGTTGGGTGTGGTCGTTCGGCGTGTGGAGTTCAACGTTTGAATGGCGGGTCAACGCCTCGGAAAATCCGACTTTAGCCGGATCGAGACGGTATCGTTAGGCGAGGAGGTGTGACATGTTGACTTACAAAGATTGCGTCCACTTGACCGACCTGGAAGAAGGCGAGATCGAAGCCATCGCCCGGCACGAGCGGCTGCCGGAAATCGTCGCGGCCGAATACGGCTGTTGTCTGGCGCACGAACCGGGTGGCGAACAGATCATCGATCAGATGATTCGCGATGACATCGACACCGCCAATCGTCACCAACAGCCGAAAGTAGCGATGCATTGGCAAGCCGTTCTCCAGCGTTTCGAGACGACCCATAACATTGGGCCGGACCAAGCTTGACCGCGCGCGGTCGGGCCTGAATCCGCTTTAACACCGCATCGTTTTAGGACGATGCGGCTTCAGGTGGGCTTTTCTGACATAAATATTATTTCTGGCAAAGGGTTATACTAGCGGCTCTGCTTTGGAAGGCCGGTCGAACGTCTTCGCGGAGGTCGCCGATGCGTTTTGAAGAACTACCCTCAGAGACCCGCCATGCGAGCGAACGCGCCGCCTCCCGGTTTCTGGTCGCGCACTGCTACATCAGCTTGGACGAGGCTTGCCAGACGCTGGAACTGACGCTCCCCGATTTGTGGAATCGCATCTTGCAAGCGGCGAATTTACCGGAAAGCGAGCCGCCGGCGTTTTCACCGTTTTGTTAATCTCGAAGCGGCGGCCGGCCAGAGCATGGCCGGCCGCCGCTGAGTTGAAGTCGACTCGCCCCGATTTGCTCAGGAATACAGCGGAGCCACGCCCATTTGTTGGTGGATCGCGTTGACCGCCTGTGCGTCCAATCCCAAGGTCTGCGCCAGTTGGTCCATGTAGTTGGCTTCTTCCTTGGTATCGAGATTGATCGCCATCAGCGACACCAGATAAATGTCCGGCGCCATCTCGCGGGCGATGCCGTTGAGGAATTCCAGATTGAGCGGTTTGGCCAGTTCGTTTTGCAGGAATTCTGCTTCCTTCGCACCGACGCCCGCCACTTTGGAGAGGATGTTCTGCTGCTCTTGTTCGTCGACCTTGCCATCCGCTTTAGCAGCGTTGATCATCGCCTTGATCATGACCAGGGCCTGCTGCTGCATCTCGGTGACGGCCGCCGGGGCAACACCTTGTCCGGACGCCACCATCTGTTCCAGTCCAGCCAGCGATGATTGCGCCGCGGTCTCGCCGCGCTTGCCCAGCATTTGATAGGCCGCCATGGCCAGACCGCCGAGCAAGCCCAAATTGACGCCGCTGCTTTGCGGTCTGTTTCCGCCGCCCATCAGGCCGCCGAGCAGGCCGCCGAGCCCGCCGCCTTGGGCGCCGCCCATCAGGCCGCCGAGTACGTCGCCCAGGCCACCGGTGGCGCCGGATTGCGCCCGATTGCCCATCAGGCCGCCGAGCAAGCCACCCAGGCCGCCCGCTCCGCCGCTTTGCGCGCCGCCGAGCATGTTACCCAACACGCTCCCCAAGCCACCGCCCCAGTTTCCGCCAGGTTGTGCGCCGCCTCTCATTAAACCGCCGACCATTTGATCGAGAAACTGCCCGCCGATCCCAGAGGAAGTGGCGTTGTTGCCCAGCAAACTACTCAAGATTTTTAATGCATCCATTCCGGTGTCCTCGTTGGTGGCTTCATTCAAACTCGCAGGGTGGCCGTCGGTCACCCTGCATCGCTAGCTTCAATAGGCGCTAGCCGCCGTGTCAGCCTCGCCGCATCATCCTAAAGGAATGCGGATTTTCTGGCCGACAAAAATCTTGTCGGGATCGCGGATCACTTCCCGGTTCGCTTCGAAAATTTGATTGTACGCCGAGGCGTTGCCCAGGAATTGCTTGGCGATGGATGACAGGGTATCACCTGATTTGATGGTGTAATACTCGACCTTGCCCGTTTGCGCCGGTGCTTTCAACTGGTCGGCGGTGACGCTGCCAACCCCTTGAATATTGCCCGCCATCAAGACCGCCTTTTCCATGGCTTCCGGGGTTATCGCGTCCCCGGACAATTGGACTTGGCCGTCTTTGAATTTGACATCGAGATTCTTGACGCCGGGATTGGCCGTCTCGATTTCCTGTTTGATTTTGGCGGCGGGATCGTTGTCGTCAGCGCCGAACAGCTTTTTACCTTGGTTGACGAGAAAATCAAAAAGTCCCATAGCAATCTCCTGTGATCTTCGAGTTGTCAGAAACGTTGGGTTGTTGAAAACCAATGCGTGAGCCAGCATGGCATTCAGGCATTGGGCAGGGGTGGCGGCAGGTGGGCGAAGAGGGGATCCAACTCCCGCACTTCGCCGGCTTGCGTCCAGTTCGCCATGCCTTGGACCCACACCATCGTGGTGCGAGTGAGTCGACCGCTCCGCGCCTGCCGCTGCAGTTCGTCCATATCGAACGGTCCGGTCTGCTGGTGGTCGGCCGCCACGAAATAATGCCTGACGGCCGGCAGCGGCGGAGGGGAGGTCGTCGGTGCTGGAGCGGCTTGCCCCGCTTGGACCGGTCGGTTCAGAGTTTCGTTCAGTCGTTGGGCCATCGCCAGCCCCAAACCCATGTTCAGGGCCTCGGAGCCGCCGCCCGGCTGGCCGGCGGCCTCGCGCAATGCTTCCGCCGCTTGAAACTGGGTGTACTGGTCGAGGTTGCCGACGATGCCCATGCTGGAGCGCTTGTCCAGCACCGCTTCGACTTCTTTGGGCAGCGAGATGTTTTCCACCAACAGGCTGGTCAGTTCCAAGCCGACCGCCGCGAACTCCGGGGCGATGCGCTGTTGCAGGAACTGGCCGAGCTGATCGTAATTGCCCGCCAAATCCAAGGCCGGTATCTTGGATTGGCCGAGGAGGTTGGCGCAGCGCGCCACGATCATGTTGCGCAACTGGTGGGTGATTTCCTCGGTGGTGAAGCGGCCGTCGGTGCCGACGATGTCTCGCAGAAACAGCGGCGCGTCCTTGACCCGAATCACATAGCTGCCGAAAGCGCGCAGTCGGATCGGCCCGAATTCAGGGTCGCGCAGCATGACCGGATTTTGCGTGCCCCATTTGAGGTCGGTGAAACGGCGGGTGTTGAAGAAATAGACCTCAGCCTTGAACGGGCTTTCGAAACCGTGCGGCCACGCCTGCAAAGTGGACACGATCGGCAGGTTGTTGGTTTTTAGCTCGTACAGGCCGGGCTGGAACGCATCGGCGATCTGACCTTCGTTGACGAACACGGCGGTCTGGCCTTCGCGCACCGTCAGCTTGGCGCCGTACTTGATTTCGTTGCCGCGGCGCTCGAAGCGGTAGACCAGCGTATCGTTGGCATCGTCCGTCCATTGAATGACATCGACAAATTCACCGAGCAGTTTGTCCCACAGTCCCATGTCAGCGGCCTCCGGCGGGTTGGCGGGCGCGGGCCTGGGCGGCGGACAGCGACTGGCGCAGTTCGCCTTCCAGGGTTTCGAGTTGGGCGGTGGCGGCCCGGCGGCGGCGGCGGCCTTCGTCGGCGATGCGCAGGCTGTCTTCGATGGTGGCGATCAGCGTTGCGTTGGCTTTTTTGACCGTGTCGATGTCGAAGGCGCCCCGCTCGATCTCGGCGCGGGTTTGGGCATTCGCTTGCCGGAGGTTTTCCGCGTTGGATTGCAACAGCTCGTTGGTGAGGTCGGTGGCGGCCTTGACCGTCTTGGCGGCTTGGCTGGACCGGTAGATGGTGATGGCTTGCGCCAGATGCTGCCGCCACAGCGGCACGGTGTTGACCAGGGTGGAGTTGATTTTCGAGATCAGACCCTTGTCGTTTTCCTGCACCAGCCGGATGCTGGGCAGGCTCTGTAGGGTCACTTGACGGGTCAGCTTGAGATCGTAAACCCGCCGCTCCAGATCGTCGCGGCCGGCGCGCAGGTCGCGCAACCGCTGGGCCTTGACCATATCCGTCCCGGCGGCGACCTCCTGCTCCAGCGCCGGCAGGTCCACCGCATCGACCTGGTGCAATTTGGCGTCGCCGGCCGCGATGTACAGTTCCAGCGTATGAAAATAGTCGAGATTGGCGTTATAAAGTCGGTCCAGACCGGCGATGTCCGTCAGTAAGTGCGTCTTGTGCCGTTCCAGGGCGTCGCTGATGGCGTCGATCTGGTTCCGCACGGTCTCGTATTGCTGGACGATCTTGACCAGCGGTTTGGTTTTGCCGAGCAACCGACCGAAGAGGCCGGGCTTTTTGTTCGGGTCGAGTTCATCGAAATCGAAGCCGCGCAGCACCGCGATCATTTCGTTCAGCGCTGAACCGGCGGGTCCGCTGTCCTTGTTGCGCACCCCTTCCAGCATTTGGTCGGAAATGGCGGTCAACTGCTCTTGCGCCTTGCCCCCAAAGAAAAGGATGGAGTTGCTATCGCTCAGATCCAGCTCCTCGACCAAGGCGGCGATGTGATGCTGGTTCTGAGCGGCCAGCGGCGCACGGGCGGCCAAGTCCTGTTGGACTTGCGGCAGCGCGGTGGCGAATTCTTGCGGCAATGCCGGCAGCGAAGCGAGCGTAGGGGTTGGCGTCGTGCTCATGCAGTGCCATTCCTTAAGGGTGGAAGCCGTCTTTCAAGCAAGAATGAACGAATCATGGGGAGTTGGAAAAAATTTTTCCATCAGACCACGCCTTCCCGTTTCAGTTGGGTCGTCAAGACTTCGATTTGCACGTCGAGATCGGTGACATCCGCTTCCAGCAGTTTTTGCCGCTGCTCCGCGAAAACCTCCTCAATGGTCGCCAAAACCCGGCGGAAATTGTCCTCCAGTTCCGGCGCGGTGATGCGGCCGTGGGTTTTCGCGTAGCCTTCAGTCACTTGCTGGGCGCCGTCGAGATAGACGTTCAGGAATTTGCGAGCGCGCCGCAGATCGCGGGGGTCTTCCTCCAGCATCGTCAAGATCTGGCGGGCCTGACCGGCGATGCGGCGCAGGCGGGTGTTGAGTTCGGCGTTGTGGATGTGGCGGGTGCTGTGCTCGATGGCGGCGATGGAGGCTTCGGCCTGGGTCAGCGCCTCCAGCACCCGGTCGGTGGAATCGAGGCCGTCGCGGTCGGTGAAGCGTTTGGCGCGGTGCGGGTCGAAACCGTAGCTCAGATAGCAACCGAGCAGGGCGAGCAAGCCGTAGACGAGCGCCATCAAGGGCGAGTGTCCGACGCTGGTCCAGGCCGTGGTCGCGGTCGCCAGCGCGATCAGGCCGCCGCCGAGCGTTTTGAACGGCCAGGGCGCTTTGGCGACTTGGCGGCGCAGATAGTCCGCTTCCGAGCGCAAGCCGCGCCGCAATAGCAGCGCGCCGCCGAGGAACAGCCCATAGCAGATCCCGTTGTCGGACAAGCCGGTCAAATCGCCGTGCATCAAGGCGCCGACGGCGGCCAACAACACCGGTAAGGGCAACAAGAACATCAGCAGCCCCCTGGCCGGAGAGGCCGAGCGGGGAGCTGGCGTGTAGCGTTCGGCCACGATGCGAATTCTCCTTTGCAACAGCACCACCAGGGGGACCATCAACAGCAGGACAGCGCTGGCCAGCACCAACAAACGGTTCATGACAGCGCGCGCGGAATCAATGATTTACGCTGGACTGAGCGGGCCGCGCCGGCGCGGTGCTCGCAGGGTCCGCCGTCAGCGCCTGACAGGAGACGGCACCGACCGTGGCCAGCAGCAACAGCAGGCCGATGAGTTTGCGAAGAAAGTCAGGCATGGTGGCAGACTCGCTCGATGACGTTAAGGTCGTTGGCGCTATAGTATATCTTGCGTTACACTCAGTCCAGACAGCGCGCGATCGAGCGCCGTTTCGGGGTCGAAATAGGATTCGGCCGGCGCCGCGAAGGTCCGATGCGCGAAACCGCCGTCCGCGTCCGGCTGATACAGCGCCCTATAGCGATCCGGTCGCGCCAGCAGATCCCGAATTCCAGCCAGCAGCGCCGCCAGATCGTCCCGATCGGTATGCAGGCCGAAACTGGCGCGCACCAAGCCTTGCCGGCGAGCGAGCAAGGCCGCCGCATCCTCGGCGTCGGGATCGAGCTCCAGGGCCCACAGCTCCGGTTTCAGCAGTTCGCGAACGTAAGGATGCGCGCAGAAACAACCGTTTCTGACCGCGATGTTGTGATAATCGTTCAATGCGGCGGCGGTCAGGCCGTGCTCCAGGCCGTCCAGGTTGAAGGCCACGGTCCCGAGGCGCGGCGTGCGGTCGAAATCGGTGTCGCCGTAAAGCCGCACGCCCGGCTGGGCCGATAGCTCCGCCATGAACGCCCGAAGCCGGGCTTGCTCGGCGGCATGAACGCGCGCCATGCCGATCCGTTGCAAGATGTTCAGCACCGCGCCCAACTGCACCGCGCCGATGATGTTCGGGGTGCCGGCTTCTTCGCGGTCCGGGAAGCGGCCAGTCACCCGATAAGCTTTTAAATGAACATCGTCCACCATGCCGCCGCCCAGTTCGTCGGGCTCCTGATCGGCCAACAAATTTCGCCGCGCCACCAGTACTCCCGGCGAGCCGGGCGCGTAGAGCTTGTGGCCGGAAAAGACCACGGCATCCAGTTCCCGGTCGGTGGCGCCCGTGTCGCTGAGGGGCAACGGAGCGTGGGCGAGATATTGGGAGGCATCCACGACGACCCAGGCACCGTGAGCGTGGGCGAGCGCCGCGATGTCGTGAACCGGATTGATGATGCCGGTGACGTTGCTGGCCGCCGAGACGGCGACGTAGTTGATCCGGCCGCGCTGCTGTTCCAGCACGGCGGCCAGCGCCGTCAGACCGACCGCGCCCAGCGCCGGCGGTTCGCCGCTCAACGGCGCATGAACGATGTGGCGGGCGTGTTTGCGGTGCGGCAGGTCGTTGGCGTGATGCTCCATCAAGGTCAACACCACCCCATCCCGCTCCGGCCGGCGCGCCGCCAGCGCCCGCGCCAGTCGATTTAGCAAGGCGGTGCAACCGCTGCCGGCGAAAGTGGCGGTGTAGCGGTCGGGGTCGGCTTTCAGAAAAGCTAGCGCCTGCACGTGCGCCCAGGCGTATGCTCGATGGACGATGCGGGCGGAGAAATGCAGCTCGCTATGGGTGTTGGCGTAATGTTCGAGCAGTTCGTCCGCCACCTCTCGGGCTGGACGCAGCGCCAGCGTGGAGGCCGCCGAATCGAGATAGCGGCGGCGGGTCACCCGACCGTCGGCCAATCGGTAGCGGGTGTCGAGGCCGATGAAATCTTTGGTTAAAGCGTCGAGCCACATCGAAGTTCGCGTGAGTGGCGAAAGCGCCGCCGATGCGACAAGGCGGCGCGGGTTCGGTTCTCGAACAGGACGGTTCCCGGTTGGGATCAGCGGTCCTTGACCGGCACGTAATCCTGAACGGTGGGGCCGATGTAGATCTGGCGCGGCCGGTAAATGCGCGACTTGGGATCGTCGTGGATTTCCTTCCAATTGGCGATCCAGCCGGGCATCCGGCCGATGGCGAACATGACCGTGAACATGTTCAGCGGAATACCCATCGCCCGCAGGGTGATGCCGCTGTAGAAATCCACGTTCGGATACAGCTTGCGTTCGATGAAATAATCATCCTTGAGCGCCGCTTCCTCCATTTGCAGCGCGATGTCCAGCAGCGGATCGCTGATGTTGAGCCGTTCCAGCATCTTATCGGACGCTTCCTTGAGAATCTTGGAGCGGGGGTCGAAATTCTTGTAGACCCGGTGTCCGAAGCCCATCAGTTTCAGTTTGGTGTCTTTTTTCTTCACCCGGTCGATGTATTCCGGCACCTTCATGCCGGACTGGCGGATGAATTCCAGCATCTCGATCACCGCCACGTTGGCGCCGCCGTGCAACGGCCCCCACAGCGCGCACACCCCCGCCGCGCAACTGGCGAACATGTTGGCCTGGCTGGAGGCGACCATGCGCACCGTGCTGGTCGAGCAGTTCTGCTCGTGGTCGGCGTGCAGGATCAAGAACAGGTTGAGCGCGCGGCTCACTTCCGGGGTCGGCCAGTATTCGCGGTAGGGGATCGAGAACATCATGTGCAGGAAGTTCTCACAATACTTGTATTCGGGATGCGGATACATCAGCGGCTGGCCGATCGACATCTTGTAGCTGGCCGCCGCGATGGTGCGCACCTTGGAAATGATGCGGGCCGCCGCCTTTTCCATGGTGTTCTCATCTTCGATGTCCATCATCTCCGGTTCGTAGCAGCTCATGGCGTTGATCATCGCGGAGAGGATCGCCATCGGAGGGGCGTTGGGCGGAAAACCTTGAAAATGACTGCGCAAGCTCTCGTGCATCATCTGATTCATGGTCAGCCGCCGGCTGAAACGCTCCGTTTCCTCCTCGGTGGGTAGCCGGCCCCAGATCACCAGCCAGGCGGTTTCCACGAAGGTGCTGTGCTCGGCCAGTTGCTCGATGGGGATGCCGCGATAGCGCAGAATCCCCTTGTCGCCATCGATGTAGGTGACGGCGGATTTGCAGGAACCGGTGTTGCTGTATCCGTCGTCCAGCGTGATGTAGCCGGTGCGGTCGCGGAGCGTGCTGATGTCGATGGATAGTTCCTTTTCGCTTCCCTCGACGACCGGAAAATCGTGGGGTTTTCCATCCAGTTCGATGCGGCACGTATGGCTCATGGCGTGGCTCCGTTGATGTGGGGCTTAGTGGGTTGATCGCGTGTTTTTGGTTGCGGAGTCGTTCGCGGACGGGCGGCCGGGTGACGGCCGATTGCTCCGGTGCGCCCGATGGTGGGTTAAAGACCGGAAGGCGCTCGGCGTTGATTATACAGGGCGGCTTGCGCTTGCAAACTCTATGGCGTGGTAAGGTCGGTTCCGGCCGTCGCGCGGCGGTGTCGCCAGTATTCGACCGCGCCCGGCAGGAGCGACAAGATGATGATGGCCAGGATGACCAGCGAAAAATTTTGTTTGACGAACGGCAAGTTGCCGAAGAAGTAGCCGCCGTACAGAAACGAGGCGGTCCAGAGCACGCCGCCGGCCACATTGTAACCCTGAAACCGGCCGTAGCTCATGCCGCCGGCGCCCGCCACGAACGGCGCGAAGGTGCGCACGATCGGCACGAAGCGGGTGATGATGATGGTTTTACCGCCGTGCCGTTCGAAGAACTGGTGGGTGCGATCCAGATAGGCTTGCTTGAGAATCCGGGCATCGGGGCGAAACACCTTTTCCCCCAGGTAGCGGCCGACCGCATAATTGACCGTATTGCCGGCGATGGCGGCAAACGCCATTAAAAGAAACAGGAAATGAATGTTCATCTCGCCGAGGGCGGCCAAAGCCCCCGCCGCGAATAACAGCGAATCACCGGGCAAAAACGGGGTCACGACCAGCCCGGTTTCACAGAAAACGATCAAGAACAAAATCCCGTAAAGCCGGCCGCCGTACTGGCTGGCCAATTCAGCCAGATGGCGGTCGAGATGCAGAAAAAATGAAATCAGATCCGAAACAAAATCCATTGTTGAACACTCAGTTAATATTAGAATAGCAGGCGAGTGGATGCGTGCTAAAAGCCGTGACCGAAGACCCTGTAACCGACGTTAATCCGCGCAGTTACACCAAGGCTCCAGCGGGTCGGGATAGCGGTCGCTGAAATAGCCCCCGCGCCGCAACGCCGCTTCAGCCGAGGCCGGCCAGCGCGGTAGCTCTACTTCCCGAGGGGCGACTTCGGTTCCGGCGGCGGACGCCAGCACCGGCGTGCCGTTTGCGCGGGAGGGCCGCCAGTTCAGAGACAGGGTCCTACGGCCGTCACTGGCTACCACGCCGTCGGAAGGTGCGGCAGGGGCTAGGATGATGGCGGGTCTCACGGTAAGGGTCTAATCTCAGGTTGGTCCTGGTTGATACTATACCGGAAGCGGTTCGCGACCGGCCATTTGAATTCCGCTAAGTTCCTGGGCGAGCGCCTATCCGGGCCGTGGGTTCGAAGCGAAATAGCAGACCGTCAGGCCATCGAAAAAGGGAGACTCCAACCGTGTTGGCTCATCATGACCAAAACTTGTCGCACCATCCAGTGGCGATCCGCTGGCGGCGCTGGCTGGCGGCCCTCGGCGTGTCCGCCGGGCTAGCGCTGGGGGCTGCCCCGGCGGTGTCCGGTTGGACGGCGGCGATCAAGCCGGACCCGCTCACCCGCCAGCCCCGTTGCTTGTTGTCCAGCGAACGCCAAGTCCTTGCGGACGGCTACGAGCAAACGCCCGTGTCCCTGGTGTTCGACGGCGCCAGCCTGCTGGTGATCACCGAATCGGAGCTGGATTCATCCTTCTCCGATCTGCAACTGGTGGTGAACAACAACCCGCCGCATCGCAGCGATAAAATCTCCCGCAAAATGATCCTGGTGTTCGACCAGGACTTGCCGGAATTGCTCCGGCAATTGCGGGAAGAGCGCCTGGCGACTGTGTATTTACGGTTTTGGCCGACTTGGCCGGCCACCCAATCGTACCCGGTCAACTTCAGCCTGATCGGATTCAAAAAGGCGCACGACGCCTTCACGCAAGGCTGTCTGCCGGCGGCGGGTTCCAGCCCCGCGTCCGGTTGACCGCGATTTCGACCAACCGAGCCCGAGGAATTCGCCCATGGGTCTACGCATGAAATTCAATCTGGTGTTGCTGCTGGCCTTCGTGATCGGCCTGGGGCTGGCGGCGTACCTGAGCGACCGCATCCTGAAACAAAACGCCCGCGAGGAAGTGGTGCAACACGCCCGCATCATGATGGAGAGCGCGCTGGGCGCCCGCACCTACACCGCCGAACAGATAAAACCGCTGCTTACTTTGCAAATGAAGCGGGCGTTCCGGCCCGAAACGGTGTCGGCCTACGCGGCCGGGCAAAGCTTCAAGGCGCTGCGCACCAAATTTCCCGAATACACCTATAAGGAAGCGGCGCTCAATCCGACCAATCCGAACGACCGGGCGAGCGACTGGGAGGCGGACATCATCAACGAGTTTCGCAACAACGCCGAACACAAGGAGCTGGTGGTCGAGCGGGATACACCGACCGGCCGGATGCTCAATCTGGCCCGGCCGCTGGGGATTTACGACGAGGGCTGTCTGAGCTGTCACGGCAAGGTCGAGGACGCGCCCAAGACCATGACCGACATCTACGGCGTCAACAACGGTTTCGGCTGGAAGATGAAGGAGATCGTCGGGGCGCAGGTCGTCACGGTGCCGATGGCCGTGCCGCTGGCGCGCGCCCAGAAAACCTTCACCACCTTCATGGTCCTGCTGGGTGGGGTCTTTCTGCTGCTGTTGATCTTACTTAATATCTTGTTGCATTTCGTGGTGATCCAGCCGGTGGTGCGGATTGCGGATATCGCCAACGAGGTCAGCATGGGCAAGCCGGATGTACCGGAATACGTGCGCCAGGGCAAGGATGAGATTTCCTCGCTGTCGCAGTCCTTCAACCGGATGCGGCTGAGCCTGGAGAACGCCATGAAGATGCTGGGCGAATAAAAAGATGGTTGACGACAGCGGCGACATCAGCAAGACCCGACCGCCGCGCATCGGCCGCTATCGGCTGACCAAAACGCTCGGCCGAGGCGCCATGGGCGTGGTCTATCTGGGTTATGACGAGGCGATTGATCGCCACGTGGCGATCAAGACCATCCATCGCACCCTGCTGGAAAGCGACGACGGGGCCGGCTGGTTGGAACGATTCCGCCGCGAGGTCCGCGCCGCCGGCCGCTGCCTGCACCCCAACATCGTAACGGTGTTCGAGTACGGTGAGGAAAACGGTATTCCCTACATCGTCATGGAATACGTGCAGGGCCGCGAGCTGCGCGATTATCTCAAGGAACGCCAACCCCTGCCGCTGGCCAACGCCGTGGCGGTGGCGGTGCAAGTCCTGCACGCGCTCGATCACGCCCATCACTGCGGCGTGGTGCATCGGGACATCAAGCCCGGCAACATCATCCTGCTGGCGGGCGGCCAGCTCAAGGTCTCCGATTTCGGCATCGCCCGGATGGAAACGATCAGCGGGCTGACCCAACACGGTATGACGGTCGGCACGCCGGCCTACATGGCGCCGGAACAGTTCAAAGGACTGGAGGCCGACCGCCGGGCCGATCTGTATGCGGTCGGCGTGGTGCTGTTCGAAACATTGACCGGCGTGCGACCGTTTATGGGGCGTGGCGCCAGCGATCTGATGTACAAGGTTTTACACGAGCCACCGCCTCGGGTGACGCTGATCAACCCGCGCTTGCCCGTCGAACTCGATGGCGCGCTCGAAAAAGCCCTGGCCAAGTCGCCGGAGCAACGCTATCAAAACGCCAATGAGTTTATCGCGGCCCTGGAAAACATGCGGCTGGTGGAGCGCGAGATAGCGGCCGACGGGTCGACGCTGATTCGAGTAGCGCCGGTGCAGGCGCCGGAACCGCCGGCCCCCGACACCCCGGCGGGTTGGGACCCGGCGCTGCTGGCGCAGGCCGAACGCTTCCTGACCGAAATTCTCGGTCCGGTGGCCAAGGTGCTGGTGCGGCGCGCGGCGCTCCAGGCCGGTAGCCCGGCCGAACTGGTGCAACAGTTGATGGCGCTCGTTCCGGGCGAGCCGCAACGGCTGCTGTTCCAGCGCCGGATGCGCGGCGTGATGAGCGGCACTTTGAGTGGAAGCGTCAGCCGCGTGACCACAGCGGGAACCAGCGCGCCGGCCAGCCAGATGAGCGGGTCGCTGGGCTCCTTCGAACAGCCCTTGCTGGAAACCGCGCGGCAGGATTTGGCGCTGTATCTTGGCCCTATCGCTAAAGTGCTGGTCAAGCAGGCGGCTGCCAAGGCGCAAACCCCGCAAGAGCTTTACCAAAAGCTGGCGGAATCTATCCCCACGGCCGCCGACCGCGCCGCCTTTCTCAAGCGTGCCCCGGCTTTGACCGGTTAAAACGGGTCCAGCCCGGCAGCGGCTGTCTCACTGAAGGTAGCCTTTCGACCGGCTGGCGAGTTGTTTGGAGCGCCTCGGCAAACCGGCTGGAAGGTTGCCGAACCCTCAGGAGCTGCGGGCGATCATCCGAGCGGTCGAACGGGAGCCCATGATATGGATTTGGCCTATTAGAGCATCCCCAGTATTACGACAAACTAGCGAAAAGGCGGCGAGCGAGCGCTTGAGTGGTTATTTCAATCAATTGCTCACCACGGCGGCGGATGCCAAGGAAGTGCGTTAAGCCAACGGCTCAATAAAGCATCATGATCGGCGCCAGGGTAGTGCGGATTTCGGCCGCGGTCAGATGGCGCGGGTTCTGGTCGCTGGCTTGTAGGTGGCTGCATCCTAACCGGAATACCTCGGGCTGTCGGTCCGAATGCAGGTAGAGATAGGTCGTGAAAGTGAACAGGTGGGGACCGTCGTCATCGAAGCGGCTGAAACGCGCGTGCCGCAGCCCGCTGGCCCGCGTGGAGAACAGTTCCGACAGGCGATTGACCCGCTCGACGGTGAAGCGATCCGCTCGCACCGTGCGCGGCGCGGCCGCGACCGTCCGCACTTCCAGCCGACAGACCGCATCGTAACGATAGCGGTCGCCGATGCGGGTGCCTTGAATGAAAGCGCCAGCCTGATCGGACGGAATCCCGATGTCTTGATGCAAGTCCAGAAGCGTGCCGGGCGGGATGTTGAAAGCGCGGTTACCGCTTCCATCCAACGCCTGACAGGCGGCCAGTAGTAAGAGCAACGGAATCGCGCTCAGTTTCATCAAGCTAGCCCTTGGATGATCGAAAAATGGCTCATTATGGCAACTTTTTCGGGAAAGGCTCTAAACGACCGGTTTTCCGCTGATGGCGGAAAACGGATTGAGGTCCGGTGACTTTGGTCAGGGAACCGATCCGGCGCTTGCCACCACCAAGCATTCAGCGTCTCTCAACCCGAGTAAGCCCACCCGTGAAATTCTTCTTGAAACGAGTGTTCTCGCCGCCTTTGACCGTGTTGGGGGCGTTGTTGATGTTCCTGGAAGAATGGCTTTGGGAGCACTTGCAGCGGTTGATGGCGGCAATTGGGCGGCTGCCGGCGGTTCGAGCGCTGGAAGCTGCCATCGCGCGGTTGCCCCCTTATCCGGCGATGGCCGTTTTTTTGCTGCCGGTCCTTCTATTGCTTCCAGTCAAGCTGGTCGCTTTATGGTTCATCGTTCGAGGGCAGGCTGTCTTGGGATTGCTGGTCATTGTAATCGCCAAGTTGATCGGCACTGCCTTTGTCACCCGTATTTTTGTATTGTGCAAGCCGAACTTGTTGGCTCTGAATTGGTTTCAGCGACTGCACGACGGGGTGTTGGCTATTAGGGAACGACTTTATGCCTACGTGCGCGCCTCGTCGCTTTGGCAGGCGGCGCGGCGTTGGGTACAGACCATGCGTTCGCTGTTTCGCGGGGTCAACAGTCAATTTTGAAGCTGGAGCGCAGAGTTTTATTGAGAGAACGTTGGCTAAAGAGCGAATCCTAGCTCTGACATTTGCTCTGGTTTTCGCTGTTTGCTTTAAAACTCCTCCCGCTCCTCAGTAGCCGCCGAGGTCGCGGGCGCGCGTTTCTGCTCGACCGGTGTGGGGCGGAGAGCAGGCCGGGATTTAGCCGGCGCTGACTTGGCGGCAGCCGGGCGGGCACCGGTGCCGGCGACTGAGCGCAAGTCGGGGCGGGTCTTGGCGACGTTCGCCGTTGGAGCGCTCGTGGCCTGGGAGGCGAGGGCGGCCTGCCCGTCGAGCTTGAAGAAGGCCATGAGCTGTTGGAGCTGCTGGGCCTGCTCGCCCATGGCGTGGCTGGCGGCGGCGGTCTGTTCGACCAGGGCGGCGTTTTGCTGGGTGGTCTGGTCCATCTGGAGGATGGCTTTGTTGACCTGTTCGATGCCGGAGGCTTGTTCCCGGCTGGCGGCGGCCATTTCCGCCACGATGTCGCTGACTTTCTTGATGGCGGTGACGATCTCTTGGAGGGTCTTCCCGGAGCGCTCGACCAGCGCCCCGCCGTCCTCGACCTTGGTCACGCTGTCGGTGATCAGGGCCTTGATCTCCTTGGCGGCGTCGGCACTGCGCTGGGCGAGCTTGCGGACCTCGCCGGCCACCACCGCGAAGCCCCGACCCTGCTCGCCGGCTCGGGCCGCTTCCACCGCCGCGTTCAAGGCCAGCAGGTTGGTCTGGAAGGCGATCTCGTCGATCACCCCGATGATGTCGGCGATCTTTTTGCTGCTGTGGTGGATCGCCCCCATCGCCGCCACCGCCTGCTCCACCACCTGGCCGCCTTGCTCGGCTTGCGCGCGCGCCCGCGCTCGCTAGCTGATTGGCTTGTCCGGCGTTCTCCGCGCTTTGCTTGACCGTCCCGGTCAGCTCTTCCATCGAGGAGGCCGTCTCTTCCAACGCACTGGCCTGCTCTTCCGTCCGCTGCGACAGGTCCGCGCTCCCGCGCGCGATCTCCGAGGCGGTGGCGGTCACTTGAGACGATGAAGCGGATACGGCGCTCACTATCTTACGTAACTCTTCATTGACTCCTTTAACCGCCTGAATTAATTGATCGGTTCCTTCCGGCAATTTGTCGTTGGTTCCGACGGTGAGATCGCCCTTTGCCATGCTGGTTAATTTGCCAGTCGCCCAATACATCGGACGGATCATGCGCATTGAAGCAAGAAAAATAATTAACAGCGCGGCCAACGTCGCTGTCAGGCCGACAAAAATTTCCCATTTAATATTTTTATTCTGTAGAAGCATCATCGCTCGGTCTAATTCCTTGGTTCTCACGGTTACCGCGTCTTGCGATATCCGAATCAGCATGGCCCAAGGAGTTGCTGAATGACCGACATAAACCGGTGTTACTGCTTCAATCTGTTGAGTCTGAGGGTGAATTCTGATGATGGATTGACGGGCTTGAATTACTTTTAAAAAATCCGCTGCTTCCGATGCCCAAGCTTTTTTGATGGATTGACCTAAATTTTGATCGCCTTTGCTGTATCCAACTAGAATTCCGCGATGACTGATAATGGCGGTTTCACCTTGGCCTTGATAAAGCGAATGATTCACCTGCTCGGTCAATTTTTGTAAAGTGGATAATGCGATATCGACACCCACCACCCCGATGGCGCGATTGTCCTTTAACACTGGAACTGCAACCGTACTCATCAAGATATTTTTGCCTTGAACTGTTTCGATATAAGGCTCCACCACGCAAATGTTCCGAGATTCCAGCGGACACCAATACCATTCGTTTTTGCGTACTCCATCTTCATCTCGTTCAGCATCAGGCGATAAATCTTTTTCAACAATTGCTTCAAATTGAATCTTGCCGTTGTCGTCATGCGTCCAGTAAGGGGCAAATCGCCCTTTCTCGTTAGATCCACTTTTTTGATCATCAATCAACTGATCATCAAGTCCGTCTAGCTGATTCGGCTCAAATACGGCGTATATCCCTAGGAAATTCTCGTTGACTTCCAGAACGCCCTGCATAAACTCGTTAAGTTGTTGGCGAGTTATTGAATTTGTCGAATTCGTTGTTGCTTTCGCTCGGGTAATTTTTTGGGCCAGGATTTTGGCTTCATAATAAGCTGCCTCAAATTGCGCATTGACGGTTGTTATTTCAGCGAGTCCCTTGGAAAGAATTTGTTCCTTGACGGTATCGATAATAATTTGGGTTGCTTGTTCGCGAACTAACTTTTGACTTTTCTCTGAAGCGATTAAAGAATAAGCGACTAGTATGCTGGCTGTTGTGATTAGACAGATACCAGCTAATAGGGTGATTTTCCATTGCACAGAGTTTAATCTCATATAAAAATCCATTAAATTTATTTTTAAAAATAAAAAATATGCCCTTAATTTTCTGAATTTGAGCAAGAGATTTAAGCCTTTATATCCCTCACTCTTAGATATAAAAAATGAAAAGCTTTAAGGTGTTGAAGGCCAAGAAAGAGGCTAGGAATAAAGTTTTAAATAATGCTTGCAGTGGTTCAGAAGGAACTATCTAAAGAGCTTCACCAGCTAATTAGCCAAGAACATTCCTTCTGGTCTACTGTCAACAATTGTGAGGCCGGGATCGGCCTTAAAACTCCTCCCACTCCTCGGATGCGGCGGCGACGGCTTTTTTCTCGACCGGGGCCGGACGGGCGACGGAGCGGGGCTTGACGGCCGGCTTGGCGACGCTCGGTCGCGCATGGGCCGCCGGCACGGGCCGCAAGTCGGGCCGGGCCTTGGCGACGTTCGCCGTTGGAGCGCTCGTGGCCTGGGAGGCGAGGGCGGCCTGCCCGTCGAGTTTGAAGAAGGCCATGAGCTGTTGGAGCTGCTGGGCCTGCTCGCCCATGGCGTGGCTGGCGGCGGCGGTCTGCTCGACCAGGGCGGCGTTTTGCTGGGTGGTCTGGTCCATCTGGAGGATGGCTTTGTTGACCTGTTCGATGCCGGAGGCTTGTTCCCGGCTGGCGGCGGCCATTTCCGCCACGATGTCGCTGACTTTCTTGATGGCGGTGACGATCTCTTGGAGGGTCTTCCCGGAGCGCTCGACCAGCGCCCCGCCGTCCTCGACCTTGGTCACGCTGTCGGTGATCAGGGCCTTGATCTCCTTGGCGGCGTCGGCACTGCGCTGGGCGAGCTTGCGGACCTCGCCGGCCACCACCGCGAAGCCCCGGCCCTGCTCGCCGGCTCGGGCCGCCTCCACCGCGGCGTTCAAGGCCAGCAGGTTGGTTTGAAAGGCGATCTCGTCGATCACCCCGATGATGTCGGCGATCTTTTTGCTGCTGTGGTGGATCGCCCCCATCGCCGCCACCGCCTGCTCCACCACCTGACCCCCTTGCTCGGCTTGCGCCCGCGCCGCGCTCGCTAGCCGGTTGGCTTGCCCCGCGTTCTCCGCGCTTTGCTTGACCGTCCCGGTCAGCTCTTCCATCGAGGAGGCCGTCTCTTCCAGCGCACTGGCCTGCTCTTCCGTCCGCTGCGACAGGTCCGCGCTCCCGCGCGCGATCTCCGCCGAGGCGGAATTCACTTGCCCGGTCGCTTGCGTCACTTGCCCGACCATGTCCTTCAGTTGCACCGTCATCTCGCGCATGGAACGCGCCAGATCGCCCACTTCATCTTTACGACGAGTTAGATCAGAAGCAACCTCAAGTGACATATCTCCCTTGGCAAGTACGCTAAGTATTTCGCTACCCCGCCGCAGCGGACTCGTAACACTCCGAGTAATTAACCAACCCAACAGTATCGATAAAATGACGCCCGTCACTGTTGCTGTAACGGCCACCATTTTCAATTGGCTCGCTAGATTAAGATTGCTTTCGATCCTTTCGATAGTTCGAGTAACGTGATTCTCCGTCAGAGCGTCGAAATTTTTTCCCATCGCATCCGAGATAGGTACCATGCGACCGACAAGCTGACGGTATTCCCCATAAAGCGTTGTTTTCTGATTAGTGTCGGCAGTGCTAGCCAATTCTTCGATCAGCTTGTCTAAGTCGACATAAATCGCTCGCCATACCTTATACTGTTCAGTAACTTGTCGTTGAAGCTCTCTACCTTTCTCACTCGTGCGAGGAATCTTTACCAATATTTCCCAGTTCTGATCGACTCGCTGCCAACTTTTACGGCGTTCTTCCTGAATCGTGCGATATTTTTCTCCAGCATCGGCTTGAGTTTCTTGGGCAAAAACTGCTTGCGTCTGCGCTCTAATGACCATGCGCTCTCGATTGAGTCGATCCAGTGCTAGTAATATGGGAATGCGGTTTTCACCCATCGCATTCATATCACTTGTTAACTGATTAATGCCAAATAACGCAAAACTTCCCAAGATCAAAACAATCATCGCCATGACACCAAAACCAAGTGCCAAACGGGTGCCAATTTTCAAATTACCAAGCCTCACTATATTGCCTCCAAGCTAATCTTCAATTTCGTAATAAGCGAGTCTTAATCTGTACAATGTCCATTCATGGCGAGGAAATTTTTTAATGTCATTAAAATTCCTCCCACTCCTCGGATGCGGCGGCGACGGCTTTTCTCTCGACCGGGGCCGGACGGGCGACGGAGCGGGGCTTGACGGCCGGCTTGGCGACGCTCGGTCGCGCATGGGCCGCCGGCACGGGCCGCAAGTCGGGCCGGGCCTTGGCGACGTTCGCCGTTGGAGCGCTCGTGGCCTGGGAGGCGAGGGCGGCCTGCCCGTCGAGCTTGAAGAAGGCCATGAGCTGTTGGAGCTGCTGGGCCTGCTCGCCCATGGCGTGGCTGGCGGCGGCGGTCTGCTCGACCAGGGCGGCGTTTTGCTGGGTGGTCTGGTCCATCTGGAGGATGGCTTTGTTGACCTGTTCGATGCCGGAGGCTTGTTCCCGGCTGGCGGCGGCCATTTCCGCCACGATGTCGCTGACTTTCTTGATGGCGGTGACGATCTCTTGGAGGGTCTTCCCGGAGCGCTCGACCAGCGCCCCGCCGTCCTCGACCTTGGTCACGCTGTCGGTGATCAGGGCCTTGATCTCCTTGGCGGCGTCGGCACTGCGCTGGGCGAGCTTGCGGACCTCGCCGGCCACCACCGCGAAGCCCCGACCCTGCTCGCCGGCTCGGGCCGCTTCCACCGCGGCGTTCAAGGCCAGCAGGTTGGTTTGAAAGGCGATCTCGTCGATCACCCCGATGATGTCGGCGATCTGCTTGCTGCTGTGGTGGATCGCCCCCATCGCCGCCACCGCCTGCTCCACCACCTGGCCGCCTTGCTCGGCTTGCGCGCGCGCCGCGCTCGCTAGCTGATTGGCTTGTCCGGCGTTCTCCGCGCTTTGCTTGACCGTCCCGGTCAGCTCTTCCATCGAGGAGGCCGTCTCTTCCAACGCACTGGCCTGCTCTTCCGTCCGCTGCGCTAAATCCGAACTGCCCCGCGCGATCTCCGCGGATGCGGCGGTAACGTGACCCGTCGCTTGGGTGACTTGCCCGACCATCTTCTTGAGTTGGTCGGCCATGTTATCGAGCGCTTGCGCTAAATCGCCGATTTCGTCGCCACGCCGTAGATACTGTGGCTCGATGCGTTGCGTGAGATTCCCGTCCGCAATGGTCTTGGCGAAACCGACACCGTATACCAGCGGACGAGCGATCATATTGGAAAGCAAGATGGCGATAATTAACCCTAATACAATGGCAATGGCCACCCCGACACTGGTCGTGGTAATGCTGAGATTCTCGGTGGCGATCATGCTCTTGGCGGCATTACTGGCCGCATCATACGCCAAGAGGACTACTTCCGCGCCGTGCGCGGTCATTTGTGGAATGAGTTCTTTGTTCACCTTGGTGTCGTTCGCAATCCAGGTGGCCGCCGCCTGGAAATATTCCTCAGTCGCTTTACGCGCTTGGTTGACCTTCTCGTCGTTGCCCGCGGCATCGAGCGCGTTGAAATAGCCGTTGAGCTTGGCGCGCGATTCCAGCATCTCCTTGTAATATTGACGATTCGCGTGAAGGCGCTCTTCTTTCTCTTTCTTCATGATTTCCATAGCGGTGATATACACCCAAAGCGCAGCTTCCTTTTTGGTATTTTTGTAATACTCTTCAGCAAGCTCGACCACTTTACTCCCTTGTTTGATCATCGCTTCTACAGCGGCGTTATTGCCTTTTTGGGCTTCACTCACTCCTTCAAACGTCTTGAGGTACTCCAGCGTCGCCGTCCGCGCTGACTTGGACTTTTCTAATAGATCCGCATTGGTCGAAACTTTGTCGATGCTGTCCAACGCATTGATGATCGTCTTAATATCTTCATGAACTTTAGGGTCTGCTTGCATGTCGCCGAGACGATAATCTCGAACATGCACGCGAGCATTCAATGCGTACCGCTCTACCTGCGTGGCTTCCGTTAATCCGTCAAATTCCTTACGAATACTTTGAAGATTGAAAATTGCGGTAGCGCCAAGCACCAATAAAATCAACAGGACCGTAAAAAACCCCAATAAAATCTTTAAGCGAATATTCATCCGAAAAGCTTTTTTTTCAGAATTACTGTTCATAAAAGTTTCCTAAATATTAAGAATATTAAAAAAAGCGATGTTTTTTATAGGGTTGCTCAAGCTCCGCTTAGACTCTTCATTAAAAATTTTCCCATTCTTCGGAAGTGTGAGCGGCGACAGCTTTTTTCTCGACCGACACGGGGCGGGCGGCGGGTCTCGGTTTGGCCGGGATCCGCTGGGCGACGGGTGCGCCGGTGCCAGTGACCGGACGCAAGTCGAGACGCGATTTGACTGGGGCGGTCGTAGGTGTTGTGCTGGCGGTCGCGGCAGGCGCGCCGTCGAGCTTGAAGAAGGCCATGAGCTGTTGGAGCTGCTGGGCCTGCTCGCCCATGGCGTGGCTGGCGGCGGCGGTCTGTTCGACCAGGGCGGCGTTTTGCTGGGTGGTCTGGTCCATCTGGAGGATGGCTTTGTTGACCTGTTCGATGCCGGAGGCTTGTTCCCGGCTGGCGGCGGCCATTTCCGCCACGATGTCGCTGACTTTCTTGATGGCGGTGACGATCTCTTGGAGGGTTTTCCCGGAGCGCTCGACCAACTGTCCGCCGTCCTCGACCTTGGCGACGCTGTCGGTGATCAGGGCCTTGATCTCCTTGGCGGCGTCGGCGCTGCGCTGGGCGAGCTTGCGGACCTCGCCGGCCACCACCGCGAAGCCCCGGCCCTGCTCGCCGGCTCGGGCCGCTTCCACCGCCGCGTTCAAGGCCAGCAGGTTGGTCTGGAAGGCGATCTCGTCGATCACCCCGATGATGTCGGCGATCTGCTTGCTGCTCTGATGGATCGCCCCCATCGCCGCCACCGCCTGCTCCACCACCTGGCCGCCTTGCTCGGCTTGCGCGCGCGCCGCGCTCGCCAGTTGGTTGGCTTGCCCGGCGTTCTCCGCGCTTTGCTTCACCGTCCCGGTCAGCTCTTCCATCGAGGAGGCCGTCTCTTCCAACGCACTGGCCTGCTCTTCCGTCCGCTGCGACAGGTCCGCGCTCCCGCGCGCGATCTCCGAGGCCGCCGCGTTGACGTGGGCCGTCGCGTCGTTGACTTGACTGACCATGTTCTTAAGCTGTCCGCTCATACCTTTTAATGCAGCGTAAATCCCGCTTTCCTTATCGGTGGATGCGAATTTCATGGTCAGATCGCCCTGCGAAATCTGATTGGTAATGTCGACCATGTCAGTCGGTTCGCCGCCCAAGGGCAACCGCACCTTATGATGGAACATCCAATAAAACCAGACGATGAATCCCAATAAAGACGCCATCAGACCAAAAGCGAATGAGAAATAGGTATTGCCGAGCGACGCGTAGTGATCGACCGCATCCTTAGTCCTTTGATCGAGCAAAGCAAAGAATTCGTTAATCGGTTTCATGATCTTGGCTTTCTCGATATGGTATTCTTGTGAGTGCATCAGCTTTCTCGCTATTTCGAAATCCGGATCACCCTTCTTAGTGAATTTTCCATTGCCGTCAGCGAATTGGCCCTTAACTGCATTCATGGCGACCGTTTCGATTCCCACCAAGCCATCTGAATTGGCTTGGGCTTCCTTCAATTTTCCGAATTCCTGTTCCGTAAAACCGATGTCTTTCATCAATTTTTGAAGCGCTACTTTCTGACCGTCAGCCGTCGGTTTGTTACCGTCAGCCGCCACGAAATCCCAGTAAATTCTCTGATAGTTTTCAGGACGCGGCTTTTCACCGTTACGGATGGCCAGTACATCCCAATACTGAGATTCATATTTCGCATCATTTGACACGACATAAGTTCGGGCCAGTCGCGTCAAATCATCCGAACTTTGACGCAATTCATCAGCCAATAGATAGGACTGATAACGAGTATCGGATGCCTTCAGAAGATTTTGTTGGTTGATGAGCATTGAATAAGCGACAAAAATGAAGCTCGCCAATAAAGCCAACATGATGATTGCTGACGTTAAAAATAGCTTTTTGATGGTCATTTCAATAGTCCTTGTTAAGCTACCGCCGGTTGATAAGAATGCTGATGTCGTTTGGGATGGATATGTACTGTTGAGTGAGTCTCATTGGATAGTGAATTAATTGAAGGGCTATTGCCTTCGTCGAGCTTGAAGAAGGCCATGAGCTGTTGGAGCTGCTGGGCCTGCTCGCCCATGGCGTGGCTGGCGGCGGCGGTCTGCTCGACCAGGGCGGCGTTTTGCTGGGTGGTCTGGTCCATCTGGAGGATGGCTTTGTTGACCTGTTCGATGCCGGAGGCTTGTTCCCGGCTGGCGGCGGCCATTTCCGCCACGATGTCGCTGACTTTCTTGATGGCGGTGACGATCTCTTGGAGGGTTTTCCCGGAGCGCTCGACCAGCGCCCCGCCGTCCTCGACCTTGGTCACGCTGTCGGTGATCAGGGCCTTGATCTCCTTGGCGGCGTCGGCGCTGCGCTGGGCGAGCTTGCGGACCTCGCCGGCCACCACCGCGAAGCCCCGGCCCTGCTCGCCGGCTCGGGCCGCTTCCACTGCGGCGTTCAAGGCCAGCAGGTTGGTCTGGAAGGCGATCTCGTCGATCACCCCGATGATGTCGGCGATCTTTTTGCTGCTGTGGTGGATCGCCCCCATCGCCGCCACCGCTTGCTCCACCACCTGGCCGCCTTGCTCGGCTTGCGCGCGCGCCGCGCTCGCTAGCTGATTGGCTTGTCCGGCGTTCTCCGCGCTTTGCTTGACCGTCCCGGTCAGCTCTTCCATCGAGGAGGCCGTCTCTTCCAACGCACTGGCCTGCTCTTCCGTCCGCTGCGCTAAATCCGAACTGCCCCGCGCGATCTCCGCGGATGCGGCGCTGACTTGGCCGGTCGCTTGCGTCACTTGGCCGACCATGTCCTTCAGTTGCACCGTCATCTCGCGCATGGAACGCGCCAGATCGCCGGCTTCATCCTTACGTTGGGTGAGCTCGGCGGGAATCTCATGCGTCATATCTCCTCCGGCTAGAACCTCCAGAATTTCACTACCCTGACGCAACGGACCGGTAACACTTCGCGTGATTAACCAACCCAGCAACACCGCTAAAATGACACCGGCTACTGTCGCTGTAATAGCCGCCATTTGTAATTGATCCGCCATGTGGTGCCCTTTATCGATCATTTCGTTGGTTCGGATGATGTTATTTTCCGTTATGGCATCAAAAGTCTTTCCCATGACATCCGAAATAGGCACCATGTGATCGACAAGCTGCCGGTATTCACTATAAAGCGTTGCCTTCTGATTGGCCTCGGTAGCACTGGCTAGGACTTCGAGAAGTTTGTCTAAGTCGACATAGATGGCTCGCCATGCCTTATATTGCTCGGCAAGCTGTTGTTGAAGCTCCTTTCCTTTCTCACTGGTGCGAGGAATCTTCACCAATGTTTGCCAACTCTGATCGACCCGCTGCCAACTCTTGTAGCGTTCTTCCTGAATCGCCCGATATTTTTCACGCGCATCGCCTTGGGTTTCGTAGCCGAATACTGATTGGGTCTGCGCCCGAATTACCATGCGTTCTCGATTGAGTTGAGCGAGTGCTTGTAATGCGGGAAGGCGGTTGTCGCCAATTACTTCCATGTCATTCGACAATTTATTAATGCCGAACACCGCGAAGCCTCCCAAGATCAAAGCAATCATTGCCATGACGCTAAAACTGAGTATCAAGCGCGTACCAATTTTTAAATTACTAATTTTCATAAGTGTGTTTCCAAGCCAATATTGAATGGAGTAGTAAGCGAATTTTAATTGGTATAGTGTTTTCCATGACCGAGAAACTGTTTGAGATGCGGTTGTTAAAACCCCTCCCACTCCTCGGATGCGGCAGCGACAGCCTTTTATCTCGACCGGGGCCGGACGGGCGACGGAGCGAGGCTTGACGGCCGGCTTGGCGACGCTCGGTCGCGCCTGCTGTAACGGTTGTCTGGACCTTGAACACTATTTCTTACAAACAACCTTTCATTGTTTGTATGGCTTGTAATAATTCATTGATTTCAGAGTAAATACCCGTTGCCTTAGCAGCATTTTTGAACGATATGTCAAATTTCAGTTAGCAATTTGCTCGGTCAATCTTCGATGACTTCTGGCTTGCCACCCAACGGACGAAACAACACTAGATGAATAAAGTAAGCCGTTGATAAATAACCCCGATGGTTGGTTGTCCTAAAAAAATTAAAATAATGAAATCAATAAGTATGCTAACAACATGCCATTTTCACTCAATGACTCAGAATGCGGGGCGAGAGTAGTGGATGTTACAATTTGCTTTTTCGTGCTTCGCGGCAACGCGAGAAGGTGTGGTCTTTTAAAAAGAGACGATGCTGAGCGGTGTTCGAGGCCACACGAACCAGGTAGAGGCCGGCTAGGGCGCTAGCATGGCCGCTCGTGAGCCTATAATTCTGGATGTGGCGAAGAGTTTGAGTGTGGCGTGTCGATAATACCCGTTGCGCCAACCGGCGCTCCACGGCTCAAGTGCGAGGTTACCTATCGGCGATGTGTCAGTAATCGGCGGTCGAGCGGGGGGCGGGGCGTCGATATTTTGGCGGGCGACCGCACGGTTTATCTGGTGGCGCGCCGCCATGCGGTAGTCGATTTCTAATATCGCTTCAACCGACTTCTTTTCCGCGCTTTGCGAGCGGCGTATAAATATCTGTGGCGGAATGCATCCCTCGCCGGCAAAGGTTGATTGTTAAAACAGCATCGACCACCAGCAGACCAGAGGAGAATGCCATGAACATCCAGCGACAAGCTCTTTTCGCCGTGCTTGCTGTCGGTTCGGTCGCGTTGGGCGCGGCTGCGATCCAGGCCGCAACCCTACGAATAGCCTGCGGTTCTGGCCCGCATCTGGAGCATTGCAGCAAAACCGTCCAGGCGTGGGGCAAGGAACACGGTCACACGGTGGAAACGGTCTCTACCCCCAATTCTCCCACCGAGCAGCTCGCCCTATACCAGCAAATGCTGGCTGCAAAAAGCGCCGACATCGATATCTACCAGATCGATGGGGTCTGGGCGGGTACCCTGGCCTCGCACTTGGTGGATTTGAAACCGCACTCGAAAGGCGTCGAAGACCATCATTTTCCAGCGATCATCAAAAATGACACGGTGGACGGCAAACTGATCGCACTGCCCTGGTTCGCTGACGCCAGCTTGCTGTTCTACCGAAAGGATCTATTGGAAAAGTACGGCGAGCAGGCGCCCCAGACCTGGGCGCAACTGACCGCGACCGCGCAGAAGATCCAGGACGCCGAGCGCAAGGCCGGCAATGACAAGTTCTGGGGTTACGTCTGGCAGGGTCGGGCCTATGAAGGATTGACCTGTAACGCCCTGGAATGGGTCGCCAGCTACAACGGCGGCAGTATCGTCGAGCCGGACGGCAAAATTTCCATCAACAATCCTCAAGCTGTGAAAGCCCTCGCCCAAGCCAAACCCTGGGTCAACACCATTACGCCGCCGGGCGTATTGAACTACACCGAGGAAGAAAGCCGCGGCGTGTTTCAGGCTGGCAACGCGCTGTTCATGCGCAATTGGCCGTATGCCTGGGGTCTGTCCCAGGGAGCCGACAGCCCGGTGCGGGGCAAGGTCGGCACCGCGCCCCTACCCAAGGGCGGCGATGGGGGCCGCCACGCCGCCACGCTGGGCGGCTGGCAAATGTCGGTCTCCAAATACTCGGCCAATCAGGAGGCAGCCATCGCGCTAGTGCTCTATCTGACCGGGCCGGAGGTGCAGAAGCAGCGGGCGGTCGAGCTATCGCAATTTCCTACCTTGACCAAGCTTTACGACGATCCGGATATTTTGAAGGCCAATCCGTTCTTCAGGGAAATGAAAGCAATTCTGGCTGCGGCTATCCCTCGCCCCGCCAGCGTGACCGGCAGCAAATACAATCAGGTCAGCAGCGAGTTTTTCAACGCCGTCTATGCGGTGCTCTCCGGCGGCAAGACCGCCGAGCAGAGCCTTAGCGATCTGGAAGGCTCGCTCAAGCGCATGAGCCGAGGCGGCAAGTGGTGAGCCGCTGAACGATCGGTAACGCCGAATGGGAAATCAGCAACAAGCGACCATACTCATAGCAAGACTGCAAAAGGAGCCCAACCGCCACAGCCGGCCACTGACCTTTCAAAACCATGCGGACAACAGCTTGCAAGAGGCGTTTTAAAAACAATCTGAGCAACCACAGTGAGGACGATCATGAAAACCGCTAAACCCGTTAGATTCTTTGCTTCCGTGATGTTCGGCGCGGCCCTGTGCGGCGCCGGTGCGGTCCATGCCGCCAAGATTTCGATTTCTTGCGGCGCGGTCGGCCAGGAATATGAGTTCTGCAAGACCGGCAGCGAAGCATGGGCCAAGAAAACCGGCAACGAAATCAATTTGGTCTCGACGCCCAATTCCGCCACCGAGCGGCTGGCCCTCTACCAGCAATTGCTGGCGGCGGGCGCGCCCGACATCGACGTGTTTCAGATCGACGTGGTGTGGCCCGGCACCTTGGGCAATCACTTCATCGATCTGGCCCCGTTCGCCAAGGACGCGGTGAAGAGCCATTTCCCGGCGATCATCCAAAACAACACCATCGACGGCAAGCTGGTCGCCATGCCCTGGTTCACCGACGCCGGCTTGCTCTATTACCGCAAGGATTTGCTGGAGAAGCACGGCGCCAAGCCGCCGCAAACCTGGCAGGAGCTGACCGATACCGCCAAGAAAATCCAGGACGCCGAACGGACCGCCGGCAACGACAAGATGTGGGGCTTCGTCTGGCAGGGTCGGGCGTATGAAGGATTGACCTGTAACGCCCTAGAATGGGTGGCCAGTTACAACGGCGGCACCGTGGTCGATAAGGACGGCAAAATTACCATCAATAACCCGCAGGCCGTCGCCGCCCTCACCATCGCCGGCGGCTGGGTCAAGACGATCTCACCCGAAGGTGTGCTGAACTACACCGAGGAAGAAGCACGCGGCGTATTCCAGTCCGGCAACGCCGTGTTCATGCGCAACTGGCCTTATGCCTGGTCGCTGGCGCAGGGGCCGGAAAGCGCCATCAAGGGCAAGGTCGGCGTGGGCGCGCTGCCCAAGGGCGGCGCGGACGGGCGCAGCGCCGCCACCCTCGGCGGCTGGCAGCTTTCCGTGTCTAAGTATTCGAAAAACAAGGAACTGGCCGCGGATCTGGTCATGTATCTGACCAGCCCCGAGGAGCAGAAGCGCCGCGCCATCAAGGGCGCCTACAACCCGACCATCGAAAGTCTCTACAAGGATCAAGAAGTGCTGGCCGCCGTTCCGTTTTTCGGCGAGTTATACGACACCTTCGTCAACGCGGTCGCGCGCCCGTCCACCGTCACCGGCGCCAAATACAACCAGGTCAGCAACGAGTTTTGGAACGCGGTGTATAGCGTGCTGTCCGGCAAGGCCAAGGCCGACGCCAGCCTGGGACAACTGGAAGCCTCGCTCAAGCGCATGAGCCGCGGCGGTAAGTGGTAACGATCCGGCATCGCGCCCGGCGGAGCGCGGCGTCAGAGCGCTCCGCCGCCTGCTAACGCTTCAATCGGTTCACAAGGGGGTTCTCATGGCGACCGCAGCAGCCGAACTCGGCGACCGGGCGGCCAGCGTGGCCAGCATCGCCGCTCCAGCGCAAAAATCCCAACTCACGCGCAGCCGCGTCCGGGCGGCGTGGCTGTTTCTGACCCCGATGCTGATTCTGCTGGTGATGGTGGCCGGCTGGCCGCTGTTTCGCACCATCTGGTTCAGCTTCACCGACGCTAACCTGTCGGATTTGAGTAACGCTAAATTCATCGGTTTTGAAAACTATCTCGCTTACAACAACGGCGAATGGTACGGCGTGCTGGCCGATGGCGAGTGGTGGAACGCCGTTTGGAACACGCTGAAGTTTTCAGCGATTTCCGTCACGCTGGAAACCATTTTGGGCATGGTGGTCGCCCTGGTGCTCAACGCCTCCTTTCCGGGCCGCAGCCTGGTGCGGGCGGCGGTGTTGATTCCTTGGGCGATTCCGACCATCGTCTCGGCCAAGATGTGGGGCTGGATGATGCACGACCAGTT
This sequence comes from Candidatus Competibacteraceae bacterium, assembly GCA_016713505.1. Taxonomy (NCBI): domain Bacteria; kingdom Pseudomonadati; phylum Pseudomonadota; class Gammaproteobacteria; family Candidatus Competibacteraceae; species Candidatus Competibacteraceae bacterium. The sequence goes on along the minus strand of JADJPA010000002.1, from coordinate 169,024 downwards.
CGGGATCCTCAATCACATGCTGATGGGCCTCGGGCTGATTTCCTCGCCGCTGGCTTGGACCGCCAGCCCCGATCTGGCGTTGACGGCGGTAATCATGGTCGATGTTTGGAAAACCACGCCGTTCATGGCCTTGCTGATTCTGGCCGCGCTCCAGATGCTGCCGACCGACTGCTACGAGGCGGCCCGCGTCGATGGCATCCATCCGGTGCGGGTGTTTTTCAAGGTCACCTTGCCGCTGATCAAGCCGGCGTTGATGGTGGCGGTGATTTTCCGCCTGCTGGACGCCCTGCGCATCTTCGATTTGATCTACGTGCTGACCTCCAATAGCAAGGACACCATGTCGATGTCGGTCTATGCCCGCCAGCAACTGGTCGATTTCCAGTCGGTGGGTTACGGCTCGGCGGCTTCGACCTTGTTGTTTTTGACCGTGGGCTTGTGCGTGGTGTTGTACATGGCCTTCGGCCGCGTCCGTTTTGACGGGAGGTAAGCCATGAAACGCATCGTCGGTTGGATCGCTTTTTATGCGCTGGTGGCGGCGATCATCCTGTATTCAGTGTTTCCGTTCTACTACGCCATCGTCACCTCGCTCAAAGCGGGTTCGCAGTTGTTCAGCGTTGAGTATTTCCCTTCCACTTGGAATTGGGATAACTACGTTTCGGTGTTTCGGGAACAGCCCTTCGCCCATAACCTGTTCAACTCGGTGCTGGTGTCGTTCGCGGTGGTGGCGCTGTCGCTGTTTTTCGGCGTGACGGCGGCCTTCGCCCTGGGCCGGGTGCAATTCCGGGGCCGGGGCGTGCTGTTGCTGACCGTGCTGGGCGTGTCGATGTTTCCGCAAGTGGCGGTCTTGTCCGGCATGTTCGAGCTGATCCGGGGCCTGGGCCTGTACAACAACCTGTTAGGGTTGATGATTTCCTACATGATCTTCACCTTGCCGTTTACGGTGTGGGTGCTGACCACCTTCATGCGCGATCTGCCCAAGGAACTGGAGGAAGCGGCGATCATGGACGGCGCCAGCCCGTGGGAGATCATCGTCAAGGTGTTCATGCCGCTGATGTGGCCGGCGCTGGTCACCACCGGCCTGCTGGCGTTCATCGCCGCCTGGAACGAATTCCTGTTCGCGCTCACCTTCACCTTGACCAATACCCAGCGCACGGTGCCGGTCGCCATTGCGCTGATCAGCGGGGCCAGCCAATACGAGTTGCCGTGGGGCAACATCATGGCGGCCTCCGTCATCGTCACCCTGCCGGTGGTGGCGCTGGTGTTGATCTTTCAGCGGCGCATCGTGTCCGGGCTGACCGCCGGCGCGGTGAAAGGCTAATTCAACTTGATGACCCCTTTTTAACCATTCGGGCGGATGGCGTGGCGCGTCGAGCCGTGCGATCCCAACGAATCCATTGATTTGAGGAGCGATTCACGATGGCCGATATTCGTATGCGCAACGTTAGCAAGGCGTTCAAGGACGTCCGCGTCATCGAGCGGGTCGATCTCGATATCGAGGACGGCGAATTCGCGGTGTTCGTCGGACCTTCAGGCTGCGGCAAATCCACGCTGCTGCGGCTGGTGGCCGGCTTGGAGGATATCAGCTCCGGCGAAATGACCATCGGCGGCAAGAAGGTCAATAATGTGCCGCCGTCGCAGCGCGGCGTGGCGATGGTGTTTCAGTCCTACGCGCTGTACCCGCACATGACGATCTTCGACAACATGGCCTTCGGCCTCAAGCTCGCCAAGGAGGACAGCGGCGAGATCAAGAACCGCGTGCACTGGGCGGCGAAAATTCTGCAAATGGAGCACCTGCTGGAGCGGTTGCCGAAAGAGCTGTCCGGCGGCCAGCGCCAGCGGGTCGCCATCGGCCGCGCCATCGTCCGCAAGCCCGGCGTCTTCTTGTTCGACGAACCGCTGTCCAACCTGGACGCCGCGCTGCGGGTGCAAACTCGGATCGAAATTTCCAAGCTGCACCACGACCTGGGCGCGAGCATGATCTACGTCACCCACGATCAGGTGGAAGCCATGACCCTGGCCGACAAAATCGTGTTGCTAAACGCCGGCAAACCGGTGATCGAGGAGGGTAGCGTGGCCCAGATCGGCCCGCCCTTAGAGTTATATCATCATCCTGTCAATCTGTTCGTCGCCGGCTTCATCGGCTCGCCCAAGATGAACTTTCTTCCCGGAAAACTGGCCAGTATCGAAAGTGGTATCGCTGCCATGACCTTGCCGGACGGAGCGACGGTGCGGGCGGCGGTCGACGCCTCGGCCGCCAAGCCCGGCGCTGCGGTGACGCTCGGTATCCGCCCCGAACACGTGACCATCGGTGGCGGCGACAACAGCGTTCAGGCCGAAGTGGCCTACGTCGAGCATCTGGGCGAATCGTCGTTCATCTACACGCAGGTGCCTGGGGTGACCAACCACGTGATCGTCCGGCAGGAAGGGGATACCTACGCCAAGATGGGCGACCATCTCACGCTGGTCATGGCGCCCCAACACTGCCATCTGTTCGATGAAAAGGGGCGCGCCTTCAAGCGGCGGATCGAAGCCGTCGCCGAGACCATGCCCGTACTGCAATAGCCGGATGCGTCCCATGACGGAGCACCGGAATCCATCACCCTCACTCATGGACGCGCTGCGATGATGCACTCAACAGCAGTTTTTATTTTCGGCGCGCTGCTGGCGGTCTCGCTTTCCGCCTCGGCGGTCAATGTGACGATTTCCTGCGGGGCGGTCGGTCAGGAGCGGGAGTTTTGCGAACAGGCGACCAGCGCCTGGGCCAAGGCCACCGGCAATCAGGTGACGGTCCTCACCCCCCCGAACCGGACCAACGAACGCTACTTTCAATACTTGGTCGATCTCGGCGCGGGCGACAGCCGCACCGATGTCTACCAGATCGACGTGATCTGGCCGGGCCTGTTGGCCAAGCATTTGGTGGATTTAAAACAGTACATCCCCCCGGAGGAGATCCAGCGCCACTTCCCGACCCTCGTCGCCAACAACACGGTGGAGGGGCGGCTGGTCGGCGCGCCCTGGTTCACCGATGCGGGCATGTTGTACTACCGCAAGGATTTGCTGGAGAAATACGGCTTGCCGGTGCCTCAGGACTGGTCGGAACTGGCGGATACGGCGCTGTATATCCAGACCCAGGAACGCAAGGCCGGCGGTTCGGCGGAATTTTGGGGTTACGTCTTCCAGGGCGGAGCTTACGAGGGCCTAAGCTGTAACGCACTAGAATGGATCGCCGCCTACAACGGCGGCACGATCATCGGCGCCGACGGCGCCATCACGGCCGACAACCCTCAGGCCGTCATGGCGGTGGCGCGGGCGGCGAGTTGGATCGGCACCGTCGCGCCGCCGCGCGTGCTGTCGTTCAACGAGGAAGACGCCCGGCAGACTTTCCAACTTGGTAACGCCGCCTTCATGCGCAACTGGATTTATGCCTGGGCGCTGGTCAACGGCAAAGACAGTCCGATAGCCGGCAAGGTCGGTGTCGCTCCGCTACCCAAGGGCGGCCTTAAGGGCGCCTCCGCCAGCACGCAAGGCGGCTGGCAACTGGCCGTTTCCAAATACTCCAAAAACCCGGCGGTGGCGGCCGATCTGGTGCGCTATCTAACCGGCGAAGCGGTGCAGAAGCAGCGGGCCGTCGCCGGCTCCTACGCGCCGACCCTCATGCATTTGTACGATGATCCAGAACTGGCGGCGGCCCAGCCTATTTTCACCGCGCTGCGGCCCGTTTTAGAACGTGCGGTCATCCGGCCCGCCGCCCGCGCCGGCGCCAACTACATGGCGGTCACGACGCATTTTTGGGATGCCGTCCATGCCGTGCTGGAGGGCCGCGCCACGGCCCCGACCAGTCTGAGCGGGCTGCAAGACCAATTGCGGTTGCTCAAGGTTCGTGCCGGTCAATAATCCCAGCAGCGCTTGGCGCTCACTTTGGAGGCTCACCATGCCGGTCATTCCCGCCAGCGACCGTTACCACGCCATGCGTTACCAGCGCTGCGGCCGCAGCGGGCTGGTGCTGCCCGCCATTTCCCTGGGGCTGTGGCACAACTTCGGCGAAGTCGATGTTTTCGCCAACGGCCGGGACATGGTGTTGCGCGCGTTCGATCTGGGGATCACCCATTTCGATTTGGCCAACAACTACGGGCCGCCGCCGGGTTCGGCCGAGGAAACCTTCGGCCGGATTTTGCGGCGGGATTTGCTGAACTACCGGGATGAACTCATCATCTCCACCAAGGCGGGCCATTTGATGTGGCCCGGCCCCTACGGCGACTGGGGGTCGCGCAAATATCTGGTGGCCAGTCTCGATCAGAGTTTGCGGCGGTTGGGCCTGGATTACGTGGATATCTTATATCATCATCGCCCTGATCCCAACACCCCCTTGGCGGAAACGATGGGCGCACTGGATCACCTCGTGCGACAGGGTAAGGCGCTGTATGCCGGCATTTCGGCCTACTCGCCGGAACAGACCCGCCAAGCCGCGCGGCTGTTGCGCGAGCTGGGAACACCGTGCCTGATCCACCAGCCGCGCTACAGCCTGTTCGACCGGGAGCTCGAACAGGGCTTGCTGGCTGTACTGGCCGAGGAAGGGATCGGCTGCATCGTGTTCTCGCCGCTGGCACAGGGCTTGCTAACCGATAACTATCTCGATGGCGTTCCCGACGGTTCCCGAGCGGCGAAGGCCCACGGCTTTTTGCGGCCTGACGACATCACCCCGCAAAAGCGCGCGCAGATCCGGCAACTCAACGCTATCGCGCGGCAGCGGGGCCAGACTTTGGCGCAGCTGGCGCTGGCCTGGGTGTTGCGTCATGCCGGCGTGACCTCCGCATTGATCGGGGCCAGTCGGGTGCAACAGATCGAAGAGGGCGTCGCGGCCTTGCCAGCGGCGCCGTTCCAGCCGGAGGAACTACAAGCCATCGAGGCGGTCTTGGCCGCTTGATCCACCGCGCCGAACTCGGCTTCGGTCGAGCGTCGCTGCCTGGTTTTCGAGCGACGGCGGTGGTTGTTTTCATTCGCTTGGGGCGTGACTGACTTTACATGTTTTCTCTCAAAGTCCGACCCGGACACCCGGCCTTTCTCGATTTGCCCTGGCTGGACTCCATCATCGACTGGCCCGGCGAGCGTTTCGTCGAGCTGCCGCGCGGTCCCTCCCGGCATGAAGTCCGCTTCGTGGCTTACGAACAAGGGCTTTACGTCGTTAAGGAACTGCCGCGCAACGCCGCCCGCCAGGATTATGAAGTGCTGCGGGCGTTGGAAACCCAGGATGTCACCGCCGCCGTGCCGGTCGGCATCGTCGAAGGGCGGCATCCCGATCACGGGGCCGAGCGTTCGGCGGCCATCATCACCCGCTATCTGGAACACTCCTTTACTTACCAGGATTTAGTGCAGGATCATGATTTCGGCGCGCGCCGCGAACAGATGCTCGACGCTTTCGCCGGGTTGCTGGTGGAGTTGCATCTGGCCGGCTGCTTTTGGGGAGATTGCTCGCTGGCCAACGTGCTGTACCGCTACGACGCCGAAGCTATCGAGCCGATCATGATCGACGCCGAAACCGCCGTGCTGCGCGAATCCTTGTCCGCGGGCCAGCGCGAGGAAGATTTGGAGATCATGACCATCAATGTCGCCGGGGGCATGGCCGACATCGCCGCCTCACGGGGATTATCCATCGATGACGCCGATCTGATGCTGGGCGAGGAGATCGCGGAACGCTACCGAAACTTGTGGCGGGAATTGACCGAAACCCGGACCATCGCCCCGGAGGAGGGGTTCAAGATCACTGAAAAGATCGATCGGCTCAACGACCTCGGTTTCGATGTGGACGAGGTCGACCTACTGCCGGCCGACGGCGGCGGCCGGCTGCGGATGAAGGTCAAAGTCGGCGGTCGGAATTTCCATTCCGCCAAACTCCAGCGCTTGACCGGGGTCGAAGCCCTGGAACGCCAAGCCCGGCAAGTGCTTTCGGACCTACACTACTATCAATGTTTGACCGGGGCCACCACCGCCACCGGTAAGGAAGTGGCCGCCGTGCGCTGGCGGGCGGGCGTCTTGGAGCCGATGCTGGAGCGGTTGCGGGCGATGGCCGAGATCGCCGATCCCATCCAGGCTTATTGCGCGGTGCTGCGCCACCGCTATCTGAAATCTTGCGAATCCGGCTGCGATGTCGGTACCGAAGCCGCGTTCCAGGATTGGCTGGCGGTGGACCGGCCGGATTATTGACCCGCCGCCAGCGATTCGGGCGCCAGCGATCACGCCGCATGAACCAAGAACAGCCGACCCCCCCGTTCCCGGCGCGTCAGGCGCCCGCTCACGCCGCTCGCCCGCCAGGCTATCCGGTGGAACTCGAACAGGCTTTGTCCTTGCGGGACGGCCGCGCGGTGTTCGTCCGACCGATCGTTCCGGCCGATGAGTTGGTGATCGAGCGCGAATGGCGCCGCGCGGATGCAGACACGCTTTATCAACGCTTCTTCACGGCGCAGCCCAAGCTCGATGCTCGCCGCTTGCATTCGTTGGTTCATGTCGATTATCGGTTGCGGTTGGCGGTGGTGGCTTTTAGCGAGGACGAGCAGGGCGCCGGCATCGCCCGCTATGAAAGCAGCCCCGGTCAGAACCACGCGGAAATCGCCTTTGTCGTGCATCCGGCTTGGCGGCGGATCGGGTTGGGGAGCGCGCTGCTGCGCGTGCTGGCCGATGCGGCGCGGGCGCGCGGCATCCGGCAGCTGACCGCGTTGTGCCTTCAGGAAAACCGAGCGATGACCGAAATGCTGGTGCGATTCGGTTTCGAACTGCCCCAGACCAGCGCCGGCATCGCCACGGCGATAAAAATACTTTGAGGGCGCTTGCCCCACGACGAGCAGGTGTCTGGCGTGCGGCGGTCGCGAGCCGGCTCTCGGAATCCGGCGATTCCGAGAGCGCGGAGCCCGTGGGTGGCGGTCCCGCCCGTCAGAACCAAATTTCCATCTGGGTTCCAAACAGCCAGCGGTCGCTGCCGGTGAATCGAGTATTACCGAAGAAAGAGTCGTGGTCTGCTTCAGTATCGGTCAACAGATCGGCATATTTGAAGCCGTTCAGACTCTTATCCCAACCCAAGTAGCTCACCATGAACCGCAGTTCCGGCCGCATGAAGAATTCGGAGGTGTCGAGCTTGAACGTGGGCGCGATGGTCAGCCGATAAAAACTACCGCTGGCCGAGTTATTGACGCCCGGCGTTTTGGTGCCATTGTCAAGGTCCATATACTGATAGCCCGCGTCGTAGACCATTTGGAAGTTCTGCGTGATGGCCTGGGCGAACCGCAGATCGAGAGAGGCCCAATTGTATTCGTCGCCCTTCGTATAACGATCCTTGCTGTGTTCGGCCATCAACCCCCCGACGACCCGCCAGTTGGGAGCGATTTGGGTGCCGCCGTAGGTAAAGGCGCGCACCGCCTTGGCGTCTTCAGTCAAATCGCCGTCGGCGCCGATGTTTTTAGCCTGCGCTCCCAAGCCGTGACCGTAGATAATTCCACTTTTCGAGTTGCCTTGACGCAAGCCATAGAAGCTTTTGTCGTCGCCGTAAGCCACCATGGCGTGGACGCCGTTCCTGGCCGAATCGGCCTTGCGGTCGGCGTTGTCGTTGGCGTTCATGATCGAGAGCATGAGCTGCCAATAGTTGGGCGAATCGGGGCTTATATTGAAGTAGTTGTTGCTGGAGAGGATGTAATTCTGGACTTTCATGCTGGAGCTTTCGACGACGCCGAAATCGCGGCCGTACAGCGACAGGTTGGTTTTCCAGGTGTCGCTGGGCTTGACGTCGTAAATACCGGCGCCGGTGCCCGCCAGAAAGACGATATCTGAATCGAAGAGATGGATGTCGAAGTTGTTGCGGTCGAACCGTTTGCCCGCCCATAGAATCGAATCCTTGAACGCGCCGGTGAAGCTGGGTAGGTTGCCGAGCTCCGCATAGACTTGGCGGACGTTCAGTTGGCTGTCGGCGGCGGTCCAGTCGTTGTTGGTGTCGACGCCATCGGCGATCATCAAGAAATACTTTGCGTAAGCGCCATTGGCCAAAGTCTGCTTCATCTGCAAATCGGCTTCCATGTACTTGTCCTGTTCCACTCCCAGCCGACCGACCGACGCGCCGAGCCGACCGGCCGGACTCATGTAGGGTCCTGTCCCCTTGACGCCGTTGAAGTTGTCGTCGAACAGCGTGCCGGCACGGGCATAGGCCTTGAAGGTAAATTCCTTGGTGGGTTCGCCGGGTTTTGCGGCCGGAGCGGCCGGAGCCGCCACTTGTTTGGCCTGAACCTCCTCCACCTGTTGGACTTGCGCGTCGGTCTGCCTGACCTTGGCCTCAGCTCGCTTGGCGCGGGCTTCGGCTTGCTCCGCTCGCATTTCGGCTTGTTCGATGCGCCTCTCCAGATTCGAAAGCCGTTTTGCCAGCATACTTTTGCCTGCGGAATGACGTTTTGCCAGCGTGCTCTTCCCCGCGGCGTCAACCGTGGTGGCGCCGACCATCAGGGCCAACGCGATACTGATGCTCAGTGTGGTTTTTTTCATAATTTTGGGTTTCCTCGGTGTTGTGGGCGTAAGAGGCTGTATGGAAACCAACTCGCCAATCACAACTTGCTTGCAAGACTCAGTTTCTTTAAAGCTCCGTAAGCCCGAGTTCTTGCATTATTAATTATGGTTTTCATACAGATTTAATGATGCTGCGCAAGCGCAAAATAAGTGTAGCAACAAAGTTGCCTTATTGCAGAACGACAAAAGTTCCAGCTTGGAGGCCGGGGTCGATTTGCGGGCTGATGCCGCCTGTTGTTAAGCCGCAACCGGCTTACGCCGTGGCGACTTGTTCCAGCCACAGGACTTGATAGGGATCAAGCGCCAATTCCGACCAGCTATCCAGCGTCTCGCCCTCCAAGCGGTCGACCAGTTCCCCCTTGAAGTCCATGTCGTGAGCTCGATGGCGAGAAACCGTCTGCCGGTGCTCGGTGAAATTGGCCAATACCAGCAGCCGCCCCCGGGCGCTGGCGCGGATCATGCCGAAGACTTGTTCGTTATGGGTCCAAACTGGGTAACAGCGGGCTTGGGCGTGCAGGCCCGGCAGGTTTTTGACGGCCTGGATCATGGCGCGGACGCCCTGGAAAATCCGGGCGGTGCTCGTTTGCCAGTCGTGCCGTCGTTCGGCCTTATGCCAGTCCATGAAGGGGCGGTGCAGCCAGCGGTTATCGTCGGCGAGGTGAGGATCGTCCAAATAGCCGGGGTCGTTCAGCAAACCTAGTTCGTCGCCCATGTAGAGGGCGGGGATGCCGTTGAAGGCCAGGATCAGGGCGTGCAGCAGCAGGATGCGGCGCGCGGCCAGATCGGTTTCCCGCCAGTCTCGTTTTTCAACGGCGGCTTCCAGTCCGGCCAGGGAGGCCAGGGTGCCGCTGATCCGCCGGTCGCCGGTCTTGGGGTTGTGCTGGAAGGTGGCGCCCCGAGCGAAGGTGCCGGGGAAGCGGCCGCTGTAGAAGTCGCTGAGAAACGCCCGGTGCAGGAAGCCGGACAGGCCGATGGCGGCGGCGTCCTCGTCGCGCACCGCCCAACCGATGTCGTCGTGGCAGCGGACATAGGTCAGCCAGGCGCAATTGACGGGGGTATCGGGCATGTTTTGCAGGGCGTGGGTCATCAAGACCACCCGTCGTTCGGCCAGACTGCTCCACAGCAACACCATGAACACATTGTGATAGGCGATCTCGCATTCCTTGTGGGTGGCCGCTCCCAAACCTAGATACGGCAGCAGTTTGTCGGGAGAGACGATGGCTTCGGCCTTGAAGATCAGGCCGGGCGCGGCCAGCCGGGTCAGCGCTCGAAAGACTTGTAAAATCGCGTGTGCCTCCGGCTGGTTCTGGCAGTCGGTCTTAAGCCGCTTCCACATGAAGGCGACCGCATCCAGCCGCAAGATTTCCACGCCTTGATTGGCTAGAAACAGGATAGTGTCCAGCATCTCGGCGAGAACCGCCGGATTGGTGTAGTTCAAATCCCACTGATAGTCGTTGAAGGTGGTCCAGACCCAGCGCTGACACTGGTCGATATAGGTGAAATTGCCCGGCGCAAAGTCGGGGAACACCTCCGGCAAGGTCATTTCGTACTGGTCGGGCATGATCCGGTCGGGAAACAGGTAATAATATTGCTGGTAGATCGGATCGCCGGCGACCGCCCGGCGAGCCCATTCATGCTCTTCGGCGGTGTGGTTGCACACCAGATCGACGCACAGGCTGATGCCTTCGCGCCGCAAAGCGGTCGCCAGCTCGCGCAAGTCGTCCATGGTGCCGTAATCGGGATTGACTTGGCGGTAGTCCATGACGGCATAGCCGCCGTCGTTGGCGCCGGGGCGGGGCTTGAGCAGCGGCATCAGGTGCAGGTAGGTGATGCCGAGCTCCTTGAGATAGGGAATTTTGGCCTTGACGCCGATGAGATCGCCGGCGAAGCGGTCCACGTAGCAAACGTAACCGACCATACGGGGCTGTTGGAACCAGTCGGGCTCGCTGGCGCGACGCAGGTCGAGCAGGCGCAATTCTTCCGACCGAGCGGCGTAAGCACGCGCCGCGATGGCGAGCAGGTTGGCGAGCTGCGCGCTGAAGTCCGCGCGCGCGCCGTACAGCGCGCTCAGCGGCCGTACTACATCCGGCAGATGTAGGTCGAACCGGATGCGGAAGATAGCCTGTTCCAAGGGACCCATCGACTGCAAGGGGCCTTGCAGCAGGTCGTCGAGCAACTTTTGCGGGTTGAGGTCACCGGCAACGGATAAGCTATTCATGAATTTTCCAGAAGTAGGTAATGGATCGTTTCCGCGGGGAGATGGCATTACACTAATAAATGAAGTCGCCCTTGAGGCGCACGAAAGGTTATTCGGCGCAAAGAATTGACTCGCGGTCATTCCCGGCCTGTTTATCTCGTAAAAGGAGCCCCAGCATGGCGGATGCGATTTGCCTTGGCGAACTGCTGATCGATTTTGTTCCCACCGTCACCGGCACCGGCTTGACCGACGCGCCCGCCTTCATCAAAGCGCCGGGCGGCGCGCCCGGCAACGTGGCGGTCGGCCTGGCCCGGCTCGGCATCACGAGCGCTTTCATGGGCAAAGTCGGCGACGATGCGTTCGGCCATTTTCTGGCCGACACCTTAGCCGAAACTGGGGTCGATGTCAGTTCGCTGCGTTTTTCCAGCGAGGCGCGCACCGCGTTGGCGTTCGTCTCGCTGCGCGCCGACGGCGAACGGGAATTCATGTTCTACCGCCATCCCAGCGCCGATATGTTGTTCGCGCCACGGGAGGTCGATGTCGGGGCGATCAAACGGGCCAAATTGTTGCATTTCGGCTCGATCAGCCTGATCGGCGAACCCTCGCGCGGCGCCACTTTGTATGCGGTTGATGAGGCCCGCGCCGCCGGCTGTCTGATTTCCTACGACCCCAATCTGCGACTGCCGTTGTGGCCGGATGCCGCCACCGCGCGGGAAGGGCTGCTGCTCGGCTTGAAAAAGGCCCAGATCGTCAAAATCAGCGACGATGAAACGGCGTTTCTGACCGGGATCAACGATCTGGAGCAGGCCTGCCAGGCGCTCTGGCACGACGGTTTGAAGCTCATGGTCGCCACGCGCGGACGGGCGGGGTGCGTTTACTTCACGCCCCGCTTTACCGGCGCGGTCGAAAGCTTTGCCGTTGAGGCGGTCGATGCGACCGGGGCGGGGGACGGTTTCGTGGCCGGCTTGCTGCAAGGGTTGCTCGCCGATCCGGCCGCCTTCGCCAACGAGGCTCGCTTGCGTGAGTGGTGTCGCTTCGCCAACGCGGTCGGGGCGCTGGCGACGACCGAGCGCGGGGCGATTCCGGCGCTGCCGGATCGGGAAAAAGTGTATGCTTTTCTGAATAACCGGCCGGCGGACGCCCGTCGCTCGCTCTGAAACGCGCGCGACCTCGCCATCGAGGCCGACCAGGGAAACCGTTAAACGCGCTTGCAGGTTCATGACCGAAACAGGAACGACCCCTTCCATCCCACCCACGCTGTTGAGTGTCACTTGGCCTTTTGTCACGGGCTTCCTGGCGATTGTAACGGTTGGTGTTTTCAGCCTCGAAATTCTGATGGCGGCGCGCAGCTTCAGCTACGGCGAGAATCTGTGGGCCAAGAACCAGAAAAGCGCGACCTTTCAATTGTTGCGCTACGCGCAAACCGGCGATCCGCTGGCCCTGCAACGGCACGATGCCGCGATGGACATTCACCAGCATTTTCGCAAGGGACACGCGGCGGCGGTCGGCGCTCCCTATCAATCAGCCATCGTTCTGGAAGAATTCAGCAAGGCTGGAATGCCGCCGGAGGACATTGAGAAAGCCGCGTGGCTGCACCAGACGTTTCGCCACACCGAGATGGTGCGAAAAATCCTCAGCCTGTGGTCCGAAGGCGAAGCGGTCATGGCCCGCCTCGAACCGCTGCGCGCCGAGCTAGCGGCTTATTACCAGCAAAACCGCGACGATTCGCGGCGCTTGGCTGAAATCGCCGCCGAAATCGATGAAATCGACCGCTCGCTGGAACCCAAGGAATTCGAATTCAGCCTGACGCTCGGCGCCATGGCCCATCGGGTCTACGGGCTATTGCTGGCGATCGAGGTGCTGCTCGGATCGGTGCTGCTGGTCGCCATCGTGTGGCGCACGTTCCGCCTCCTGCAAGAGCGCCACCGGATCGAGCAGACCTTGGTCGCCGAGCGCCAGTGGGCCACCGTGACCCTGGCGTCCATCGGCGAGGCCGTCGTCAGCACCGACCGACAAGGGCGGGTCATCTACATGAACCCGGCCGCCCAGCGCTTGATCCAGCGATCGGTTCCGGAAACGGGAGCGGCGGTTCGATATCCGCCGCTCACCGAGATGATCCGGTTGATCGAACGGGAAACGGGCATCGAAAGAGCGCTGCTCACCGAGGAGTTGCTCGACGGTCGGATCGCGGGCTTGCACAGCGAAATCGACCATTTGCTGGTGCGGTCGGACGGCACGTCGGTGCCGGTCTCCTGGGTCGCCTCACCCGTTCGGGACGACAGCGAGACGCAGGGTGTGGTGCTGGCCTTGCACGACACCACGCGGGAACAGCAGCTCATCAACCGGCTGTCGTGGCTGGCGGCCTACGACCCGCTCACCGGATTGCCCAACCGGCGCGAGTTCGAGGCGCGACTGTCACAGGCGCTCGCTACCCTCCAGCGGCGCGACGGTCCGAGCGGCCTGCGGCGCGAGGACAGCCAGCAGCACGTCTTGATGCTCATCGACCTCGATCAATTCAAGATCATCAACGACACTTGCGGCCATGCCGCCGGCGATGACATGTTGCAGCAGGTGACCGACGTCATGAGCCAGCACTTGCGCGATCAGGACACGCTGGCGCGCATGGGCGGCGACGAGTTCGGGTTGCTGCTCATCAACTGTCCGCCGGAAAACGGCGAACAAAAAGCCGAGGAACTGCGCCGCGCGGTCAGCCAAATCATTCTGACCTGGGGGTTGCGGCGGTTTACCATCAGCGCCAGCATCGGTTTGATTCATCTGGATCGCCCGCACAGCGACTTGGGGGCGGTGATGAGCGCGGCCGATATGGCCTGTTACAAGGCGAAAGACAACGGACGCAACCGGGTTGAGGTCTACCGGGATGACGACGAGCACTTGGTCGCCCGTTTTGGCGAGATGGCCTGGGCGCAGCGGCTGCAAACCGCGCTCAAGGAGAACCGCTTTTGCCTGTACGCGCAGCCCATTCTGGGCCTGCAAGGCGGCGCGGATTCGGGGGAGCGCTGCGAGCTTCTCATCCGATTGCGCGATGAAGATGGCAAACTGATTCCGCCGGGATTGTTCATCCCGGCCGCCGAACGGTTCGGCATGATGACCCTGATCGACCGCTGGGTGATCGATCGCGCCCTCGGCGATATCGCCCGCCGGCTGGCGGCGAATTTATCCGACCGACACGCGGTGTTTTCCATCAATCTCTCGGGCTCTTCCTTCGGCGACAAGCATTTCCTGGCCGATATCAAAAGTTTTTTCGAGCAATATCAGGTTCCCCACCGTCATGTGTGCTTCGAGATTACCGAGACCCAGGCGGTCACCCATCTCGCGCAGGCGATCAGCTTCATCAACGAATTACGGGCCCTGGGTTGTTCGTTCGCGCTGGATGATTTCGGCGCTGGAATGTCATCGTTCGCTTATCTCAAACATATTCCCGTGGATTATCTGAAAATCGACGGCAAGCTGGTCGAGGATATGATCGACGATCCCGTCGCTCGCGCCATGGTCGAAATGATCAACCGTCTGGGCCATACCATGAATATCAAGACTGCGGGCGAGTACGCCGCCACCCAGGAAATCGTCGATGCCCTGCGCAAAAGCGGGGTGGATTACGCGCAAGGCTTCGCCGTGGACCACCCGCAACCTTGGTCCAGCGAATGAGCTGTAAGAAAGCCGATCATCCAGCGGTGCCGGTTGCTTTCTCGGTGGATTGAAAGGTGATCCCGCCCTGTTCCGCTTCGGCGGCGTTAGCCCGGAATCCGGCGAACAGCTCGCGCCCGAGACCGTGTTGATAATGGCTCAAATCCAGCGTTTCCGGTTGGCGCGCGGCCCACTCTGATTCCGCCGCGCGGACTTCGAGAACGCCGCGCTCGCCGTCGAGCCGGATCACATCGCCGTTGCGTACCTTGGCCAGCGGCCCGCCGGCCAGGCATTCCGGAGTGACGTGAATCGCCGCCGGCACCTTGCCGGACGCGCCGGACATGCGGCCATCGGTGACCAGCGCCACCTTGAAACCCGCATCCTGCAACACGCCGAGCGGCGGGGTCAGCTTGTGCAGTTCCGGCATCCCGTTGGCGCGCGGCCCCTGATAGCGCACCACCGCGACGAAATCGCGCCGCAATTCGCTTCGTTCGAAGGCGGTCATGAGTTCATCCTGATCGTTGAAGACGAGGGCAGGGGCCTCCACCACCCGATGTTCCGGCTTGACCGCCGAGGTCTTGATGACCGCGCGGCCCAGATTGCCGCTCAACAATTTGAGTCCGCCGTCGGGGCTGAACGGTCGGGCGGCGGGCCGTAAAATCTTCTCGTCGCCGCTTTGCAGCGGCGCTGGCCGCCAAGCCAGTTGGCCGTTGTTCAGATAAGGCTCCTGCCGATAGTGCGCCAGCCCTTCGCCCGCGATGGTGAGAGTGTCGCCATGCGCCAATCCGGCGTCGAGCAACTGCCCGATCAGAAAACCTATCCCGCCGGCGGCGTGAAACTGGTTCACGTCGGCCTTGCCGTTGGGATAGACCTCGGCGAGTAGCGGGATCACGGTGGAGAGGTCGCTGAAGTCGTCCCAGTTGATGACGATGCCGGCGGCGTGAGCCATCGCCACCAGATGCAGGGTGTGATTGGTCGAACCGCCGGTGGCCAGCAGGCCGACGATGCCGTTGACGATGGCCCGCTCGTCGATCACCCGCCCGACCGGAATGTAGTCCTGGCCGAGGGCGGTGATTTTGGCCGCGCGTTGCGCCGCCGCTTGGGTCAGCGCGTCGCGCAGCGGGGTGTCAGGGTGGACGAAGGCCGAACCGGGCAGGTGCAGCCCCATGACTTCCATCAGCATCTGGTTGGAATTGGCGGTGCCGTAGAAAGTGCAGGTGCCCGGCGCGTGATAGGACCGCGCTTCGGACTCCAGCAGCGCGTCGCGGCCGACCTTACCTGCGGCGTACAGCTGGCGAATTTTGGCTTTTTCAGCGTTGGGCAGACCGGAAGGCATCGGCCCGCCGGGGACGAAGATCGCCGGCAAGTGGCCGAAATGCAACGCGCCGATCACCAGCCCCGGCACGATTTTGTCGCAGATGCCGAGATACAGCGCGGCGTCGAAGGTGTTATGAGACAGCGCGACCGCCGTGGCCATGGCGATCACATCGCGCGAGAACAACGACAGCTCCATCCCCGGCTGGCCTTGGGTCACGCCGTCGCACATGGCCGGGACGCCGCCCGCGAATTGCGCCACCGCGCCCGCTTCCCGCGCCGCCTGCTTGATCAACGCCGGGAAGCGCTCCAACGGCTGATGGGCGGACAGCATGTCGTTATAAGAGGAGACGATGGCAATGCTAGGCCAGCGCATTTCGCGCAACTTGGCTTTGTCGGCCGGCGCGGACGCGGCGAAGGCGTGGGCCAGATTGGTGCAAGACACGCTTTTGCGAACTGGGCCATTCACGCGCGCCTGTTCGAGTCGCGCCAAATAGGCGGTGCGGGTGGTCGCGCTGCGCTGGCGGATGCGGTCGGTAACGGCGGCAACGGTAGGATGAAGCGTCATTATTTGTTCTCCTCTTTCAGGGGCGGCGGCGCAATACTTCCGGTCGTGGAGCCAGTGGCGGACGTCTCCCGCTGAAAGGCGGCGATGGCGTTGTATTCGGCTTCGAGTTTGGTGGGAATGGCGCGATAAATCGGCGGTGGAACAGCAGCCCCTCCGCGCCGGGCGCGACCCGCTCGGCGATGCGGGTCAGCACTTCGTAAGGTTCGATGCCCAGCCGTTTGGCGGTTTCCACCACCGGAGCCGGTCAGTTCATCGCGCACCCAGCGGAACACGATGCCGCCGTTGTTGACCGGTCCGCCGATCACCCAATGCCGGTCGGTCAGGGCGTAACAGAAGGTGCGCCCCGCAGGATTGGTCGGCGGGCGATCCGCCGCCGCCCGTAGCGCGCCGCTGGTGCCGATGGTGACGGCGATTTCGCCCGGCCCGATGGCGTTGACCCCGAGATTGGACAGCACGCCGTCATTCGTTTAGACAAACAGGCTCATCGCGTGCCGAAGCAGCGCGTTCCCCGGCGGAGGGCTGTGGTATGGCGGCGCGTCGAAAACGCGATAGCAAGGACCGGTCGTGGACCAGAGGGTTCAAACGTCTTTAGGTACAGTTTCGAATTCGATTCCGCCCATATCTCGGACCATGAAATTGTAGATGGCGCAGCCGATGAGCGTCATGACGTAGACCCCAATCAAGTACATCACGGGCATGATGAACAGCATCGATAAAGTCGGTCTTGCTTGAGACGGCAAGCTCGCCAGCATGAATAGAGACATTGGCATCAGAAAAATGAAAGAGCCTATTGCGGAAAGCACGGCCAACACTTTTGCGTTTTGATGAAGCATAAGCGAATGATGTGCTGCTTCACGAGCGTTTCCTTTCCAGTGCCGCACGGAGTCGCGGAGTTGAAAACCAGCTTCGAGGATAGGCTGAGTGGCGGGCGGTTCGTTCCGCATTCAATACCGAACGGCGAAGCTGGCGCTTTCCCGGTAATGCAGTTTGCGCTTGTCATACATCTTGGTGGTGGCGATGTGGCGGTGGCCGACCGAGGCTTGCACCGCTTCGATGGGACACTTGCGGTCTAGCGCCTCCGTGATGAAGGTTGCCCGCGCGCTGTGCGGCGTCACTCCGAGAGGCAAATCCGCTTCAAAGGCATAACGATGGAAGAGTTTGCTGACTTGGCGGCTGGTCAGGGGTTTTCGGCGCTGGTCGCGCATGACGGTCAGGAACAGCGGGGATTCTCGTTCGCCGCCGTGGCTGGCAACCGCTAGATAAGCGCGTAACGCCAATTGCAGTTCGTGGTGGATGGCCAACCGGTTGCGCTGGCCGCCCTTGACCAGAAAATCCAGCACCCAGTACCCGGCATCTTCAAAAAAATCCTTTACTTTCAAGTGAGTCACTTCTGACACCCGGCAGCCGGTATAGAACAGAACATGCAGGATTGCCCGATCTCGCATTCCTTTGAGCGTGTCTGGCGCTGGGGTTTGCAGCAGGCGGCGAACTTGCTCGGGCGTCAGTGCGGTCGCTTCGACCCGGTCGGTATTGACTCGGGGACGCTTGACTCCCGCGACCGGATTGCGCGGCGCCACTTGGCGCTCGCAGAGGTGTTGAAACAAAGAGGAAACGGCCGCCAAGCGGTTCTGAACGGTGCGGGGGCTGGCCCCGGACTGGATCAGGTGTTCGCGCCAAGCGATGAGATGGCTTTGGCCGATCGCGCGAAGTTCTTGCGAGCCCTCTAGGCCGTGGAAGGCGATGAAGCTCCGCACGGCGGCTTGATAGGTTCGTCGGGTGCGGGCCGAGACAAAATTAGCCAGCCATACGGCTTCCTCGGGCACGGCGGTCAAATAATCGTCCGGGAACGGTCGATCAGTTTTGCTTAAAGCGTTCGTGGCGGAAATTGGCAACTTCGAAGCGCGGTCCATCGGGGCCTTATTCAGCGGAATAATTTTAAAGTATAGACCCTTCAAAAAGTTCCGATAACTTATTTTATCGGAACTAAAAAAATAGCTAATTTTGAAAATAATTACATTATACGTATTATGTAATAATGCATTTTTCTGAACTCAATCCGTTAAAAAGAACGCCGCCAAAACAGCATCACGTCGTCACCACGCACTCGAAACAAGATGGTGGGATCCGTCGCTTTAGTGGGGGCGTTGAGCGGTAAGCCATCGCCGCTCAACGCATTGATGGTTTCGATTAAGGTGTTCGCTAGCGGCAGGTTGGTCGCTCCATCGCGAATCGAACCGCCGGCACGACTTCCGGCTACAGCCGCGCTATTGCTATTACCCGGCTGTTGGCGAATCGAGCGATCCGCGCGCTGGTAGACGCCAGGAGCGGCCTGGGCGGGTACGGCGATAGCGGACGATGAGGGAACGTTGGATGATTGACGGAGGCTACTCAAGTGATCGGAGCTTCCAGTGCCGCAACCCAAAAGCCCAAGGACACCTAGCAAAATCCCAATGTCGCAGAAGCGCATATCAATTCTCCTGTTAGAATCGAAATTCGCCGTCAAGCATTGTTGATGTTAAGACCGCAACGTAAGTTCAACCCGGCGGTCAGAGCATTGAGCCGTTTTACGACGCAACTTTCATACCGATTGGTCGCATAGCTATTTGAAAAGCGCCAAAATCCCTCAAATCCGCTGGGTGGATCGGTGCATGGGGCTTGACCTCAACGAACAGGAGCACAACCGATGAAGTACCTTGCTGGAACCATCGCCGACGTGATCGAAGGCGGCGACCTTGCTACCTTGGTTCTGGATACGGGTCAGCAGCGCCACCACCTGCGAGCCGACGCCGGTTCGCTCGTTGAAGGCCTGACCACCCTCTTCGGCGCTGACTGGATCGGCAAAGCCGTTGCCGTGCAATGTGAAAGCGACACCCTCACCAGCCTCGAAATCCCCGGCGCACCGCCCAACTACGCCATCTAACCCCGAAACCGTCGCGCGCCGCTGGCTTGTCGCCGCATTTCTTCAACCGCCCTCCAACCGCCACCCGAAGTAACAAGCACTCAAGGCCAGCGTCGCCAGTGTGACCGGCACGCCCGCGCGGGCGTGCGTGCGCCAATCAATGTGGATGCCGCGCTGGGCCGCCGCACCGACCACGATCAGATTCGCGATGCTGCCCACCAGCAGCAGATTGCCGGCCAGCGTGCTCGATAGCGCCAAAATCGGTCCCGCCAGCGGATGGGTCGCCGCTGGCAACAGCAACATCACCGCCGGTACGTTCGACACCAGATTGCTGAGCACCACCGCAGTTGCGAACAGCAGTCCCGGCTGCGCCAACGGTACGCCCGCCGCCGCCAACCGCGTGATCGCTTCCGCCACCAAACCAGTATGCTCCAGGGCGTGATTGACCACGAACAAGCCCACGAACAACACCAACAGCTCCCAATCCACCAGTCCCAGCATTTGCCGGGAATGCAGCTTCCGACTGGTCAGCAGCACGCCCGCTCCCACCAGCGCCGCCGCCTCGCGCGGCCAATCGCTGAATAAAAACACCGCCACCAATGCCGCCGCCACCGCTAAACCCTTGGCGGTCTGCCAGGAATCGAACGCTGGCCGATCATCGCCCCGCCGTGAAGGAACCAGCTCCGGCGCATCCGCCGGCAGCGTCCACCGCCCCCGCGTTTGCCAGACCAAAATCCCCCAAATCGCCAACAGGCCCAACAGGACCGGACCCAGCGCCTCCAGCGCATAACCTCCGAACGACAACCGCAAGGTGGCTCCGATCAACATGTTCTGCGGATTGCCGATCAAGGTCGCGGCCGAACCGACGTTGGCCGCGCAGGCCAGCGCCAGCAGATAGGGTACCGGGTTGAGGCGGCGCCGCCGGCAGATATCGACCAACACCGGTGCCACCGCCAAGCAAACGATATCGTTGCTGAACACCGCCGACAGCCCTCCCACCGCGAACGCCAACGCACCCAGCAACAGCGGCGGCCGCAGCGGCAGCGCCGCCAAACCCAGCGTCACCCAGCCGTAAAACCCGCCCAGCCGCAGTTGCGCCGACACCACCATGAACGCGAACAACAGGATCAGGGTCGGCAAATGCAACGCCCGCACCGCCGCCTCCGGTGTCAACACCCCGCCACCCACCAGGGCGATGGACCCCAGCAGCGCGATTCCGGTCCGATCGATCTGCAAGAACGGCAGATCGCCGAGGATCATCCCCAGATAAACCACCAGAAAAACGATCAGCGTGACCGTCACGCGCCGGCCTTTTCCAACCGCTTCGCCCTCATTCAGAAACGAATTTAAGCAACCGCCCGCCGATATAATCGGTCAGGTACAACTCGCCAGCCTCATCCTCGCCGAAACTGGAAATCGCGATGGGCGAGGCCGCTACCTCCTCATTGACCCAACGACTCCCTTCCAAGCGAGCCGCCCAAATCCGCCCGCTGATGAAATCGCCGTACACATAGCGGCCCGCCAACTCCGGCACCTGCGAACCGCGATAAACGTAACCGCCCGTGACCGACTCGCCCACGCTGTGATCGTATTCCAGCACCGGCGGGGTCAGCGTGCCATCATCGCAAGCGTTGGGCGGATTGAAGCAATGCCGCCCCTCCAGCCGTCGCCAACCGTAATTCAGTCCGCCGGGACCGGCGGCGGGCTGAAAGTTGACCTCCTCCCAAGCGTCCTGACCGACATCGGCGATATACAAATCCCCCGTCGCGCGGTCGAAGCTGAACCGCCAGGGATTGCGCAAGCCCACCGCCCAGATTTCCGGGCGGATATCGGTCCGGTTGCTAAAAGGATTGTCGGTGGGGATGCCATAAGGTGATTGATTCACATCGATCCGCAACAGCTTGCCCAGCAGCGACCCGCCATCCTGCGCCCGATTCTCTGGATCGCCGCCGCTGCCGCCGTCACCCGTGCCGATGTAGAGAAAACCGTCTGGTCCGAACTGCAACTGACCGCCGTTGTGATTGGCATAGGGCTGCGTCACGCTTAACACCAAGGTTTCACTGCGACGTAACGCCACGTTCGGCGCCCGTCGCGCCGCGCGGAATCGAGAAACGACAGTATTCCCCGCCAGATCGGTGTAATTGACGTAAAACCACCGATTGTTGGCAAAATCGGGATGAAAGGCCACGCTCAACAACCCGCGTTCACCGCCGCTCGCCACCCGCTCGCGAAGATCCAGAAAGGGTTTTGGCACTATCTGCCGGCCGTCGAAGATCATCACCCGCCCCTCCTGCAAGGTGACGAACAGTCGCCCGCTGCCATCGCCGGCGTGCGCGATCGCAAGCGGTTGGCTCAAACCGTTCGCCACCTCTCGCAGTGTCACCCTCGCGGCCGCGCCCGGCAACCACGCCCACAGCAGCGCGATGGCCAGCAACCCGCACCACCATCCGTTCGAGCGGCTACAGTAAGACATGACGGTCTCCTCTCGTTTGCGTTAGTCTTGTCGGCAATAGCCTCGCCCAAGCTGGCCTTACCGTCGCGCTCGAAGCATCCGAGCCGCCGCGCGCCGTTCCGTTACAGCATGGCTTCTCTTTCAAAATCGTCAAACCCTGCCCGCCGGGAAACGCTCATGACCGCCGATTTTTCCTCTGACCGCGCGCTGCTCGACCGGCCGAACGTGCTTGCCTGTCTGTTCTATCCGCGGCGCGGCTTCGCGGAGCCGCCCTCGGCGGGCATCCGCGATCTCGCCGTTCCGGTGGCCGATGAGGTAACCATCGGAGCGCGCTTCCATGCGGCTGATCCCGCCGCCAGCACGATCCTGTTCTTTCACGGCAACGGCGAAATCGTGCAGGACTACGACGATATCGGCGCGCTGTACGTCGGGCGCGGCATCAATTTTCTGGCGGTCGACTATCGCGGCTACGGCCAATCCACCGGCTGGCCCACCGCCTCGGCCCTGCTGGCCGACAGTTGCGCCATTCTCGATTTCGTCGCCGGTTGGCTGCGCCGGAGCGGATCGACCGGACCGCTGCTCGTCATGGGCCGCTCCCTGGGCAGCGCCTCGGCCCTGGAGTTGGCCTTGCGCCGCCCTACAATGATCGCCGGGCTCATTCTGGAAAGCGCCTTCGCCCACACCGGCCCGCTGTTGCGCCGGATCGGCGTCACCCGCGCCGCGCTGCCTGACTTCACTGAAGACCGCGGGTTTTGCCAGCTCGACAAAATCCGTACCTTCGCCAAACCCACCCTGATCATCCACGCCGAACGCGACCACCTCATTCCCTTCAGCGACGGTCAGGCCCTGTACGAAGCCAGTCCCGCGCCGGACAAGCATTTGCTGACGATACCTCGCGCCGATCACAACACCATTTTCGCGGTCGGTTTGCGCGCCTATCTGGACTCGATTGAAACCTTCGCCGACCCGTTGCGATTCAAACCCGTCCCATCGTGACCGTCCCGATGGATGAGCCGCGCGGATCGCGGCACAATGCAGCTTCCGCTAATGCACTGCAAGGACGGAACACAACCATGTCTGAACTCCAAGTCGAAGTCGATGCCGGTGACGTCGGTTTCGACCCCGAGCGACTCGCCCGAATTGATGCCTATTTCGCCCGCTACGTGGATGATGGACTGCTGCCCGGCTGGCTGATCCTGGTCAGTCGGGCCGGCAAGATCGCCCATCTCGGCCGGTACGGCCAGCGCGATATGGAAACCGGCAAGCCCGTCGAGCACGACACCTTGTTTCGCATCTACTCGATGACCAAGCCCATCACCGCCGTGGCCGCGATGATGCTGTACGAGGAAGGCGCTTTCGAACTCAAGGATCCGGTGAGCCGTTTCATCCCGGCCTTCGCCGACACCCGCGTTTATCGCGGCGGATCGGCCTTGAAACCGGTGACCGAACCGCTCAAAGAACCGATAAAGATTTGGCACTTGCTCACCCACACCGCCGGTCTCACCTACGGCTTTCACCACGCCCATCCCGTCGATACCCTCTATCGGGCCGCCGGTTTTGAATGGGGTCCGCCGAATGGCCTCGACCTCGCTGCGTGCTGCGAGCGTTGGGCGGAAATGCCTTTGCTGTTCCAGCCCGGTACGGAGTGGAACTACTCGGTGGCGAGCGATGTGCTCGGCCGGATCCTCGAGATCGTCTCTGGATTGAGTCTCGATCGATTTTTCGACGAGCGGATTTTTCGGCCGCTGGGAATGCGCGACACCCGCTTTTGGGTGGAAGATACCGACCGGCTGGCGGCGTTCTATTCGCCGCAACCCAATACCCTGCGCGCGATCCGCAACAACGCCATGGATCGGATCGGACGAGAGCGCCCTGCCTGCTGCCTGGGTGGCGATGGACTGGTATCGACCGCCGCCGACTATCACCGATTCACCCAAATGCTGTTGCAGGGCGGCCAGTTGGACGGGGTCCGGCTGCTGGGCGACCGAACCCTGCGCTATATGACCCGCAATCACCTGCCCGGCGGGGTCGATCTCGAAACCTTTGGCCGACCGCTGTTCGCCGAAACCACCTTCGATGGTATCGGCTTCGGCCTGGGCTTTTCGATGGTGCTCGATCCGGTCGCTAACAAGGTGTTGTCCTCGCCCGGCGAATTCGCTTGGGGCGGCGCGGCCAGCACCGCGTTTTGGGTGGATCCCACCGAGCAAATCACCGCCCTGCTGTTGACCCAGTTATTCCCGTCCAGCACCCATCCGCTCCGCCCCCAGCTCCGGCAGTTGGTGTATCAGGCGTTGGTGGACTGACCGGCATGGTCCCGCCGCAATCCGCCGGGCAGGAATTTTGGGCTGGCGCGCGGGCGCTGGCCCCGCTGCTGGTCGGCGTCGCGCCCTTCGGGATGATTTATGGCGTGCTGGCCTTGGCCAACGGCCTCAGTCCGACAGCGGCGCTGGCCATGTCCTCGATTCTGTTCGCCGGGTCCGCCCAATTCCTGTTCTGCCAGCTGGTCGGCGCCGGCGCGCCGGCTACCATCGTGGTTGCCGAGGTCGGCTTGCTGAACCTGCGTCACGCGCTCTATAGCGCCGCGCTGGCCCCCCGCCTCGCGCGGCTACCGCGCCGCTGGAAGCTGGCGCTGGCCTACCTGCTGACGGATGAAGCCTTCGCCGCGATCAGCCGGCGCGAGGCGCGAGATCGGCCCGGCCCTCACCAGCATTGGTTCTATCTGGGCGCCGGTTTGACCCTGTGGGGCGGCTGGCAATTATCCACCGCCGTCGGGGTGGTGCTGGGCGCTCGCTTGCCATCCGACTGGCCGCTCGATTTCGCCCTGCCGCTGACCTTCATCGCCATCGTGGTGCCCTTGATCCGGGATCGGAGCATGCTGTTGGCGGCCGCTGTCGCCGGTGTCATGGCGTTGCTGGCGGCGGGCCTGCCGTTCAAGCTGGGTTTGCTCGCGGCGGCTTTGACCGGCATGATGGCCGGCTGGTGGGCCGCGGAGAAAATCCGTTGAGCGTTTGGCTGACGATGGTGGTTTGCGGGGTGCTGACCTTCGGCCTGCGGCTGTCGTTCATCGCCGCCGAAGGCCGAGTGAGCTTTCCCCGCTGGTTCCGGGTGTTGTTGCCGTTCGTGCCGGTCGCTACGCTGACCGCGCTAGTGACGCCCGAACTGCTGTTGCCGCACGGCGCGCTGTGGCTGTCTTGGAGCAACGCCCGCTTGATGGCCGGACTGGTCGCCATCGCTATCGCCGCCGCGACCCGCAGCGTGCTATGGACTCTGGTCGGGGGTTTTGTGGTGCTGGCGCTGTGGCCTGGTCTGATAAGGTGAGAGCGTTCCTTTCCGAGCAGTGCGGTCAGGGGCGTTAAGGGTCTGAATGTTCCCTGACGCAAAGTCTTTTTTTCGTCTCCTATCCGAACCGCAGCGCCGGTTTTTCGACGCTTCTGGAGGGCCTGCTTAGAATCCCATCCTCAGTCGCAGCGACTTCAAGCGGCCCATCAATTTCCCGACCAGGGAAGGATTTTGAATGTCCTTGATTTCTTCCACTTGATGTCGCTTGAGGAGCTCGGGTTTCTTGAGGTTGGCGCCGTGGCGGACGAAGGCGGATTTGATATAAGACCCCAGCTGATTTTTTTGAATGGGTTTATAACTGTAGCGATAAATCTGACCCTGGTTGATCAGGCTGATCATAGTGTCCGCGCTGTGAAACTTGGTCAGCATAATCGTGATGATGTCAGGATGATGCTGTTTCAAAAGTTTGACGAATTCGGTCGCATCCTCACCGGCGACCACGGTTTCGGAAATAATCACCGTAACGTGCTTATCGCCCAAGATTTCGATCGCTTCATGAATGCTGTGGGCGCTATAAATCAGCACGGTATCGCCGAACAGCTCCTTAAGCGTCGAAACCACGTCCCGATCGTCATCCACGACCAAGATCGATTCGCTGGTGAGCGTGCCGGCCGCCGGTAAATCCGCATGACTGACCGCCGCGTCTTGAACCGCCCCAGCCGAACCGGCCTCGTTTTGAGCTCTATCAAGCTGGAAGTCCACGGGGGTTTCGACGACTACCCCTGCTTCAGAAATGCTCTCGGCGGCCTGCCCGGTTTCGATGGCGACCGCGACCGCCAGTTCGACGATGAAGCGGAGTTCTTGATTGTTCCAAGGTTTATTGATGAAGCGGAACACTTCTCCTTCATTGATGGAATCGATAATGGCCTGTAAATCCGAGTAACCCGTCAATAGCAAGCGCATGGTGCCGGGGGATATTTTCCTGGCCTCGCGCAACACTTCAGCGCCCAACATTTTAGGCATGCGCTGATCGCTGATCAGCACGCGAATCGTGTTGTCCTTGCGCAAAATGTCCAGCGCTTCTTCTCCGCTCGTGGCGATCAGCACCTCATACTTGGAGCGGAGTAAGGCACGCAAGGAAATTACAATTTGAACTTCATCGTCCACGCATAAAATTTTTTCTTTTTTGTCCATTGCTTATGACTCTCCCAGCTAAGCGGCGACTTCAAAACCTTGCGAGTTCATCGCCTGGGCGATGGGGATGGAAACGGTGAATCGAGCACCTCTGCCAACTTCCGATTGGACCGTGATATTGCCAGCGTGCTGTTGGACGATTTTGTAGGCGATGCTCAACCCTAGCCCCGTACCTTTGCCGATTTCCTTGGTCGTAAAGAAAGGATCGAAGATGCGCGGCAATATGTGATCGGGAATCCCTTTGCCATCATCCTCGATCGCAATATTGACGCAGTGATCGGCGGTGTAGGTACGCAGCGTGATGGTTCCCTGTTTTTCGATAGCCTGAGCGGCGTTGACGATCAAATTGAGAAACACTTGATTCAGTTGCGAAGGGGAACAGCTGATCTTCGGTATGTCACTGTATTCCTTGACAATAGTGACTTTATCTTTCAACACATTGTTAGCGATCACCAGCACGCTGTCCAATCCTTTGTTCAGATCCGAATTTTCGATCTTGTGCTGATCGAGCCGGCTGAAGTCCTTCAAACTTTTTACCATCTCGCTGATTTGATCCAAACCGGACAAACTGCCGTCCAGCAAAACCTCCATTTCGTCCAGCACGCCGTCCCGTTCGAAAGAGCTCATTAATTCCTGAATTTTGCCAAGCTCTTCTTTAAAAGATTGCTGTTCGGACTCTGGCGTCTCCAGAAGATTTGGAAAATTCACGAACTCCTTGAACAAGGTAAGGACTTCGGGCAGCTGTTCCTTGACCAGATCGATATTGCTGTGACAGTAAGCCAGCGGTGTATTGATTTCATGGGCGACGCCCGCCACCATTTGTCCGAGAGAGGCCATTTTCTCGGATTGGATCAGTTGCATCTGCGATTGTTTGAGTTGGTCATACGCTTTTGAAAGCTCTCGTGTTCTTTCGATCACCCGTTCTTCCAGCGTCTCATTGACGACTTTGAGCTGTCTGTTGACGGAGTTCAGTTCCCGATAGCTGTTACGCAAGCGATAGCCGATCAAAGCGATCAACAGCAACAGAAAGCTGGCATAAGCGATCAAAATGGTGAAATAAAAATCCTTGTTACGTAAATAGCTATCATAAACCGTCGTATAAGCCTTTTCGATTTGCTCAATATTTTGCATGATGGGCAAGCTGACCGTTTCGGCGAGCAGTGTGTCTATTTCGGGCTTTCTTTTGATAATGACCGAAGCGTGCCTGATCACGGTTTCCAGTTTGCTTGAAACCACCTCTGGATAATCATCTTTCTTGTTTTCCAGAAGGTCGATACGACTGATCAATGAAGCCAGGACTTCCGGTTGAGAGAGCTGATTAAACTCCAATAATTCGCGTAGCAAGCCCTGAGCCTGGCCCCTTAAATTCACCAGAACCACGCTCGGCTTAGCTGCGTTCGATAATTGCAGGTCAATCTCGGAACTGAGGTCATCAACGGCGGTTGCTATATAGCGCAACGAGTTGTCGAAAATAGCATTTTGGCCTTTGAACTGTTCGATGAGCCTATTTTTCTCTTCGATCGAAATGCGGTAGTCGTTAACAGCATTTTTTAATTGAGGGCTTTCGCTGGTAAATTTTTCTAGCCTAGAATCTAATCCTTTTTGCAGGGTGCGCAAATCCGCCAGAGGACTGGTTACCGCGTCATAATTGCTGCTCAAACTCAGCTTGGTTTTTAAGACATCCTCATTCCATCGAAAGTTTAGCGCGGATATTTGGCGTAAGATATCAGTAATTTCATAATGTTCTTTTACATTGAGGGACTGGACCTTAGCATACAGGAAAACCAGTACTCCAATCATGCAGACACCGATAATGAGATTCACGAAGTAGCGTAATTTCATTTTTTTACTCCCTGTTCTTGATTCGGCATGTCTCCGGAAAGCGCATTCAAAAACTGAATGATAAGTTCTTCATCAGCTTCAGGAATAGTGCGTCCTAGCTGATATTTGGCCATGACTCTTACGGCATCATGCAAAGTTTTGGCTGAGCCATCGTGAAAGTAGGGCGCTGTCAACGCGATGTTGCGCAAACTGGGCACTTTAAATTTATGGCGGTCTCTTTCGTCATGGCTGACATTAAAGTAGCCCAAATCCGCATTAGTGATGTTGCCTCTCTCTTTGAAGTAATCGCCCATTACGCCAAACAATTGATACATGTTACCGCCGATATTAATGCCTTGATGGCAAGCCACGCACCCGTATTTCTTAAAAAGGTCATAGCCTTTGAGTTCGCTCTCATTTAAAGCAGTTTTATCGCCCAATAAATACTTATCGAAACGCGATGGCGTAATGAGCGAGCGCTCGTATTCGGAAATGGCATCTTTGATGTTGTTGCCTTGGATACCATCGTTGTAAAGCTTGCCAAATAGATTGATATAATTTTGATCTTTATTTAATTTAGCGATGACTTGCGGCCAGTCGCTGTTCATCTCATTTTTCATGTGGACGGGGCCATCGATTTGCTCTTCCAAAGTGGCGGCGCGCCCGTCCCAGAACTGGCGGAAGTTTAGACTGCTATTTAATACGGTAGGGGCGTTGATGCTTCCTAACGCCCCGCCCACGCCTTTGGATAAGGCGGCTTGATCCGCGCCTCCCTTACTGACATCGTGGCAGGAAGCACAAGAAATACTATTATCCCCAGATAATCTTTTATCGTTGAATAGCAAATTTCCGAGGCTCACTTTATTCGGGTTCAAATCATTTTTAACGCTTAGCGGGTGAATGGGTTCTTTTAGCTCAGCACTCTGGACGTCGGTAAAGCCGCCGACCGTTAGAATTGCCAAGCCAGCCAGCGCGAGCAAGAATCGATGAGTATTCATTAATCTTAAAACCTATGCAGTTCAATAAGTTGTTTTTAGGCCAAATGGGTGGTTCGTGCTTTTCCGCGCCCGAGCCCGACATCAGCAGGGCTTCGTCACGTTTGCTCACTCGACAAACCACGAATCTGTTGAAGTCATGCCACATTTTTCGTAACTTTTGTATAAATTATGTTCATATTTGATGAGTAATGGGGCTATGACTAAGAATCTTAGGTTAAATTTTATCTACAATATTTATACCATTTTTTGTTAGTTTGTTGCATTTATAGCCATTCTGGCTAATTTCCATAAATTTTGCGGATTTCCTCAAACGGGATATTGAGGGGGATCGATTGGCGGCGTTTTTTGAGGCTGGCGACCTCATGTGAGGGGATTGAGGTCTGGACTATAAAGCGGCGGGAACAGGATGTGGTGGCCGTGGTTCTGAGCGATGACGGCGAAGTCCTTTGGTATGGAAATTATCCTAAAGGCCGACGGAATCTTGACGCAGTGCTGTGAGTCTTGGTCGAGCGTGAAGCGCATTCATTGCTTCCCAAGGTCTGCACGGGCAATGCTTTAATTGGCGTGAGATTGAAATGCTCGCTCGTGATAGGCTGTGGATGTTCCGCCAGTCCGGCGGTCAGCCGCGAAGCGGGGTA
The DNA here is from genome assembly GCA_016713505.1 of Candidatus Competibacteraceae bacterium. Lineage (NCBI taxonomy): Bacteria > Pseudomonadati > Pseudomonadota > Gammaproteobacteria > Candidatus Competibacteraceae > Candidatus Competibacteraceae bacterium. The sequence goes on along the minus strand of JADJPA010000002.1, from coordinate 139,481 downwards.
GAAGACGGAAGGTTGGCGCCTATCGAGCGGTTCACGGGTTTGCTGGCGCGGCTGGAACGGCATTTCCGGTCGCGCGGGCCCTTATCTACCCATCAGCTTCAACTATTTTGAAAAGCTCGTCGACTTATACACTCAGGGTATTCTACGCACTGAGGCGTTTGCGGAAAAATCTGGAATTTCCGAATAGGTTATAGGTACGACTAATGAAGTTTTATCGTCTCTGATTATTTTGGAGCGCAAAAAGTTTATTAAATATTTCGTTAGTAGAGTATCTTTAAAACAGGTTATTTGGTTTATCTGAGTTGCAAGTTCAATAACGACCATATTTTTCAATTAAATCTATCAAAAAAACCTTTATTGTTTTGGCCAGTGATCTGAATCAAGCCACGCTTGATGGACGGGATGGGTTAAAAAATGCTTAAAACTAAAAAATACAATTATTTATCCATCAATGGCAGGAATCACAGGGACTCTGTTGTCACAGAATTGGTCGGTCCCTCTCCTAACATACCCGTTCGTGGCTTTTGTGTCGCTTTAGGGCCGTCGCTTGATAAAAAAGGATCTCAGCTCGCTACGGTTGAAATAACCATCGAAACAGCGGCCAATCGGGCTTTAACCGCTTGGGTTGAGCTTGCTCCAGGCAGGTGGAACGAGCGAGCGGCGCCGCAAGTATCAGAGAAAATTTATTTGCTCGGCGATGGCCAGGATTCGGGGCAAGCGGGCAATGAGTTTCTAGGTCATGGGGCGTTGCTGAAAATCGATATTCCCAACAAGCAAATTTTTCTGCGCACCAGCCTTACCGGATTTCCGCCGATCTTCATTTATCAGGACAGCGCCTGCACGGTTATCGCTTCCAGCATAGATCGTATTGCGGCGGCGCCCGGTGTTCGCCTGACCTTCGACCCTCAAGGAACCGTCGAATTTGCCCTGATCGGAAAACCGATCAAGCATAGGACGCTATTTCGAAATTTGTCTGTAGCGCCGGCCGGAGTCGGTTTCACCATCGATTTGGCGGGCGGTATGCGGACGGTCGAGCGCTGGCGCCCGCCCAGAGACAAACCATTCGCCAGTTGGCGGGATTACAGCGCCGCCCAAGAAGCGGCGCTGACGGCAGCCTTGCATCGAATGGATTTATCGCGAAGTTTTCTTTCGCTCACCGCAGGTCTGGACACACGGGCTATTTTTGCGCTGCTCTGTCGTGATAGCCGTCTCTTGCCCGCCTTTACGATCAGCGGTGTCGCAGATTCGCTCGATGCCCGGCGGGCCAAGGAATTGTGTGATGCCTATGATTTAAAGCATACCGTTGTCTCTCTCGACGATCGCTTCATCCGTCAATTTGCGGATTGTGCCATGGAGGCGTCGCGCCGTTCGGGAGGGTTGGCGAGTTTCACCCAAGCGTCTGAGGTGTTCTTCTATCGCGCCTTGCAAAATGCGTACGATGCCCGCCTTTCAGGGATGCTTGGCAATCAAATCGGCCGGTCGGGAACCGAAGGCATCGGCCTGCGCAACGTGCCGCTGGATGTATTTGATGGTGATTTTATAAAAGTGGCAAAACGCTTGTCGAACCGCCATTGGTTTAAAGAAATTACCGACGGAGCTGACTTTACCTCGCTGCATCTTATCCAGCAGGAAAACTTGTTCGCATCGATAGCCAACTTCGGCGTCGGCAGCAGCTATACGATGCAGCAGACACCCTACGCCGACCGAACGGTCATCCTGCAAAAACTTCGCGAGCCGGTACTGCGGGATACCAGCACCTCAGCGGCGGCCGTACGGCTGCGCGATCTCAAGCATCGGTTTCTGGGCGATCCGCTCCAGACGTCCTTTCAACGTCAGATCGTGGCCCAGGTCGGAGGCACGGTTGCCCGTAGTCCGATCAACTGGGGCTGGCGAGTCGCGGGGGGAATATCTCCAGGCGGGTTCACACTTGGAATTTTCGCCCTTCTTGATGTGCTCGCTTGCACGCGGTTGCCCAAGGGTTTGGCGGCGCGCACCATCGCGAAAACCGGGATTGCTGGTTTGTCCGGCTTTGAGTATCAGGATCTGCTGCAAAAGCGACCGGTCGCTGAATTCGTGTTCGACACGCTGGATTCCAGTACAGCGCGCTGTAGCCCGATAATCGACCAAGCGGTTTTGCGGCGCGCTCAAGTCAAGGGGTTTGGCGACCGATCGGCCAGGAAGACGCTGCTGTTTGCGCTGGATATCGTGTTGGCGCAGCGCAATTTTCTTACCGATGCCTGAAGCTGCAAAGCGAGCGAGGTGGCTCTTTACTCGGCGGCCACCCGTTCGGCCCAAGCGCTCGCCGCGCTCGTGGTGAGGCCCTGAATCCAGTTGGGGAACAGGCCGCCGATCAGCACCAGCAGGCCTAGCACACCGGCGACCAGCAGCTCGCGCGGCCGCAGGTCCGACAAGGCCGCCACCGAATCCTGAGTGACCGGCCCCAAAAAGGCTCGCTGAAAAAAACCTAGAAAATAGGCCGCGCCCAGAATCATGCCGAGCACGGCGACGGCCGCCAAAACGGGCGATGCTTGCATCAGACCCAATAAAATCAGCAGTTCCGCGACGAAACCGTTGGTGCCGGGCAGCCCGATGGACGCCGTACCGAGCAGGAGAAAAAAGCCGGCCAAATACGGCAAGGGCTGGGCCAGTCCACCCAAGCTCGCCAGGTCGGTCGAACCGAGGCGATGGTGCAGAAATCCAGTCAGTAACAACAAACCACCCGCGATCACGCCGAAGTTCGCCAGTTGGAACACCGCGCCCTGTACCCCCTGCACGTTCAAGGCGGCGATGCCCGCCACCACCAGACCGACATGACTGATGCTGGAAAAAGCCAGCATCAGCCGCAGGTTGGACTGGCGCAGCGCCACCAGCGCCCCGTACACCATCCCGAACAAGCCCAGCCCAGCCATCAGCCAGACAAAGTCGCGCGCCGCCGTCGGAGCGAGCGGCACGGCAAAGCGCAAGATGCCGAACGCGCCCAGCTTGAGGCCGACCAAAAGCGCGCTCAAGCCGACCGGCCCCTCCCGCAGCACGGTCGGCAACCAGGTATGGAACGGAAACAGCGGCGTTTTGACCGCAAAGCCGACGAATAGCAGCAGAAAAACGCCGGTCTGCAATGCAGCGGGCAAGGGACGTTCCAGCAGAGTCGGATAATCGAACATCAACGCGCCCAGCCCCGGCGCGCCGCTGCCGCCGGTATGATAAAGGCCGAGCAGCAAAATGGCGAACAACAGCGGAATCCCACCCGCCAGCATGAACAGGGTGTATTTGACGGCGGCGAAACGCCGCTCTGGCCCGATGCCCCACAAACTGATCAGAAAATAGATCGGAACCAGCGTCAGTTCCCAGAACAGAAAGAACAACACTAAATCCAGCGCGCAGAACACGCCCACCGTCACCCCTTCCAGCATCAGCAGCAGGGCGAAATACAAGCGGGGCATGGATTGGACGCTCGTCCAGGACGCGAGAATCACCGCGCAGAACAATAGTGCGGTCACGGGCGGGAACAGCACCGCAAGCCCGTCGATCCCGACCAGATAATGCACGTTCAGGCTCGGAATCCAGAGGGATCGCTCCACCAACTGCATCCCGGCGACTTCCGGGCGTAGCGCGGCCAGCATCATGAGCGATAACAGCAATTCCAATCCCGCTCCCGCCAGCGCCGCGACGCGGACGGCGCGATGATCGCGGACGAACGCCAACAGAATCGCCCACGCCAGCGGCAGCCCGATCAAAACGCTCAACATCGGAAAACCGATTTGCTCGGCGGCAAACAGCGGTTCGAGATCAGACGGCACGGTCGCTGAGTTCCTTGGAAAAATGATGGGAGCTGATCTGCAATTTCCGGCTGAGATAAAGCCGGTGGGCGTCGTGGCGATGCGCGCCGGAATCCAGATGAAATTGGGTGCAGCCGGCTTCCTTGGCTCGATCCAGCAACCAATCGAGCAATTGCCCGCCGTAGCCGTGCTTGCGAAAAGCGCTTCGGCAAATCAGGTCATCCACATAGAAAACCCGTCCCCAGGCTAGAAATTCCGCGATCCGATAGCCCGCCGCAGCGACGATCTCCTCGCGCGCGGCCAGAGCAACGAGCACATAACCATGATTTTGCATCTGGCGCCGAACCTGAGCTAGAAATTCAGATTGCGTAAGATGTGGACGCAACTCGCGTACGATGAGAAAACAAGCAACTATTTCACTCTCTTTCGAAGCTATTTGAATTTCCATTTTCATCTCTCATGCTTTAAACAATGGATTATATACTTGGAAATAAAAATAACTTTATGATTTCTCTAATCATTGATTTAATACCTTCTTCTTTTCCAGTCTTCAAAACTTCTTTAAGCTTGTCACCAAGAGCCTCTTTTTTATTCGAAATGGCTTCTGGAATTGAATTAAGTGTAATAAACCCTTTTGAGGTTAAAACAACATTGAGGTAAGAGTCGTAGGAATCAAAGTCGCATCTTATAAATCCTTCATTAATCAGAAATTTTACTGTTTCATTAAATATTCCTTCGTCTTCTAAGTTTTTGAACTGGGGAAATTCATCTATTTTAATATCGGTTCCGATTGGAAACTTTTCATACAATCGGCTAAATATTTGAGAGTCCTAACTTAAGATAGATATCATGATTATGAATGCGAAAAGGGCATGACCACCAGAAGGGAGAATGCCATGACCGAGGTTGTCTGCAAACGTTGCCAGGGAACGGATCACGTAAAAAACGGTGTTGTTCGCGGGTTGCAGCGCTATCGCTGCAAGGCGTGCGGATGCAATTTCACGGCAACGAAAGCGCGGGGGATGCCTGCGGCAGCGAAGGCGCTGGCGACCCTTCTTTATGCGATGGGCAACATGAGTTTCTGCGGCATCGCCCGTCTTTTGGGCGTCAGCGACGTTGCCGTTTTGAAGTGGATAAGGAAAGAGGCAGAAGCTTTGCCAGCACCGGAAATGCCCGCCAACGTTGAGGTTGTGATGCTCGACGAGATGCATCACTTTCTTAAAAAAGACAGAAAAACTATGGCTTTGGCGAGCGTATGACCCTATCGAGCGGCGAGCTCTTCCCTGGGTTTTGGGTCGGCGTGATGATGCAACCTGCCGAGAGCACCTCGGAAAATCGGAATCGAAGGCCATACGTTCGTGACCGACGACTGGGAGGGGTTCCACCGCAACATTCCCGAAGGCCAACTCTTCACTGGCAAGGATTTGACCTTTCCCATCGAGCAAGACAACAGCAACCTCCGGCATTATCTGGCGCGGTTCCGACGCCGCACCAAGGTCGTTTCAAAATCGAAGAAGATGGTCGATCTGTCCCTGCGCCTTCACCATCATGTGCGCGACTCCAAAAACTACGCCGCCCTCGCCGCCGTCTTCTTATCTATCTTAAGTTAGGACTCTCAAATATTTAAGCAGCGCATTTATTAAATTTTTCTATGTTGTTCATAAATTTATTTTTGTAAAATTTTCTAATTTCAATGAGCTTCCGCCATCTCAAAAACCTCTGCCACCTTCTCCACCGATTCGCCGATCATCTTGATCCACGGATCAGCGTACAACCCGACCCCGATCATGACCGCGCATAGCAGCGCCGCCATGATGAGTTCGCGATTGCGCAAATCGTGCAAGGCGCGCGCGGCGACCTTGGGATTGCGGGCCAAGAAAATCCGTTGATAGGCCCACAATAAATAACCGGCGGCGAGCACGTTGCCGGACGCGGCGGCTGTCGCCACACCCCAGCCGAACGCCTCCAACGTTCCTTCCAGGGCCAGATGCGCCGCCTCGAAGCCCGGCGTTCCCGGCATCGCGATGCTGCCCAGCACCACCACCAGGAACATCAAGCCCAGCAACGGCAACGCATCGAATAAGCCACCCAGCCGGTGGAATCGCGTGGTGTTCAGCCGTCGGTTCAGCAAGCCGGCGGCGACGAATAGCCCCGCCGCCGCCAGGCCCAGATTCAAGCTGAGCAGCAACGCACCTTTCAAACCAGCGGCTTTCAGCGAGAACAACCCCGCCATCAACACTCCGGTCTGGCTGACGATGCCGAACGCTAGCAGCCGGCGCAGATCGATCTGCAACACCGCCAGCAGCGCGCCGTACACCATCCCCGCCAAGCCCAACGCCGCAATCCAGCCAGACCACTGTTGGGCGGCATCCGGCAGTAGCGGCAACACGAAGCGCAACAGGGCATAAATTCCGACCTTCGCCCCCACCAACAACACCATGCCGATCGCGACCGTGCCGTGCTTGGCGACGATGGGCAGCCAGGAATGGAACGGAAACAGCGCCAGCCGCACCGCCAACCCGCCGAATAACAGGATGAAAATAAACGATTGTTGCCCGGCTGGCACCGGCGTCGCCAGCAACGCCGGCAGCTCGAACGACCACTGTCCCGCCACCGTCGCATGATGCCAGCCCAGCAACACAATCCCCGCGAGCAGCCCCGCCAGACCGCCGAGCATCGCCCGTAGGTATTGGGCCGCCGCCCGCGCCCGCGCCGGACTGGTGCCCCAGCGCTGGATCAGCAGCGTCGACGGAATCACCTCCGCCAGCGCGAACAGCCAGAATTGCAGCAGATTCAGCGCGCTGAACATCCCCATCAGCGCCAGTCCCACACCGAGGATGTTCGCCACGAACGCCCCCGGCTGTTCCCAGCGGTGCGGCTGCGCGTACAGCATCACGAACAGAGTCAGCAACGCGGTCAGCGGCAGGAACAACACGCCGACGCCATCGACGCCGACGTGATAAGGCAGCCACGAGAAAATTTCGACCCGTTCGACGAACTGCATTCCCGGCGCGTGCGGGTCGAATCGGGCGACCAGATACAGCGCCAACCCCAGTTCCACACCCGCCACCGTCAAGCCCAGGGCAAAGGCGCTGCGCGCCTGCCGGTCGCGATAATCCGCGATGATGCCGACCAAGGGCACGACCAGCAACGCGCTCAACAGCGGAAAATCGTCGCTGCCCTGTCGGTGCAATATCTCACCGGCCGCGACGATGATCGCCAGTACGCCCACCATCGCCGCGACCCACCACCACGACCGCCGCAGCAGGCGCTCGACCTGGCTCAACCGGGTTCCCAGTCGGTGGCTGGTCGCAACGATGCCTTGACCGACCGCCTTGAATACCATTTGCTCTTCAAAGCGATGGAAGATCGAGGCGATCCACTCGGTCGCACGGCCGACCACGCCTTGACCCTGGTCCCGCGCGTCGGGCGCGCGTTCCAGAAACCGGCCCGCGCCGAGCTGGCGTTCTTCCCATTGCGCCAGCGACGACAATACTCGCACCGTGGGCGCGGGTAAGCCGGTCGCCCGATCCACCACGGCGGCGTCGAAGCGGTTGGCTTGTTGCGCCAGCCAGCCCACCGGCCGCACCGCGCCCCAATTCGCCGCGTCTTCCAACCAGAACCGCTGGAACGCCGCCGCGTAAAGCCCGCGCCGCCGCGCCAGCCACTCCGGCGCGGGCCGGGTGCGCTCTCGCAGTTGGTGCAGGATCGACGGCGCGCTGAGAAATTGATAGCCGCGAAAGACGGCGTGACAGCATAGATGCAACAGCGCCCACCGCCAGAACCCCAACCCGCAAGCCAGAAACATCAACCCAACCTGCCCGGTCGTGGAAAAAATCAACGCGCTTTTGATATCGGTCTGCGCGAGTCCGGCCACGAAACCGTACAGCGCACTCGCCAGCCCGATCAGCGCCATGACCGCCATCAGCGGCGGCGACTGCTCGAACAGCGGTTGCAGCCGCAACACCAGATAAACCCCGGCGTGGATCATCACCGCGCCGTAGAACAGAGCGCTCGACGGCGTCGGCCCCTCCATCGCCCGACCCAGCCACGGCGCGAGCGGCACCTGCGCTGATTTGGTGGTCGCCGCCAGCAGGAAACAGCCTGCCAGAACACCGGTCTGACTGGCGCTCAGCTTCGCCGCCCCGACATTGATCGCTTCCCAATCCACACTGCCCAGCCAGTAGAACGACAGCCCAATCCCTAACAGAAAGCCGCCATCCCCGACGCGATTGGCCACAAACACCCGCGTGGCGTTGCTAGCGGCGGTTGTCCGATCCTGAAAGAAGGAGATCAACAGGTAAGAACACAGCCCGGCGATTTCCCAGCCGATGAAGGCCAGCACCGCATTGCCGCCGGTGACCAGCAGCGCCATCGCCGCCGCGAACAGGCTTAACACCATGAACAGCCGATGAAATCCGGTCTCGCGGTGCATGTAGTTCACGGCGAAACGCGCGACCAGCAGGCAGAGCAGCGACGCCAGCACCGCCAGTGTCAAACTCAACGGATCGGCGTTAAAAACCAGATCTACGCCATAATCGCCACTGGTCAGCCAGCGGCCGAGCATCAGCCGATCCGGCAAGGTACCGGCCAAGCGGGCGACCGACAGCGCCAGCGCCGCCGTGAAGGAACCGCCCAGTGCCGCCAGCACGATCCGGCTGCTGCGCCGCTCGCGCGCCTCGCCGCTGGCCTGCCCGAACAGGATGGCCGCGCCGAGCCACAACGCGGCGGCCAGGGGCAAAGCGGGAATGAGGGCTAGCAACCATGCCAACATGCTCAGCCCCTCGTCGTCATCGGTGGATTTCCAGAGACCCTGTTAAAATACCCATCGGCCAATATTGAAAAGTATGGGTGTATGGCATGAAAACGACGGTGGAACTGAACGATAGTCTGTTTGAAGAAATCAAACGCTACGCCGCCCAGAACCGAACGACGCTGCGAGCCGTGCTGGAAAGTGCGTTGCACAACTTTTTGAAGCAGCGGGCCGCCGGTGCGGCGCCATTCCGAATGCGGCGGGCGACCTTTGCGGGAGCTGGCTTGCAAGCTGGCCTTGAAGAAGGAAACTGACATCAAATTCGCTCCCGCATTTACCAAGAGCAAGGCATGGGCTGCGGCTGTGGGAATTGATTGAACGGTCGAAGAGCGCTGGCTCAATGATTTACGATGCCAGAATCGCGGCCCTCTGTCTGGAGCACGGCGTGACAGAACTGTGGAGCGCCGACCGAGATTTCTCACGATTCGCGCCCCTGAAGGTCAGAAATCCGCTTGCGGGAAGCCAGTAAAGCGGGCGCGGCGCCGATCAACGCCGGGGGCAGCGGCTCGGTGTAACCTCGATACCAGTCGCCGGAACGAGCGCGCGCCGGCAGCGGTCGCACCGGCCCGGCCCACGGCATAAAGCCGCGCGCCGGATCGAAAATCGCGAATTCTCCGCTATCCGGGTCTTTGGCGATAACATGAATCCAGCCGTTGCCGATCAGTTCGCGCAAGCCGGGCTGACGGCCGTAAATGGCGGCCAGGATCTCGGTACGCGCCTCGATCACGATCTGCAACCGCACCGGCTCGTGAATCTCGATCATCTGGCGCGGCAGACCGGTCCGCAGGTCGCTGCTCGCGCCTTCCATTACCGCGAACAGGCCGGTCACATTATGCGGGGTCTTGGTGCCGCAGCCCAGCCGTTCGTTGTCGACCGTGGAAAAGTAATATTCCAGATTGATGCCCGCGCCCACCGGCCCCACCGCCAACAGAATATTTTCCAGCACCGCGCCGGTCGGGTCCTGGGTCGGATCGTAGGACACCAAAAACGCCCGCCGATCCAGAAACACGCCCTGACTCATCGTCCGCCGACCGACCAAGGCGGCGGCGTTGGTGGCATGGCCTAATTCCGGCCGGGCTTGGCTGAAGTCCCGCGACCGGCTGACCACATGCCGCAACGCCCGTTCCGGCGCGGGATCGCGCGGCGCGGAGGCGAACCGGCGGCAGCGCTCTTGCGCCGACAGCGCGCAGGCGCGATCCAATTCCGGTCGCAGCGCCCGCAGCGCCTGTTCGGCCTCTTGCGGTAAATCGCTGCGGTCGTAAAACAGGATGCGCTCGTCGCAGGTGTTGTGCTCGGCCCCGACAAACCAGGTGTCCGCCGGAACCGCGATGCCGCGCTCGACCAATAAGTCTCGCACCACCGGACGGTTGGCCATCGCCGCGAAAGTGCGCCCGTTCGGCCCGCCGTGCCGACCGCCGCACGCGCCGCAATCGTAAGCGCCCAGATGCGGGTTGTTTTGGCTCATCGAGCCGTGCCCCATCAGCACCACGAGACGGGCAAATTGCCGGGTCAGGCCGATGTTGCGCAGCAGGCCGGCCACTCGGTCGGCTTGTTCGGCGTCGGTGAAACCCAAGCGCGGCTGTTCCGGCGTCGCTGGCGCGGTGGCGTCGTCCGCCGTCACCGCCACGACAGTCGGTGCGTCCGGCACCCAGCGCATGTGGGTCGCGCTGGTGAGTTGACCCTGCTGGCGCGGCGCGAAAATTTTGCCCGCCAGCACCGGCAACACCGCCGGGGCCAGCACGTCGATGGCCAGCGCCGAAGACAGCAGGTTGCGCCGGATGTTCTGATAGAACGCGCCCAATCGGCCGCGCAAATCCCGCCGCTGCTCGTGCAACGCCAGTTCCGCTCGCGCGCCGGGCCGTCCGACTTCGCGGATTTCGTGGGCGGGCGTGACCACCACCGGACAGAGCGGCGTCACCTCGCGGTCGTCCAAACCCCGCCAGTTCATCGCTACCCCGAAGAACCCCGCCGCGCCGAAGGTCTCGATCCGCGGGTTGGCTTCTTCCAGGTGGCGGCGGATGCCTTCTTCGCGGTCGTCGATGCAAAACACGATCTGCGCGTGCGGCCGCTCTTGCCGCGGCGGCCAGCGGCCGTGGTTGTTCGCCAAGGCGTTGATCAATCCATCGCGGTAATGGTGCTCGTAGGCGTTTTGCCACAGCGCGCCGCGCACCGGAGCCGACAAGGCGTCCAGCGGCTCCAGCAGCCGTTCCAAGTCGGCCAGCGCCAGCGCCCGTACCTCACCGCCGGGCAGGCCGAGATGCTGCGCCAGCCGGAACAAGCGCCACGCGCTGCCGTGAACGGTGTGGCTGTCGGCTTGCGCCGCCACCGGACTGTGCAGCCAGGTCCAGATCATGTCGGCCAGCGTATCCCAGGCGGCCAACGGCGCGTGTTGTTTCGCCAATTCTCGCGCTCGGCTGGCCAGATATTCCGGCAACTGCCCCGCATACAAGGCATGACGGGCCAACGCCTCCGCCGGTCGCGCCGTGAAATAGCCGCGCAAAGCGGACAGCGTGCCTTCGATAGCCCAACGGTCCCGGCACCACCGATCGATCCACAGCCGATCCAGACACAACCGCACCGCCAGATAATCGATCAGCGCGACCGGATTCTCCCGGTTGGCTGGATAAGCGGGATGCTGTTGTCGCCAGTTCATCATGCCCGACCAGCCCGGTAGTTCCAGCGCCAGCCGCGTGAGATAACCTTCCCAGCGCGTTTCGGGAAGTCCTAAGCGCCGCAATTCGGCGATGGCCGCCTCCACCGGATCGTCCGGCCAGCCAGCAACCGTCTTGCGCCAGCCCGGCAACCCGGCGAACGACCAAGCCGGATCGCGCTCGATCAGCCGCCGCCACGCCGCGTACAACCCTTCCGTCCGACCGGGCAAATTCCAAGCCGCCAGACCCTCGTCGAGATAGGCGGCGGCCAGCCGGATCAAGTAGGGCCGAACCTGATCGAAAAAATCCTGTCCGGTCAGACGGTGCAACAACCCGCGCAAGGTGCTGCCCTCGCCTACGTCGTCGAACCAGCGTTCCAGCAAGGCGATGGCTTCGGCCTGCATCCGCTTGTGGACGATGGGGCCTCGGTCATCCGTTGCTCCTTCGTCCCGAAACCGCGCCAGCAGCGACTTGGCGACATTCAGTTGCAAATCGACCAATTCTTCCGGGTGGAGATCGAACGCGGGCAATTGAAAACCTTCCAGACAGGCTCGCCACAAATCCTCCAGCGCCGCGCCGGTATCGGCCAAGCCGGCTTGGCCCGCGCTTGCCAGCAAGCGTTGGCGGGCAGGTTCCGGCACGTCCTCGGCAAATTGACGGGTCGCTTGCAACTCCTCGATCCGCCAGATCAGCTCGCTCAAGGCCAGCGGTTCGACGCCGTACACCAGCGCGATCCGCAGCACCTCGCCCCGGTGGATGGCGCGATCCCCCGTTCGCGCCAAAACGCGATCGATTTCCAGTTCCGGGCGTCGGGCAAACACTGCGTCCAGATCGGCGGCGACGATCCGATCCGCCCGAAACAGCTTGCGAAAGGCCGTATCGGGCAGATAGGGATGAATCCCGGTCAACGCCTCGGCGGCGGCCAGCGCCTCCTCGAACGGCAGATGTTGGTAACCGTGCAAGGTATTGTGGTGGACGAAATTTAGAATCGGCGCTTGCGCGGGCAGGACGTGATCCAGATGGGCGATGGCGTGTTCGACGATGTGCCGGGGGGTGAGCGGCAGGTCGGTTGACGGCTGAGCGACGGTCACAGACATGGCGCTCTCCTACGGCAAGCGGCCGAACAGCGCGGCCCATTCCGCGACCTTGGCGCTGCTCAAGGCGACGACGGGAGCCGGTAGCAAGCCCATCAGCAGCAAGCCCGCCGCCAGCGGGATGGCTGCCGCCAGTTCCAGCGGCCGCATGTCCGGCATCTGCGCCAGTTCCGGCCGGATCGGTCCGGCGAACAAACCGCCGATGGTGCGCACCGCGTAAGCGGCGCTCATGAGTATCCCCAAACTGGCCAGCACCATCAGCCAACCCCACCGCGCGAAGCCGCCGATCAACACATGCAGCTCGGCTACGAATCCGGCCAGTCCCGGCATTCCCATTCCGGCCAGCAAGGCCAGCGTCATCAGAAAGGTGAAGCGCGGCGTCACCCGCACCAACGAACCATAATCGGCCAGCTCGCGGCTGTGGGTGCGCTCGTACAGCAGGCCGACCAGCAAAAACAGGGCGCCGGCGATCAATCCGTGCGCCGCCATCTGCAAGGTCGCGCCCTGTAAGCCAATCTCGTTCAGGGTCGAGATGCCGAGCACCACCACGCCCATGTGGCTGACCGAGGAATAGGCGATCATCGCTTTCAAATCGGTCTGCCGCCACGCCAGCAACCCGCCGTACAGAATGCTGATCAACGCGATGCCGACCAGCAACGGCTGCAACAGTAGGGCCGCCTGCGGCAGAACCCCCACCACTCGCAACAGCCCATAAGCGCCCATCTTCAGCAAAATCCCGGACAGCAGGACGCTGATCGGACTCGGCGCTTCGACGTGAGCCAGCGGCAGCCAGCCGTGCAGCGGAAAAATCGGAATTTTAATCCCAAAGCCGACCAGAAACGCCAGCAACAGCCACACCTGCTCGTTGCGGGGCAATAGCAAAGCCGTTTTGGCCATGGCCGCCATCGCGAAGCTATGCTCGGGCGTGGCCTGATAGATCATGATCAGGGCGATCAGCATGAAGATCGATCCGCCCATGGTGTACAGCACGAAATTGAGGCTGGCGGCGTGGCGCTTTTCGCCGCCCCACAGGTCGATCAGGAAAAACAGCGGGATCAGGGTCAGTTCCCAGAACATAAAGAACAGCGACCAGTCTTGGGCCATGAACACGCCGAGCATGGCGAATTCCAGCACCAGCAACCAGACGTGGTAACCCTTGACCCGCACCGTCACCCGGTTCGAGGCCAGCAGCGCCACGGTGGCCAGTAAAGTGCCCAGTAGCACCATCGGCAAGGACAAACCATCGACCCCCAGTGCGTAGGAAACGCCGATGGTGGAACTCCACACCACTTGCTCGACAAATTGCAGCGCCGCCGTGGCGCGGTCGAATTTGGCCAACAAGCTCCACGACAGAATCAGGGTCAGGCCCGCGTGGAACAGGGACACTGCGCGAATCAGGCGCGGCTGGTCGGCTGGCAAGAGCGCGACCAGCATCGCGCCGAAAAAGGGAACCCACAAAATCAGGCTGAGCATTTTCATGATTGTTCTTTATCCGCCGCCGGCTCGTGGCGGGTCTCGCCTATGGATATTCTTAAATTATTGAATTATTTATTAAATAATAAAGAGTATTGTACGTTAATTGACCTCGTTCTGTCAGGCTTATCAGAAAATGATCGGTAAAAACCGCATCAGCTTGTGATTGAGGTCGTTTTTTGCTCTTCCGCCAATAGCTACCCCACCCTCTTATAGCGTCGAATATCCGGCTCTGCCCCGAGCAATTCTGATATTTGGCGAAAAGCGGCTTGAAAATGAGCGGTTTGTGGGTGTGCGTTGAGGGCGGTTTCGCTGGCCCACTCTTCCACGAAGGTAAAATCGGTGGGATCTTGCTGGTTTTGGAGCAGCGTATAGCGACGACAGCCTGCTTCTTGACGGGTGGGTTCCAAAAGCGTTGTCAGTACTGCTTGTAATTGCGTTACGGTATCCGGTTTGGCAACGATGCGGGCGACGATGTGGATGCTGGGGTCGGTCATGATGGTTTTGCCTTTGAAGTTGGCGGCGGCTGATGCTGGGCTGAATTTTAGCGCCGTTTTGTTTGGTTGGTTGGAGGTATAGTAGTGCGGTTGATGTTGGGTATTGCATTTGAGATGATGATATAAAATCAACTATTATTAGATTGCTTCCGTTACTCCCGCACATAAGCTTATGAAAACCGCTAACTGTCCTTCCTGCGGCGCGGCGATCGCCTTTCAATCGGCCGTATCCATTCTAGCGGTCTGCGACTACTGCAAAAGCACGTTGATCCGCCACGACCTGAAGCTGGAAACCATCGGCAAAATGGCGGAACTGCTGCCGGATTCCTCGCCGATCCAACTCGGGACCGAAGGTGTTTATCGTAAAACCCGCTTTACGGTCGTCGGCCGTATCCAGTTGCGCTATGGTCAGGGCTTCTGGAATGAATGGTACTTGCTGTTCGAGAACCAGCGTGAGGGCTGGCTGGGTGAAACGCTGGGCCATTATGCAGTCACCTTTCTGATCCAACCGCCCGAACCACTGCCCCCTTTTTCAGAGCTGCGGGCCGGCGTAACAGTACCCTTGAAAGGTCGTGTCTTTCAGGTGACGAACCTCGAAAACGCCCGTTGCATCGCGGGCGAGGGCGAATTGCCGATCCGAATTGGCCCCGGTTACGAAGCGCCGGTGGTGGATTTGCAAGCGGCCGGCAACCTGTTCGCCACGCTCGACTACAGCGAGAATCCACCGCTGGTGTTCGTGGGCGAACAGCTCCGTTTCGACGATCTCAAGCTGGCTCGGCTGCGCCGGGTGCCGCCGGTGGGCTGGGAATCTGATAGCGGCGTCGACGCGCGGGCTTTTCAATGTCCCGGCTGTGGCGGTTCATTGACCGTTCGCGCCAAAGGCCATACCGAAACCCTAGCCTGCGGCACCTGCGGTTCGATCATCGATATTACCGAGCCGAATTTTCGCATCCTGTCCAGCTTCAAGGCCGCGATCCGGTATGAGCCGAGCATTCCGCTGGGCGCGCGCGGCAGTTTGGAAGGCGTGGAGTATGAGACCATCGGTTATCTACGCCGCCGTGTGACCGTAGAGGGCATCCAGTACGAATGGAGCGAGTACCTGCTGTTCCACCGGGAGCAAGGATTCCGCTGGCTGGTGGAATACAACGGCCACTGGAATCTGGTTCGGACCACCACCGAACCGCCGCTGGTGACCGGCTGCGGCGCGCAAGCACAGGCCGCTGACCAGGACCGGACTTACCGACATTTTCAGACGGCTGACGCTGAGGTCAGCTACGTGCTGGGGGAGTTCTACTGGCGGGTGGCGGTCGGCGAACGCTGCGAGATTCGGGATTACATTGCGCCGCCGTTTCAGTTGAGCCTGGAACTCAGCGCGAAGGAAGCGGTTTGGTCGCGTGCGGAGTACGTCGAGCCGGCGACCGTCAAAGCCGCCTTTCAGTTGCCAGAGCCTCTGCCGGCGCGCATCGGGATCGGCGCCAATCAACCTTCACCCCACGAGCCGCAGCGACCCCGATTGCGGCGGCTGCTCTGGTTGTTTCTGGCTGTGTTGCTCGCCGGCCAGCTCATCACCTTGCTGTTGTCCGCCAACCAACGGGTTCACCAGCAAACCTTTTTGTTCGATGCCGCCGCGCAGGACAAGCCGCAAACCGGCGAACCGTTCACCTTGCACGGGCGTGCCTCCAATCTGGTCATCCGCACCCAAACCAACCTCAATAACAACTGGGTCTATTTCGATCTGGCGCTCATCGAACGCGACACCGGCGCCAGCTACGCCATCGGGCGCGAGCTGGATTATTACCAGGGCGTCGATGAGGGTGAACGCTGGTCGGAAGGCGACGCCGGCGACGAGGCGGTGCTGTCCGCCATTCCGGCCGGAAACTACTATCTCAACGTCGAAGCCGAGCTACCGCCCGGCTCTGCGACTGTCACCAGTACCTTTACGGTGTTTCGCGATGTGCCAGGCTGGACCAACTTTCTCCTGGCCCTGCTGGGTTTGCTGGTGTTGCCGTTGGGGTTTCGCTGGCGGGTTTGGGCGTACGAGCGGGCGCGTTGGGCGGAAAGCGATTACGGTCCATCGAGTAAAGGAGAGGCGAATGAGGGTGACGATGAGTAGACCAGCAGCAACGGAGCGCGCTCGCTCATGCTATACCGAAGCTATCTGATCGTTGGTGGTTTGATCCTGACGTTGTTCTTTGCCGCCCAATATCGCGGCTGGAGCGTGTTCGCGGTCAGCGAGGCCAAAAGCCCGCCGGGTACGGCGCGGGGGATTTATCATAAATAAAGCGGTTAGGGATCGTCGGCGATGACCCATGCCCTGTTGATCTCGGTTTTCGTCATCGCTTCCTGCGGGCTGGTGTACGAATTGATCGCCGGCACGCTGGCATCTTATTTACTGGGCGATTCGGTCACTCAGTTTTCGACCGTCATCGGCACGTATCTGTTTGCAATGGGAATCGGCTCCTGGCTGTCGCGCTACGTGGTTCGGGGCTTGATCGCCCGCTTCATCCAGATCGAGCTGGCGGTGGGCATCCTGGGCGGCTTCTCCGCGCCGGTTCTGTTTTTGATCTTCGCCTGGGGCGGCGTGTTTAGGCTGGCGCTGTACGGGCTGGTATTGATCGTCGGCATTCTGGTCGGGCTGGAAATCCCGCTGATCATGCGCATCCTCAAGCAACAGTTCGCCTTCAGGGAGCTGGTGGCGCAGGTGTTGACGCTGGATTATCTCGGCGCGCTGGCGGTGTCGCTGCTGTTTCCGATCCTGCTGGCGCCGCAGCTGGGCTTGAATCGCACCAGCCTGCTGTTTGGCCTGCTCAACGTGCTGGTGGCGGCGTGGGCGCTGTGGCTGTTTCGCGAGCAGTTGCCGCAGTCACGCTGGCTGCGCGGTCAGTGCAGCGCCGCGATTCTGGCGTTGCTGGTGGGTCTGACGGTCGCCGATCAGCTCACCACGTGGGCCGAGGACAATCTGTATGCCGATGAAATCGTGCTGGCCCGCACCTCGCCCTACCAGCGCATCGTGCTGACCCGCTGGAAGGACGATCTGCGGCTGTTCCTCAACAACAACCTGCAATTCAGCTCCCGCGATGAATACCGCTACCACGAGGCGCTGGTGCATCCCGGCTTGAGCGCGATCCCCGGCGCGCGGCGGGTGTTGGTGCTGGGCGGCGGCGACGGGTTGGCGGTGCGTGAAATCCTCCGTTACCCGGCCATCGAAACCGTCACGCTGGTCGATCTCGACCCGGAGATGACCCGGCTGTTCGCCGGCCATCCGCTGCTCGTTCCGTTGAATCAAAACGCGCTCAACTCCCCCAAGGTGCGGATTGTCAATGCTGACGCTTTTCGATGGCTGGAGCAGAACGCCGAAACCTTCGACTTCATCGTGGTGGATTTTCCCGACCCGAGCAATTATTCGCTGGGCAAGCTCTACACCAATACGTTCTATCGACTGCTGGCAAAACACCTGACCGCGAGCGGCGCGGCGGCGATTCAGACCACCTCGCCGCTGTATGCCCGCCAGTCGTTCTGGTGCATCGCCCACACCCTGGCCAGCGTGGGGCTGCAAGTGGCGCCGTATCACGCCTACGTGCCGGCGTTCGGCGAATGGGGCTTCGTTTTAGCGAGCTGGCAACCCTGGCAACCGCCCGAGCGCTACCCGCCCGGCCTGCGCTTCCTGACCGTCGCTAGCGCTCCGACCTTGTTCCAGTTTCCGCCGGACATGGGGCCGGTCGAGACCGAGATCAACCGCCTGAACAATCAAATCCTGGTGCATTATTACGAGCGCGAATGGAGCCAGGCGACCCAATAATCAATTGGCTCGAACCGGGCAGCGCCGCGGTAATGCCCGGTCTTTGGCCAAATCTTATTCTTCGACGCTCACCACCAAGACCGCCATATAAAAACGCCACTGGATCGGAATGGCATACGAGCGACTTTTCTTAGCGAGCAACATCATGTCCGGTTTGCCGGCGATCTTGAACGGTACCGAGATCAAGAACTCGCTGCCGAGCTCGCGCCGGGCGTTGCCGGCCAGCGTGTTGGCGATCTCGCCGACGACATCCAGACAATGCTCTGGAGTGTGCTTGTTCTCGCCCTGAGTCGTGAGCAGATAACGCATCATCCCCTCGGGAGCGCTGAAGTAAACGTTACCTTTGTACAGACCGGCGATACCGATGACGCCGGTGTAGTCATAGACCAGCGACTCGTCGTGATCGATCAGATACGGCACCTGCACCGCAGCCGGTTCGTTGGACAAATGCTTGAAGTAGTGGGTCGCGCTGTCGACAAAAATCTTGAGGTGCTGTTCGTTCATCGGACGTCAAACTCCAAAAGTTCCATCAAAGCGTCGTTCAGTTCTTTATCGGTAAAGGGCTTACAGAGAAACCCTCTGGCGCCCCGGCGTATCGCCTCGATCGCCGTAGTCTTGTCGGCCAGCGCCGAGACGACCAAGATGCGCGTGTCGGATTTGAGCGCGAGCAGCGCCGTTACCGCCTCCAGGCCGTCCATCTCCGGCATGGTGAGGTCCATCGTCACCAGATCCGGGGTGTGTTTTTTGAAAAGCTTCACCGCCTCGACGCCGTTGGCGGCGGTGCCGATGATGGTCAGGCCCGCGACGCTGACGCTGCGCTCGATCTTGCGCCGGATGATATTGGAATCATCGACGATCAGTAGTTTGATCATGTTCTCCTTCTCCGTGTCGGTGTGCTAGGGCCGTCAAGCGGCCTTGAATCCAAGTTGATCCAGCGCCAGCCCACCGGGTAGGGTGATGCGCCAGGCGCAATAGTGACCGGGCTGGGTCGCGAACGCCAAATGTCCGCCGAGCGCTTCGACTTTGCGCTTGACCACATCCATGCCGACGCCGCGCCCGGCGGCGGTGGTCACCGCTTCGGCGGTGGACAGGCCGGACTCGAACACCAGACCGCGCAAACGGTCCTCGTCCCAGCCCGCCAGTTCCTCGGCGGACCAACGCCCGCTTTTCAGCGCCGCCGCGCGCAACCGCTCGGCATCGAGGCCGCGACCGTCATCGTGGCAGATGATTTCGTAACCGTCGGCGGCCGCTTTGGCGTGCAGCCGAACGGTGCCGGCGGCGGCCTTGCCGGCGCGGGTGCGCTCTTGGGGAACCTCGATGCCGTGGACGACGGCATTGCGCACCAATTGCACCAGCGCATCGCGCAACGTCGCCGCCGGCTCGCCGACCAGCGCCAACGTCTCAAAGCCCTGAGCGGCGAGATTGACCTGCTTGCCTTGGTCGTCGGCCAGTTTCTGCGTCAGCCGCCGGAACTCATCGAAGGCGAGCGGCGCCGGCGCGACCGCTGCCACCTTCGGCAACTTGACGGACGCCGCTTCCGCCGTTGCCGGCGCTGACTCAAACGTTTCCTTCAAGCTGGTGATGCGCTCGATCATCTCGCGCACGGCTTGCACGTCGCTCATCAGTTTGTCGAGCTTGACCGTGAGGCTGAGCAGATCGTCGCCCGAGACATTCGCCCGCCCGCGCAACTCGCTGATGGTGTCCTCGAACGCGTGGGCCTTATCCACGAACAGCGCCAGCTCCAGCAGCGCGGCCTCGCCCTTGAGCGTGTGCACGATCGGGAAGATTTCCTGCAACACCAAGCTGTAATGGTCGTCCCGAGCGCGGCGTTTGCTACCGTAACGCTTGAGCGTGTCGTTGACCTCGCGCAGCGAGCGATCGGCGCGGTCCAGAAACTCGCGCAACACGGATGGTTCGACGTGCAGGATGCTGAGCATCATGTTCACCTTTTCCTCAGTCTGCTTTTGCGACTGCTCCAGCTCGTTCTCCAGCAGGACCTGGGCGGTGATGTCCTTGACCGTCACCAGCAGGTGAAACAGCTTACGGTCCTTGTTGTGGACGCGGCTAAACTGAAACGCCAGGTATTTGCTCCGTTGGCCGTAGTCAAAGTAGGCATGGACCTTGCCGAGCGGGTTGAGGCTCGCCACCAACTTGACGTTGACGTGTTCCTTAAACAGGATGTCGAGGTAGTCGCTGGCTTCTTTATAAATTTTTTCCGGGACTACCTCGCGCAGCATTTCGAGGAACGAGCAACCGCCAAAGTTTTGGCGGATGAAGATCGTTTCCAACGATCTTGAGTATTGATCGCCGATTTTAAGGTCGCGATCGAGCAGCATCAGCCCCTCGGAAACCGACTCCAGGATGTCCTGGGTCTCGCGCCGAGCCGCTTCGGCCATTGCATCGCTCTCCCGCAACTGGCGGATAAAATGCAGCAAAATGACAAAAAAGTTCATCAGCGCCAGCGTGATGCCCCCCACCTGAATCATCCGCAGCCGGTCGGCTTTGGCGGAGGCCATATGCTCCAAGGCCGTGGTCAGGAAATTCATCTGATCGAGAATCTGCACGTTGTTCGCCAGGGCGTAAGACACCACGTCGGGTAAGGCCGCGACCCGCGCCGGCGCATCACCCGTCAGCACCGGCTGCAATTTCTCGCGATAAGGCGTCCAAACCGCAAAGGCTTTTTCAATGGCCGCGCGGCCGGCGGGGTCGTCTACCCGCTCCAGGACCACCGGCTTGCCGTCGCCACCGACCGCTTGACCGCCCTCGTTGAACGAGCGCAGCGTGCCATCGAACAGATTGAAGGTCTTACGCAACTCTTCAAGCGGTTTTTCGATATCGCTGTTACTTTGCGTGGCGTTCTGAAGCTGCAACAACGTCTTTGCCGTGCGCTGCGAGAGCATCCGCTGACGCCCGGCCAGATTGACCCCGATGGCATCTTTAGTGATCTGCGATGAGATGTAAAAATTCATCACCAACACGCCGAGGTCGAAGACGATAAACAACGCGATGGAGATGACGATAGTCCGGTATTTGCTGAGTCCGCTGCGAGCATGAGCGGTGGAGGGTTTCATAGTATTCCTACTTCTTTCTGGTATAAAAACTCGTGAAAACGACACAGCTTGATATCGTTTGTCACTTTCAAGAACTAGAGCGAGGCAAAAATAATGCCAAATATCTCAAAAGCGCTTATGAAGGATGGAAGGGCGTGGGTCGGGTCACTCAGTGAAGCATTGGATCGGACGGCTCGGCACAGTATCCGCTAGCGTTCAATGCCCGATCCTGTTATCAGCACACCGACCGCGCTAGAATCGCCGCTATCCCTTCCACGACTTGCCGGCCCGCACGACGCACCCCATGACCGCTTCCAAGCTGCTTTCCAACCAACCGATCCCCCCGGCCGAACGCCTGATCTTTGCTCTGGACGTGCCGGATCCGACCACCGCCCGGCAACTGGTCGAAACGCTGGGCGATGCGGTGCGCTTTTACAAGATCGGCCTGGAATTATTTATGGCCGGCGGTTATTTCGAGCTGATCGAGTGGCTGCGCGCCCGCGACAAAAAAGTCTTCGTCGATCTCAAATTTTTCGACGTGCCGGAAACGGTTCGCTCCGCCGTGCGCCAGCTGCAATCTTATGACGCCACCTTCGCGACGGTTCACGGCAACGACGCTATTCTTCGGGCGGCGGTTGATGCGGTGCGGGAGATGGCTAGCGACTTGGGAATCCTCGCCGTTACCGTGCTGACCAGCCTCGATCAAGGCGACCTCGACGACCTGGGTTTTGCCTGCGATCCCAAGACCTTAGTGCTGTCGCGGGCGCGGCGGGCGCTGGAGATCGGCTGCCGCGGGGTGATTTCCTCAGGGCTGGAAGCGGCCGAGCTGCGCGCCAGTCTAGGCGAAAAACTGCTGATCGTCACCCCTGGCATCCGGCCGGTGCTGAACAAGCCCGCCGACGATCAGAAGCGCACCATGGATGTCGAGGATGCTTTTTTGAGCGGAGCCGATCACATCGTGGTAGGCCGGCCGATCCGCCAAGCGCCCGACCCCCGAGCGGCGGCGGCGGCGATTCAGGACCGGATCGCGCGGTTGTTCGCCGTCGCGACGCCAGCAGCCTGAATAACAACGGGACTTGACCGGCACCCAATGGACCCCAGCCAGCCCATCGGCCTCTTTGATTCCGGCGTGGGGGGGTTGTCGGTGTTCCGGCGGATCCGTGCCGATCTGCCCTACGAGACGCTGCTGTACGTTGCGGATTCCGGCCATGCCCCCTACGGCAACAAAGCGGTGGATTTCATCATCCAGCGCTCGGTCGCCATCAGTGAGTTCCTGCTGGAGCAAGGGGCCAAGGCGATCGTGGTAGCCTGCAACACCGCCACGGCGACGGCGATCGTCCGCTTGCGCGAGCAGTTTGCCGTGCCAGTCATCGGGATCGAGCCGGCGCTCAAACCGGCGGTGGCCGCCACCCGTTCCGGGGTGGTCGGCATTCTGGCCACCGGCCACACGGTGCGCAGCGACAAGTTCGCCGCCCTGCTCGACCAACACGGCCATCGGGCGCGGGTGATGGTGCAACCGTGTCCCGGCTTGGCCGATTGCGTAGAAGAGGGCGACTTGAACGGCCCGCATCCCCGCGCGCTGCTGGAAAGTTACCTGCAACCGCTGCTGGCGCAAGGCGCCGACACGCTGGTGCTGGGCTGCACCCATTATCCGTTCCTGACCCCGTTGATCCAGCATTTGGCCGGCCCGAACGTCGCGATAGTCGACCCCAGCGCGGCGGTGGCCCGCCAAGTGCGGTGCCGGTTGGAAGCGGCGGCTGCGCTGGCGGACCGCAACGGCATGAGCGGAGAACGTTATTTCACCAGCGGCGCACTCGACCGCACCGCGCGGGTGATGGGTTTGCTGCTGGAACAGCCTGTCCCGCTCCAACCCTTGCCTAAACCCTTCCGACCAGAGGAAATGCGCCTCAACTCGGCAGCACCATCCGCGCCTCCGGCCACCACCTCGGGCCTTAAATCCCGCACACTGGGGTCACGGTGACCCGTCATTCCAACCTGTAGCAGGTTTCCTCGGCATCGTATCCCCAATGGATCGTGCTCATTCAATACACGACACTCAAAATACGCCGATATTTGAGTCGATTAGCAAACGATCAAAACACCTGAGCAATAACCCTCTCAGGAAGTTTCCAAACCACGAGGACATTACCCATCCAGAAAACGGGATAACTTTACTCGGATATTCTCTGTAACCGTATCCTTTGCAGCCAGTTATCGCATCGTGATCGTCGCGCCCTCATCTCCAATGGATTTTAATGGCATTAATATTGCATATTTTTTATCGCCAAGAGAGGTCCGATAAGGAAATTCAGTGTGGTTACCGAAGTTTCCATTTTAATCGAAAATAATAATCCCAGGCTATTTAGCAATCTTACCATAGCGTTATTGCATAATGGCTTTAAGATCGCTAAATACAGAAAGAAAGAAGCCGAGCATTCTGGTCAGTCATGGGTTCTTTTCTCTACTCTGGACGATCAAATTGATTTTGCCAAAATCAAGCAGATTCTTAGCCGTATTAACGGCGTGCTGGATATAAAAAAGTCGGGTCTTGATAACAGCGCTCCAGACTCCACTACTTCAACTCATCTAAGCGGATTGGCGAAATCGATTGCTGGACGCTATCCCGATATTATTAAGCCAGTCTTTGAATTCGAATCATCGCTATCGGCTAACATACGGAGCGCAATGTTATACGAGCTCGGCGAGCATACCGGCCGGTACATTTTTACTGCAAAGTTTAAAAACCACCGGATCAATGGCTCAATCCTTGTTGCCTTGGCTCAGCTAGTATTGCCCGCATTACGGCCGTTTACCATTGCGGATTCCAATTTAATGGAGGTCAAACTCTCGCTATCGCCCTTTGCCCTGAACCGACATAGTTCAACTCCGCAGTGTCACTTTATTGCCGGACTTATGACAGGTCTGTTGAATAGCCCTCCTGACGCCACACCCGTCCGAGCCAGCGAGTCAAGCTGCCGGGCTCAGGGTAACGAGCACTGCCTTTTCACTATTATAAAAAGTCCCTGATGCGGAGTCCCGTCGAACGCCAAATTCCCCACACCTACCCATAAGCTTTTAACTCAAGAGCTTTTTTATTTCATCGCAACCTTCAAATGCATCACTATTTTGGTGGATTTTCTACCGGGATATATTAAATCCGTGCTAAGAAAACTTAAAGGAGGCGACTCATGTTCGTGGAACATATCAATATGATAGATGTAGTTTTGGAGGGCCTAAAGTTAGTTATTACCTTCGCTCTCATTATTATTTTGAGCAAATCCGCCAAGCGCTTTCCACAATTATCCGGCGGCGCTTGGCGCATGGTCATTTTTGGCTTTGTTCTAATGTTTTTTGGTTTTCTATTTGATTTCAGCGATGAAATTATCAATTATGCAAGCAATCCGATCCTCGAAGATGCTGAAGGGTTTATTGAGGAAATCAGCCTCATCGGCGGGCTTATACTGGTAACGCTCGGCTTCAAAAGTTGGTTCAGTTTCATCGGCAGAATCCTCGGTTTAAAAGGATAACTCGCCCGAGCGCTCCTCAGTCTTGCCGCTGCGGCCAGCACAAATCCCGCCGCGCCGGCGCACGCAACTTCCTGGAGTCCGGGGTGGGCGCAAGGCCGCTGGCCCCGAATCATCGCTTCAGAATTTCAGCCCGTCTGATCGACCCTGTTCCGCCAAGACTCGCTAAGTCATTCGATCAAAGCGTTGGGTCCGGCCGCTTGAATGTGGCTATCGAGCTGTTGGATTTGCTCGATGATGTCCGTCAGCCGGCGGCCCGCCGCCGTCAGGGAGTATTCGGTTCGCGGCGGCACCTCCGGGAACGCGTCTTTTTTGAGCAACCCATAATGGGTCAGTTTGCGCAGGCGTTCCGACAACACCTTGGTCGAAATGCCGGCGATTTCCCGTTCGAGCGCACCGGGCCGGGTAACGCCCTCGCGAACGGCGTGTAAGACCGAGACCGACCATTTGCAGCCGATCACGTCTTCCAGCTTGGTATAAACCGACGGAGCAGCGATATTTCTTTTCATCCGTTAAATCACCAATTTTCACTAAAAAGTGTCCGCCCCACCAAAAAGTGCCTGCTGTGCAAAGCGCGCCGCTTGTTGCAGGCTTGACCTGCCGGCTGCTGGATTTCAACCGCTTCGCAAAACGGTACGTCCGGCTCAATACCACCCGCATCCAGGAGAACCCGCGATGAAAAGCAAAGCCATTTTTTATCATGCCGGCTGCCCGGTCTGCGTCGCCGCCGAACAGAATGTCGCTCGCGCGCTCGATCCGCAACGCTACGAGGTGGAGATCGTTCACTTGGGAGAAAAGCGGAATCGGGTCGCGGAGGCCGAAGCCAAGGGCGTCAAATCGGTTCCCGCGCTCATTCTGGATGACCTGCCGTTTCACATCAACTTTGGCGCGGGCCTCGACGCCTTGAAATAAAGCGTCTGTCACGACGGCTTGGGAGGTCGAACCGAGAGCTTCCCAAGCCGCGCCGTAAAACGACCCGTCGCGCCGTAAACCGGCCGGATCAATCAGCCTGGTTGCGCGCCGGCAGCCGGAATTTCCACCGCCAGATACAGCGCACCGTTGCCGCGCTTCACCAGTAGCGGCGTGCGCTTGCCACGCGGCAGCTCCTTCACCAGTTGCTGGAGATGCGCGACACTCTCGATCTTCTGGTTATTAAGGCTCAGCAAAATATCGCCCGGCCGCACGCCCGCTTCGGCCGCCGGGCCAGGGCCGACCTGTTGCACCAGCACCCCTTCACCGGCGCCAGGTTGTCCGGCCGGCACATCGGCGACCACGACGTTCAGGCGCGGCGACCCGTCGTTTGGCAGGTTATTCGTGGCCAGTTCTTGCGGGTTTTTATCCGGCAGTTGGCCCAGCGTTACGGCGATCTCCTGCTCCTTGCCATCGCGGATCACGGTCAGCGGCTTGGTCGCGCCCGGCTTGGTCGTACCGACCAAGGGCGGCAAATCGGCGCTATCGTCGATCGGTTTGCCGGCGTAAGCAACGATGACATCGCCGGTTTTCAAGCCGGACTTGGCGGCGGGACCGCCGGCGTTGACCTCCGACACCAGCGCGCCGCGCGGCCGTTCCAAATTGAACGAGCGGGCCAGATCTTGCGTGACTTCCTGCAAGGTGATTCCCAACCAGCCCCGCGTGACGTGGCCGTCGGCCTTGAGTTGCGCGACCACCTCCATCGCCACATCGACCGGAATGGCAAACGACAGACCCATGTAACCGCCGCTGCGACTGAAGATTTGCGAGTTGATGCCTACCACCTTGCCGGTCAGGTCGAACAGCGGCCCGCCCGAATTACCGGGGTTGATCGGCACGTCGGTCTGAATAAACGGCACGTAAGTATCGTTCGGCAAAGACCGGCCCAGCGCGCTGACGATACCCTTGGTGGCGGTCCGTTCCAACCCGAACGGCGCACCGATGGCGAACACCCATTGTCCGACCTTGAGGCCGGCGGCATCGCCGGTGGTCACCACCGGCAAATCCCTGGCGTCGATCTTCAATAGCGCGATATCGGATTGCGCGTCGCTACCGATCAATTTGGCGGGAAACTGGCGTTTGTCATTCAGCTTGACGGTGATTTTGTCCGCGCCATCGACCACATGATGGTTGGTGATGATATAACCGTCGGCTGAGATGATGAAACCGGACCCCAAACCTTGCAGCGGCATTCCCTTGCCGCCTGGTGGCATGGGAGGTTTGGGAAAATGTTTGAAGAATTCACCGAAAGGATTGTCCTCGTCATCCGAGTCGGGTCCACCCTGCCAGGCCAAGGCCGGCGTGCTCTTACCGGTGACGCTGACATTCACTACCGCAGCGGAATTCTGCGCCACCAGCGCGCTAAAATCGGGGACGGTCATCTCCACCCGAGTTTGCGGGGCATTATCCAACGCCAGCGCGGGCGCCAAAACTCCGGTTGTCAGAACAGCACCGCCCGCCGCCAAAGCGACCGCGATCACTCGGCTTTTGAATTTGCTGGGAACTTGCACGGCCATCACCTCTCTTGCCCTGTGCATTGACTGGAATCGGGAATGATCCAGCCCATCATTGCGCTTTAGTGTGACCGAGCATCCTTAAGGAAAGCTTAAGGCTCGCGCCGAACTTTTCCGCCTTGCGCCGTCCGAGCGATCCCCGTCGCCCTTCAATCGGGATCGTCCGTACTGGCGATGAATACGTCATCCACTTCGTTGATATGGAAGTGCCGGGGCGTATCATCGACCGGTAAATCGCTCTCACGCAACCCGGCTCTTTCCAGCAAGTAAGCTTCCATGGCGGGATCGTTCTGGGGGGCCGCGCGGTTCTCCAACCATTCCCGAACCTTGGGATCGCGCGGCTGAAAGATATGGACTTCCCGGTGGCCGCGCGCCAAAACCGCATAGACCGGCGGATTCCCGAATTCCATCAGTTTGCTATAACCCAGCTCCTGATACATTTGGACGGTTTGTTTGACACTGGACAAGACCTTACCATCGCCTTCATAAGACGGGCCGCGGTCGAAAAGATTACCTTTTTCCATCAGATAACGGCGCAGCGCCCCGAGCGCGGCATCGAAACCGCCACTCGATCCGGTTGCTTCACTCATAGCCAATAGCCCTCTGCTCCAAATCCGGCACACTATCACCTTTCCGGCAATACCCCTTCAGCCGCTGGAACGAAGAATTTCCAGCAGGAGACCATCCGTGCAACCTTTCAAGCCAGTTACTTTAGCATTGGTCCTCATCACCGCTGGAATTCTCCCGCAACGAGCGAGCACCGCACCGCTGCCGCCGTGCCTGACGGTCGGTGCGCGGGAATCGATCGGCGAGGCCGTCCTGAAAACCCAAGCGGCTCCAGCGGAGCTACTGGCGCGTTTGGTCAATGCGGAAAGCCGCTCGACCGGCTTTGCGGAGGATGGGCGGGTGTATCAGGCGATCGCCTGGGGGACCATGAACCGGGTACGTTTGGGCGAGGCTTCGGCGGCCATGCGGCAACGTTACGGCGCTGGCGTCTCCGGGGTGATTTTTAAGCGGGGTCAATTCAATCCCGCCCTATCGGTTCGCTCGCCGTTTTCGCGGGACTTTCTATGCCCACGAGACCCGACGAGCTGGCGACAAGCGCTGGACGCCGCGCGCATCGCCTTGCAAGGACAAGATAATCCGTTCATCCAGACGGATTGGGAACGCCGTCACGGCCTATCGTTGGTGGTCAATTTTTATTACCCCCGCTCCGCTCAGGCGCGCGGCCCCTTGCCATCCTGGGAAGCAAACCGGGCATTACGCTTCATCGGCGCGGTGGCCATCGGCGGAACGCTGCTACCCGCCGAGCGCATCCGCTTTTATCGGCTCGCGACCCCGCCCGAGCTTTCTAACCCCTAATTTCCACGGGCAGTCAAAATTTTGACCCTCCCGGTTCTTTTATTAACAGACCAAGGTTATTAACAGACCGAGGTGAATTTTCTACAGCACTTCAAAAGTGATGGCCCTGTCAGTGGCTCCTCACGGACGGCACAACACCTGCATAGACCTAGAGAATCTCATTCATTCGAGCCGATTTCCCGGCCGGATAGCCGATTACCAACAGTCCGTGGGTGGTGGAGAGCATACGATGGCGCTGCAAGCAAGAGTAAAATGGTCGCTGGCGGCGGTCATCGGTTTGATCGCCATTTGTGCCGGATCGAGTAAAGCGGCGGACAGCGACGGGCTGTTAGCCCCCATCTCCGTCCGCACAGAAATCGCCAGCGTGGTATTGGAAGTCAACCCACCGAACACCGAAGCGGTTGGAGCGCCCGTTTCCAAGGTCAGCTCCGACAGCTACGATCCCTACACCTGCGCCGCCGCTTACGGGGACGCATTTTGTGCGGATTTCGAGCGCTGCATGAGCGGATATGGCTTCGACACTTGCTATCAACGCTTCAATCGTCAAACGCGGTGACGGTAAATTGCCATGCGCGTGTTGTTATTGCTGGTAGTGGTAGCCGTAATGGGCCTCAGTTTGATGCAATGGCTGGATCGTAAAGCGCCGGTTTTGGTGGCGCCCGAACCGACGCCGAGCACCCTAACCGCACCGGCGATACCGACCCGCCCTCAGGATGTAAAAGCCTTTTCCCAGAATCTCGACCGGTTTATGCAGGACGCCGCCACGCGGCGCGCCGGCCAAGACCCCGAACGATGAATCTGCTTGCGGAACTGCTGCGACAGTTTCCAATGTTGGTTCTGGACGGTGCGCTCGCCACCGAACTCGAACGCCGAGGTTGCGATCTGCGCGATCCGCTGTGGTCGGCTAAGGTGTTGCTCGAAGCCCCCGAACTGATCCGGCAGATCCATTTGGATTATTTTCGCGCCGGGGCCGATATCGCGATCACCGCCAGCTATCAGGCTACCGTCGAAGGTTTCAGGCGGCGCGGTCTCGGGCGCGAAGAAAGCCTTGCTTTGCTGCGGTGCTCGGTGCGGCTGGCCTTGGAAGCCCGCGATGAATTTTGGCGGGAACCGGCCAACCGCAACAGCCGACCTCGTCCGTTGGTGGCGGCTTCGCTAGGACCTTACGGCGCGTTTTTAGCGGATGGGTCGGAGTATCGGGGCGATTATGGCTTGGGTGAAACTGAATTGATGAATTTTCACCGGTTGCGGCTGGCCACCTTGCTTGAAGCCGGTCCCGACCTACTGGCTTGCGAGACGTTACCTTGTCTTATCGAAGCGCGGGCGTTGGCGCGGTTGTTGGCTGAATTTCCCGACGCCGCCGCCTGGATCAGCTTCAGTGCCCGCGACGGCGCTCATACCTGCCACGGCGAACGCTTGGCCGACTGCGCGGCATGGCTGGACGATCAACCGCAAGTGGTCGCCGTAGGCGTAAATTGCACCGCCCCGCAATACATTCCAGCTCTGGTTCACGCCATCGCCTCCGTCACTCGAAAACCTATCGTGGTCTATCCGAACTCGGGTGAAACCTATCACCCCGACCGCCGTTGCTGGGCAGGAACCGCCAGCTGTGCCGAGTTTTCGACGGCCGCTCAGGGCTGGTATGCCGGTGGTGCCCGATTGATCGGAGGCTGCTGTCGCACTACGCCCGAGCATACCGCTGCATTAGCCGCTTGGGTCCGCCGCCTGCCCGAACCGCGCCTTTAACCTTCTATCGCGCCAACCGGCTGCAATTTCCCTCCCATTAGCGCCGCGAGCGCCTGATACCGGCTAACGAGTTTCGTCGCGCCAGTCATGCTGAACCGACCAAAATGGCCCGCCTCGTTTCAATGTGAATCGCGCATCTGCGGTTTCATAAACCCTTAACCTAGAAGAGAGTCCTAACTTAAGATAGATAAGAAGACGGCGGCGAGGGCGGCGTAGTTTTTGGAGTCGCGCACATGATGGTGAAGGCGCAGGGACAGATCGACCATCTTCTTCGATTTTGAAACGACCTTGGTGCGGCGTCGGAACCGCGCCAGATAATGCCGGAGGTTGCTGTTGTCTTGCTCGATGGGAAAGGTCAAATCCTTGCCAGTGAAGAGTTGGCCTTCGGGAATGTTGCGGTGGAACCCCTCCCAGTCGTCGGTCACGAACGTATGGCCTTCGATTCCGATTTTTCCGAGGTGCTCTCGGCAGGTTGCATCATCACGCCGACCCAAAACCCAGGGAAGAGCTCGCCGCTCGATAGGGTCATACGCTCGCCAAAGCCATAGTTTTTCTGTCTTTTTTAAGAAAGTGATGCATCTCGTCGAGCATCACAACCTCAACGTTGGCGGGCATTTCCGGTGCTGGCAAAGCTTCTGCCTCTTTCCTTATCCACTTCAAAACGGCAACGTCGCTGACGCCCAAAAGACGGGCGATGCCGCAGAAACTCATGTTGCCCATCGCATAAAGAAGGGTCGCCAGCGCCTTCGCTGCCGCAGGCATCCCCGCGCTTTCGTTGCCGTGAAATTGCATCCGCACGCCTTGCAGCGATAGCGCTGCAACCCGCGAACAACACCGTTTTTTACGTGATCCGTTCCCTGGCAACGTTTGCAGACAACCTCGGTCATGGCATTCTCCCTTCTGGTGGTCATGCCCTTTTCGCATTCATAATCATGATATCTATCTTAAGTTAGGACTCTCACCTAGAAAACGGGTGCTACAACGTTCGAACATGTCGTCAATCCGCGCGATCATCGGATTCCGAACGTTTGGCACGGTAAATGCTTCTATAGAACTCATAGTCAGTCAGTTCGCCGCGGCACGGCAACACATCGTCAGGCGAACCGACGAGTCGGGCAGAAAAGTTTAAAAACCTTGCCCTCAAGAATTTTGATCGGGACCGATCATCAGGACAAACACGCGCGATATCGCTAGCAGCGCGTACGGTCACCACCTAGCGCCGGGTGGTTAGGACAGGCGCACTCTCCTCTAGTGGTTTGGGTTGACATCCTCCCAAGTGAGCTTGCCGCTGGTTCGCCAGCGGCTTTTTTTTGCCTGAAATTCCCTTTGAAAACAGTTCTGTGTCCCAGACTAGCCAGCCTTTAATAAGGCCGGACACCAAACAAAAACGGATGTAATAAAAGCAATAGAACGAACGCGCCCAATCCCCACAGCGCCGGTCGGCGCAGTTCGCTCCAGGACCAACGCTGGCGGCCGCTCAACAGCGCGCCAAATGGCAGATAAGAGGTGGCGGCGTCAAAAAGCCGCCAGCGCTCTCCCTGTTCGCCAGCCATCCGACGGTCGAGGTGCAGCGAACCCAGTAGCGCCGTCAATAAAAAGCCGCCGAAGAACAACAGCGCTGCCAAATCGCCGTTCGCCAAAATATGGCTGGCCGCCCACAGCGCCACACCCCACATCAGCGGATGCCGGGTAACCCGCAATACACCGCGCGCCGGCTCAGCCTGATCGAGCGCTGCGGTCATCCCCACCGCCGAAGGGTTCGGCGTCAGTAAGCCGCCCGCGAGCAACGTCAACGCCACCGGCATCACCAACAAGGGCAAATGGCGCAAGCCGTGGCCAGGCACCCAAAGAAAAACCGTGTGGGAGGACTGGCGGTATGCCGCGATCATCGCCCCCAACACCAGAAAGGCGACCAGTGAATAGACGCCTAAGAACCCCTTCTCCCCCAAGCGACCAACCAACCGACCCCGCACGGCCGCGCTGGATAAGCCGAGATGGCTGATGACAAAGACGGCGCCGGCAAGCCCCGTGACCCACAGCGCGCTATTCATTTCCCACTCTCCCAATCTGCGCTTGATTCAGACCTCACCCACCCGTCGAATCCAGATGGTGCAATTCGAGCGCTGAAGAATCAAGCGTCGGCGCTTTCATTACGGTCGAATTTTATAAAATACCTTTTAAAACAATTATTTGAATCTATGCACTAGATATATTGTTTTAACAAGTCAACCGGCTCAATTTGGACCGCATTGCCTAATTTTTTATTCATTGTCATATTTATTATCAAATTACTCAAAAAAATTGCTACCAGCCATTGCAAGCGAATTTTTATAGGTATATATTAATACCCGTTTGAAAAAGGCAAAGCTGCCGAAAGGTAGCGACGCAAAGCCACTGGCCTAACTTCTATACAAATAGAGCATGGTCGCAGGGTTGCCAAGCGAACGAAATACTTTTCTGTGATCGTGTAGTCGATCCTGAGATGGCCACGTTCGAGTGGCACATTAACTTAGGAGAACTACATAAATGTCTATCACAACTTCAGCACCAACGCGGTTCAACTCAGTCCGGCACATGCCAGGAGGGTTGAGCTTAGCTTTGTTTTTGATCACAACTAACGTCTTCGCCGGTCAAGCCAGTCTGACCTGGGACCCCAGCAGCGGCCCGGCGGCGGGCTATCGCGTTTACTACGGCACCGCCAGCAAAACCTATTCGGTCAACACCAACGCCGGTACCGCGACCACGGCAACCATAGACAATCTCAGCGATGGCGCCACGTATTACTTTGCAGTGAAGGCCTACGATAGCGCTGGCGTCGAAAGTGCTTTTTCCAATGAAGTCACCAAGACACTCACCGTTGCAGCCCCGAGCGCGAGCTTCACAGCGGATAAAACATCGGGCGCCGCGCCGGTGACGGTCAACTTCACTGACGGCTCGACGGGTAACATTACCAGCCGCACCTGGAACTTTGGCGACGGTACCACCAGCACCGCTCAGAATCCCGCCAAGACCTACTCGACCGCCGGCACCTATACGGTCACGCTCAACGCCACCGGTCCGGGCGGCAGCGCCACCGCGACCAAGACCATTTCGGTGACGACGCCGGTAGCCGCCGCTCCTGTCGCCAGCATGAGCGCCACTCCGATCTCTGGAACCGCGCCGCTGCTGGTCACCTTGAAAGACACCTCGACTGGCACGGTCGCCAGCCGCTCCTGGGATTTGGGCGACGGCACCACCAGCACGGCTCAAAGTGTCGCCAAAACCTACAATTCGGCGGGCACGTATACCGTGAAGCTCACGGTCACTAACGCAAGCGGCAGCAGCACGACCACCAAGACCATTTCGGCAAGCGCCACGGCGCCCGCGGCCAGCTTCACCGCAAGCCCCAGCACTGGCGTCGCGCCTTTGGCGACCACCTTCGCTAATACCTCCACCGGCACCGTACTCAGTTATGCGTGGAACTTCGGCGATGCCGCCAGTCAAAGCAACACCAGCACCGCGCAGAGCCCCTCACATACTTACGCCAATGCCGGCACCTATACTGTAACACTGACCGCCACTGGCCCGACCGGCACGACCCCGAGCACCAAGACCCAAACCATCACGGTCAACGCCGCTACGAGCACGGGTTCTAACGGACTGGTCGCCGCCTACAATTTCGAAGAAGGCTATGGCGCCACCATGGTGGATGCGTCCGGCAAAGGAAATCATGGCACCACACGCGGTACGATTCGCGTCGCAAAAGGAAAATTTGGTCAAGCTGCTTCCTTTGATGGAATCGATGACTGGATAACCGTCAATGATTCCAACACGTTGGACCTAACCACTGGCATGACGCTGGAGGCGTGGGTTTATCCGACCGCCGCCATGACCGGTACCGGTTGGCAGACCGTGGTCAACAAGGAACAACCCTCCGGGTTTGGAGCCGCATATTATCTGGCCGCTAATTCTGACCTCAATCAGCCCGAAGCCGCCGTCTACACCACAGACTGGCGTAAGCTGTATGGTGGTCCCGCAGTAAGCGCCAACCAGTGGACGCACTTGGCTGCCACTTACGATGGCTCTACACTCAAGCTCTATGTCAACGGCGCTCAAGTCTCCAGCCAGCCGCAAACCGGTGGAATCGATGTCACCAACGGCGTGCTGCGCATCGGCGGCAGCGCAACTTGGGGCGAGTTTTTCAAGGGCTACATCGACGAAGTTCGTATCTACAATCGTGCCTTGAGTGCGAGCGAGCTTGCCACCGATATGAAAACCCCTATCGCCACCTCTTCGCCGGCGAAAGTGCTGCTGGGTGAAAAGGCCATTGGTTCAGCTAGTTACTCTATCTCTAAAGGCATGGCAGCGGCGTTTCAGGCTACGGCCGCGAGTACGGGTTCAATCAGCAATCTCACTATATACGTCGATAAAACCTCAACTGCGACCCGCTTAATTGCAGGGGTTTACACGGATAATAATGGCCATCCCGGCAAGCTCATCACAGGTTGGGACGATACCTGGATTAAAGTAAGCGGTTGGAATGAGGTTCGCCTGCCTGTCGTCCCGGTCGCTGCTGGGACCAAATACTGGATCGCAGTTTTGAACCCGAACGGAGGCCTGCTTAATATCCTTAACAACACAGGCGGCAACACACAACCTAGCGAAACTAATCAAAGCGTTACTTTAAGTGAATTGCCGAGCCTCTGGGTTACTGGTACCATCTCCACCAACGGCCTGTTGTCTGGATATGGAACGGGATATTGATTAGGCGCTCTACCTTTCTAAGGGCTTCCCTAAAGGTAAGAGAGACTAATTGTCGACTTACTATCATGTTGGGGAATGGACTCCCCACAAAATTTAATTAAGTCTGATAGATTTTTTGAGGATAAAGCTATGAAAACCTACAAAGCATCATCACACCACACTGGAAAGAGCATGGTGTGGCCCTTATTTTTTTTAGCAACTTCTGCTGTAGCTGCGCCAGCAATTCAACAGGCATCTGTCTCTTCTGAGAGCATTACACTATCAGGTAGCGGATTCGGATCCAAAGCTACTGCTCGCCCATTGATTTTCGACAACTTCGATAGCGGCACTAACGGACAAAGTATTCCTGGACATGCTCCAACCATGACACTTCTCAGTTCTGGAGGATGGAAATGGGACAGCACAACTGCTGGTGGGACTGCCCTTCCTGTTTATTCAACGGCAAATCAACGCCCTGGGTCAGTCGCAAATGCTTTATCAGATATGAATGATAATCAATGGAATAAATCGTTATCAGTTTCATCACAGCAATCAGAATACTTTGCCTCGTGGTGGATGTATTACGACCATTATGCTGGTAGCGTATCAAGAAATACTAAGCCTTGGGTTATGTATGGAAGTAATCAAGATGAGCCACACACTTATTCAGGTTGGGGAGATTTAAACGATTCTTCTTTAAGATCCTCTATCGCAGATACTAATTATAGTGATCCAAATACAGCCTATGGAGACCCAGGCACACCAAACTTCTATGGAAAGTGGTTTAAATTCGAACTTTATTTAAAACAAAGCTCTCCAAATGTAGCTAATGGTATTTATAAAGTTTGGATAACAGAACCAGGGCAACCAAGAAAATTAGCACTTAATCGAGACCCTGTTGTGACAAGAAGTATCAGTGGGGTCTGGTCTCAGTTCACTTTCATTGGAGCCTACTGCGATTCTTCACCCGGTGATCGTAAATATAAAATTTATGCTGATGATTTTTACTTAGATAATACGCAAGCACGCGTAGAAATAGGTAATGCATCAACATATGATGCAAGTACCATCAGAGAAGTACAGCCAGCCAATTCATGGTCAACAACTCAAATATCAACAACCTTAAACAAAGGCGCGCTTCCATACGGAACTGCTTATATATATGTAATAGATTCAACTGGATCAGTTAACAATGTTGGCTATCCTATTACTCTCACTAGTAGTGGTAGTAAAAATCAACTTAGTCCGCCAGTTTTATACTTAAAATGATATGAGCTATTAATCTAATCTCCTCACAAGTTTTTTAGGGTAAAGGGGTCAGGGCCGTTCTTGATATTCTTAATGGATCGAACGATTGAGCAAGAGAAGAAGTGGCCATGACCCTTATCGACTTTATTATGGATTTATTTTGTCGGATTGATGAACGGGTGTGAACTGCCCGGAAATCTTGGGGGTTGTTTGGTTTGGTCATGTTACCTTAGCAGACTGGCTTTGTTGCATAAATCGGCTGTAAGCATATGAAGGCTGATGCTTTGTGCTTAGCGAGCCACGATAGCGACGTTTCTGGCATACCCAGTCGGGTCATGATACTCATGGCGGCAAGACGAGCGTAGGCTTCGGTGGTTTGGGCGTCGAGGCAGTGGTTTTTCAAATGACTGCCAAAGCGTCTTGAGGCGAAACATGGCGGTTTCAGGCAGGCTATGCTGGTGATGGCCGCTCTGTTGCTTCCACGCCTTGCAACCCTATTGCTCGATCACCTCTAGGATGGCGGTGCGCGGATACGGTTGGCCGTCGGCCAGCGGCGGCCAGGCGACCGCTCCGGTGCGGGACAGTATCAAGGTGGTTGCCTGAAGCTCCAGCAAGGCCGTGATGGCAGGCGTGGCGTGGGTTTCATAGGCCCGTCGGCCCGTCGGCAGCCACGGATGCAACCGGTTTCTCGAAGGGCAGTTGATCCAGCAGATCCGGCAACACCCCGGCGTCCCCCACGAAGGCCGCCGCCAGTTCAGGGGCGATGACCTCGTGAGTACCCGCGCATCGACGGCCAGACATAACTTACAGGCCATGAACGCGGAGTTGCTTCATCAACTTTATGAGCCAGTTGATCGCCGACAACGCCCAGAAAGTCTTTTTGATTCTGGACAAACTGAAAATCCATCACGCACGCCTTTGCGGTTAGCAGCGCGCTCCTCCACACCCCATTCCTTGCGGCAAAAAGCCGACACCGTCTTGCCATTCCTTATCAACACCCCTGCGCGAGTCATAGCCTATTTCAATCACCCTGCTCCAGTAGGTGCTTAAATCGCCTATTTCATTGCCGGGTTAATAACTTACAGTAAGTTGAATATTGTGGGTAATCAGACAGCCTTGACTGAGGGGTCCACTTTACTGGGATTATCTAAGGCAACCTCATAAGAAAAACTTGGAGGTCTTAAATTTTGCATACTATAGAAATAACGCACAGCACCTATAGTTCTTTGAGCCGCCTTACCATCTCCATAAGGATTTACTGCATTTGCCATCTGCATAAAAAGATCTGAATCATCCAAAAGTTGGGCCATCCACTGGTAAACAATTTCAGTTTCAGTGCCAATAATTTTTACTGTTCCAGCGTCTACCGCTTCTGGCCGTTCTGTTACCTTACGTAGAACCAATACTGGTTTGCCTAAAGCGGGTGCTTCCTCCTGTAATCCGCCAGAATCTGTAACTACAAAAAAAGCATTTTTCATTAGAAAAATAAAGTTAGGATAATCTAATGGTTCCAAGAGATGTATATTAAAAATTCCTGATAAAATATTTTTTACTGGGTTTTTAACATTAGGATTCATATGAACAGGATAAATAAAATGGAGGGAACTTCTTTCTAAGGCGAGCTTTTTTATAGCATTGCAGAAATCCATTAGTGGTTGCCCAAAATTTTCCCTACGATGCGCTGTAATTAAAATAAATTTTTCTTTAGCCAACCTTATTAAAGATGTATCTATCCCAGAAAAATACCCAGACTCTATCTTCTGAATACCTAACTTTAAAGCGTCAATTCCTGTGTTCCCCGTTATAAAAATACCATTCGATGAAATTGATTCACGAAGCAAATTTTTCTCAGCCAGCACTGTTGGGGCAAAATGCAAATGGCAAACCAAATCAACCATGCGTCGATTAAACTCTTCTGGATAAGGATTCCACATATCAAATGACCTTAACCCAGCTTCTACATGACCAATAGGAATTTTCTTATAAAATGCTGCTAAGGAAGCAGCAAATGCTGTGGTAGTATCACCATGAACTAGAATCAAATCTGGATTCTCGAGTACAAAAATCTTTTCCAAACCCTCTAAAATTAAAATAGTTACTGTCTTCAAAGTTTGACCGTCAGACATAATATTTAAATCATAATCTGGCTTAATCTCAAAAAGATTTAGAACTTGATCTAACATTTGGCGATGCTGAGCAGTAACTACGACTATGCATTTAAAATCATCTTGATATTTCATAAATTCTAAAACTACAGGCGCCATCTTAATAGCTTCAGGCCGCGTTCCAAATACACACATTACTTTTTTTTTCAATTTAATATCTCCAGTATCTTTTTAAAACTCAAAGATTCAAACAACCTCATAAATCGACTAAAGCGTGTGTGAGCAATGCTCCAATGACCAAATCCGTCCGACAAATCGCGCCACAGGATGCCCGCACGGTAGCGATAAAATACGGTTTCAGCAAAGAGACGATTATCTTTGGCTGTCACGCCAACGGTTTCTTTGCGCCCGAGCAAAAGCTATTCAATCCGCGGCATTAGTTATCTCTCAAAGCATGGCGTAACGTCATAAGCTGATCCTTTACAAGGATGAATCACAAAAAATTATTTTCTAATCTTCAAAATTGTATACCAAGCTAATGCGCCAAGGCTTGGAAAATAGCCCAATAACCGATCATCTATTTGCATAAGTTTCTGATTAATAATTGGGAAAAGTTTTTTACCAAAGGGCAAATAAGCCAATGCTATCGATGACAAAGCAATAACATAAAATTCCTTATGCTCAAAGTCTTTAAATTGACCCAATAGAGAAGGAAGTTTTTTTAGATCAATAGGCTCTTCATCTTTAGTACGATATTGCGGTGTTAGTCGTCTATATAAATTAATTAATGGGTTATTTCCTAGAGGCTCAGCAAAGTAAGCTATACCCCCTGGTTTTAAAACTCTATACAATTCTGGAATTGCCAAATTGAGATCTAAATGATGAATAATTGCAAAGCCAACAGCAATATCAAAAAACTGATCAGGATAATCCAATTGTTCAGCGCCCATCTGCGAAATGTGGCATTGATCTGCCAATCCTTCTAAAGCAAGGAGCTCACTCGTACGACATACAGCTTCAGAAGAAATATCAAACGCACTCACAAAAGCCCCTCTTTGTGCCAAATCCCGTGTAATCCAACCCTCACCACAACCATATTCGAGCACGCGTTTATTAGATAAATTATCTATCCCATTCAGCATTCTCTGATAAATAGGGTAGGTTGGATTAACTGCGTAATGGCGTGGGTATTGCTCGCCTTGGTTATGCTGGTTATACTTTCGATCATGAAAATTTGATTCAGATTCTTGGCGAGTAACCAGATCACTATTTAAGTTATTTTTGTTTGACATTATTTTACCTCGTCTTTGGAATTACCTAAAAGATACTTCTCTACATAGCTATCGGGTTCCGGAAGATTATATTGACGCACGGAGCCGTGTCCTACTGGAATTAGTGGCTTTTGGGGAACTTGAGCCTTGCTCTACGCCGAAGGCCCTGAGGGAAGTTCGCCGTACGCCAACGCTATCACCATACCCAAACAGCGGGCGTATTTCCAAGCCTCGACCCAAGCGACGGCGGCGCTGCACTTATGTCAATTTGGATCAAAAATACCAGATAACTTTTGCTTAGGCACTTGAGCTATATTTGCCTTACATTTTTGATAATTGAACAAGTGTAACTGTACGACTTTGAGCGACAGTATTAATATTCCAAACAGCAACCGCTGTTCCACATGCAAACCACCAGTAAATTTCATATAGATCCATGCCAAATAAACCCAGGCCAAGCCTCAATATGACGAAAAGATAAATTGACTGACAAGTTGCCCGCATAATTTGTAGATCTCGTTTATGCTTTTGTAAGTCTCCAAGACTGATATTAGTAGAAGGCTTGTCTAGTAATAAACCTTCAAGCAACTTGCTTTGGGTATTTAAATTTTTTACTAAGCGTGAAAGTATTCTTAATAAAGCAAATATTAATCCAAAAAAAATTATTAAACCTTGTATTCCTAGATTAGTACCAATTTCCAGATATAAATTATGCGTATCCTGGGTACGTCCAAAACGTTGTTGCCGAACTGCTGGGAAAGCTCCGACCCCAACACCAAGAGGGTTATCTAAAAACACTGTCCAAGCATCTCTCAAAATCTCTTTACGAGTACCGGTTGAATTTCCCTCCTTATCTTTTTGAGTAAAAATAGTTTCTGCTCTTTCGATATATCCAGAAGGAATTAAAGGCATGGCTATAAGTAAAACAATTAATAATGTAAAAAATGTTTTAATAGGCTTGCTTGATTTTAAAATAAAAAAAAGAAGTCCAATAACTAGTGCCACATAGCCAGTGCGCGACCCTGTAAAAATGATTATATTAAGGGAAAACAATAATTGAACCAGAAGTATTAGGCGAAAATAGCGATCAACTATACTGAAAAAATAAAAAATAAATGGTAAAGTACCTAACGCCATCCCACTAAAGGAATTTGGGTGTGAGTAATTTGGTGTTGGCCCATTAAGCCTTAATACGCCTTGATTTTCCCAAACAAGCGACCCGGTTATATGACCCAATAACCCCTCTTGGCCCATTTTAAAAAAAGAAAATAGATAAAAACATATAAATAACGCAAGTCGCTTAGGTGTAGTAACAAATGCTGCTATAAAAAAACCAAGCAACGAAAATTTAATTACACGGTCAATGAAAAGATTGAAAGATATCTCGGGAACGTAGGAAAAAAATATCATAATAATCATGCTAATAAAAAGCATGACTAACCACAGACCTATTTCAGATTTTTTTCTATTTGGATTCTTAAAATATGTTTGAACCCCAAATAATGAAAGCACAAATCCCATCAGAAATTCAAATCGAATCGTACTTAAAATTGGAAAGCGAAAACTACCCTGCAAGTACCAATAAACTATATAGATAAGAAAAAGCATAAATAAAATATGACTGCCATAAAAATAGCGCGGCCAATTATTTTCAATAACCCCATCATGCATTACATATGAGTTTGTTGAAATTGAGCGCCGATTTGTTTCCTTATAAAGGTTATCTTTAAAAAAAATATTTTGGTTCATCAGCGCTGGCTCGGCTCAATTTTAGCTAAAGCCATGAAAAGTTGAAAAATTTTCATATTTTGCCTTATGGTCTGTCCTCACAAAAACATCTCATTGATTAATCTATAATTTTATCAAAAATTAGACAAATAATCTAGATATTTAGGACTTTTGCTTCAAGTTACAAGATGTTGATAGTGTCACAGCTTAAAATTTCATGGATATAAATTCTTTACGGCGGTCATTATGAATCTGAGGTCTCGACCAAGAGACGAGGATTTATGATTAAAGAGTACCAAAGTCTGAGTCATACCCGGTGGGATTGTAAGTATCATGTGATGTTTATCCCGAAACGGCACAAGCGGAAGATTTTCGGGGAATGCGTCGACACCTGGGAGCGATTTTCATGAGCTGGCGGCGCACAAGGAGGCGCGGGTCGTAGAGGGGGGGCAGTCTGAAAAAAGTGGATGCTAAGATTCTTAGACTGAGAGAAGGAGGAGAGCCATGTGACGACTACTCCGAAGGGTCTACACGAAAGAGTTTCGCGAGCAAGCGGTGCAGCGGGGGTGGGAAGCGGTAAAATATGAGGCGGTGTATCCTCGGCAGTATCAAAAACTGCGCGAGGCGCACGCTGGACGGTGGCTTACTTTCGGTTCCACAACACCGACCATCCGCACCAGTCGCTCGCCAACCGGACACCAGCCGACATCACAATAACGTTCAACCGCTCCAACATGCAGCGTGATGAGCCGTTTCTAACCAGCATGGCTTCTATCTTAAATAGCCCGGCCTTTAGCCTTGACTGAGGGGTCCACTTTAGATAGCCACTAACGGCGACATTGACTAGGTGATCACCAACCGTGCCCCAAACTCCATCGACGCACAGGTCGTTCGCCATCAGAACAAGCTGCGTTGGATAATCAAGCAGCTTTATTGAGAGGCAAAACAACTGACCGGTATCGAAAAATGTCAATGCCACAAACAGCGCGCCCAACGCACTCACCTCGCGTGCTGCTATCAGGCAAGACCCTCTTAAAAAGAATGACTAAAAAGCTGAAAACAACGATCTACTAGGTTAAAAATAATCTCTGGAGCCACTATTTGCACCAGAAGGGGCCCCTACAGATTCCCATGTATCTACCCTCCTAGAGAAAAGATCAAGAGAAAATCCTGGAAATGTAACCTGATCATAACGCTTTACAACTCTCGCTTAAAAGAGCAGTATAAACATATTTTTGAATAGAGCAAAATCGAATGCTAATATTGTTTAGTCAACAAATTCAAATCTAGGCACATCAGTCCACAGTTTAACCAACTATATTAATTATACTAAAAATTGGTCATATATATAAAAAGCCATGCATTCTATGTTCACTGAAACCGAGGTCGCTCCGCTGTTAAATTGTCGTTGTATTGCTATATGTTCTGTAGGGGAGTTATTTGGGGGGGTTGAACGCCATATAATTGGCCTCTTAAAAGGACTTAGAGGGCATGGAATAGATACTTTGCTCTTTCTTTTTTATGATCATGAATTAGCTGCTCAAGCTCGATCACATGGTTTTGAACCAATTATTTTGCCGCGCTATAACTCTTATTTTTTGTCAACTGCTCGGTATATGGCGCAGGTTTTACAGCAACGACAGATTCGTATCGTGCACGTACATGGCTATAAAGCCACAGTCTTTAGCTTGCTGGCACGCTACTGGTATTCTTTCTCTATCCTGAAAACTGAACATGGCTTGCTGGAACCTATGGTTGGAAGACCAGTACAGAAAATGTATAATTATCTTTACCGTTTTTTAGATATTCTTGCCACAAGAAAAGCGAATGCAATAGTTTGTTACGTCACTGAAGAACTTCAGACTCACTATCGTGGCGCATATCATGGGCTACAAAGTATTACTATTCCCAATGGTATTGCCAGTATTGATCGTCTCTCACTACAGCGTCCATCCGAATTTCGTGAAGATTGGTTTAATTTAGTTATTGTAGGGCGTCTGGAAACCGTTAAGGGACACTCTCTGGCTATAGAGGCCATTGCGGCTGCTAGCAATTTAGCTGATCTGCATTTACAGATTGTGGGTTCGGGTCCTTGTGAGTCGGAGTTAAAAATATTAGCCGAAAAGTTAAATATTTCTCATAAGATACATTTTTTAGGATTTCAGCGCAACGCTTACAACTATATAGCTTATTGTCATGCGCTCCTGATGCCTTCACTGCATGAAGGCTTACCTTACACTCTCCTAGAAGCTATGGCGCTCGGTGCACCAATCATTGCATCCCAAGTTGGTGGACTTGCCGAAGTACTTCAAAACGATATAACGGCTTTATTGATACCGCCAGGAAATTCTGAAGCGCTCGCTCAATCAATTCGCAGACTATATTCTGATCCAGAACTTCGCTGTCGGCTTGCTAAGAATGCTCAGCAACTCCAACAAACTCAATTTTCTCTTGAGAAAATGATACAGCGTTATCTTAGCGCTTATCAGAAACTTTTAAATTAAATACCTAACCAAAGTTGATACAGTATTTTGATCCGAGCTTGGCCTACCCAGAGAAAAAAATCAAGCGAAAGTTTTTCTATTTTTTGAATAAGACTCAATCATTTGTTCAAGAGATTTAAGAAGAATTTTTTCATCTGCTTGCCAATTATATTTTTCTAATACCATTGCACGGCCTGCATTACCAAGAGTCTTTCTCAAATTTTCATTACTTAATTCTACTAAAATATCTGCTAATTTTTCAAAATCATGATCATGATAAAAACGACCACAGCCGAGTTCTTCTACTATATCGCGCAAAGCCTGCGCATGGCTGACTATCACTGGCTTACCTTGAGCTAAGTAATCATATATTTTGTTTGGAATAGTTGTATTAGTATGCTCCGTTACATAGTGAGGCACAAGGCAAATATCAGAGGCAGAAATAATTCCTGGGACATATTGTTGATCAACCCATCCAGCAAAACTAACATGCTCATCTAACTGCAAGTTAGATACTAAATTTTTTAAATCATTAATAGCTTGCC
The DNA here is from genome assembly GCA_016713505.1 of Candidatus Competibacteraceae bacterium. Taxonomy (NCBI): domain Bacteria; kingdom Pseudomonadati; phylum Pseudomonadota; class Gammaproteobacteria; family Candidatus Competibacteraceae; species Candidatus Competibacteraceae bacterium. The sequence continues at coordinate 95,111 of JADJPA010000002.1, read as the reverse complement.
CATGCCCTACTATTAATAAATGAATATTTTTTCCTAATTTTTTAATGGCTATAGGCAAAGAAAGCAATACAGTTTGAAGTCCTCTTGTTTTTTCTAAACCTCCTACATACAACAGGCGAAGTGCATTTTTTGTTTTAAGCATGTCTGCAAAAGGGTGTGGTTTGCTAGCCTGACTCTCTTGTATACGCGGAGTATTACCCACAACCCACATCAGATTTCGGCAACCTGTTATCCCTTCAACACGTCTTCTACTTGCTTCTGAAACCACCCATATACCATTTAGTTTAGGAATGATCCATCTTTCTAATTTTCGTAATAAAATAGGGTTACGAATCAGATAATCAAAAGGATTTGGTCCCTGAAATTGCCAAGTATCTTGAATCATAGCTGGATAATTTTCTGCCATATCAATGATAACTGGAATTTTATATTTATTCCCCACATAATATGCCGTCGGACTTAATGGAAGATCTCTTACAATAAGGATATCAGCCGAATCCTTAATAACTGCTTTTTCTAGTTCTCTTATCCATATTGGCGAAAAAAAAGCAGGAAAGTTTAAAAGATTCCTATCTATACTTGTTAACCCCTTTGGTAGGCGGCGGATAGCTATACCGGAATCGGTTCTCTCCTCACGAGGTAGCCCTCTTCTATTTCGAGAGACTATTGTTGTTAATATTCCGGCATTAATCATGCTACTTACAATTTTTTCAACTCGTATATCCCAAGGATATTCATCCTGAAAAAGATATATTGCTCTCATCTATTAACTCCATAAGTCCAAGAAAATGCTTAAATAACCTGAGTTCCGGATAAGGATAAGGAAGTAGTACCTGGAGCGGAGTCTGTTATTAACCCAGCAATGAAATAGGCGATTAAGCGGCGTAGTGGACGGCGGGGTGATTGAAATAGGTCATGATACGCTCTGGGGTATTGATGAGGAATTGGAGGAAGGCGTTTGCTTTGTGCCGCAAGGCCTGGGGCGTGGAGGAACGGGCCGATAACCGCAACTGGGTTTTGAAATCGCGATTGAGGTATTCGGTGGGATTGCGCTCTGGGGTATAGGGCGGCAAGTAGACTAGCTCGATTTGCTCGGCGTGTTCGCCGACCCACTCGGTGACGAGCTTCGCGTGATGGACTTTGAGGTTGTCCAGAATCAAAAAGACTTTCTGGGGCTGGTCGGCGATCAACTGGCCGAGGAATTCGAGGAACAAGGCCGCGTTCAGGGCCTGCTCGATAAAGCGGAACCGGACGAGGCCTTGGTTGCTGATGGCCGACACCAGCGCCAATCCAGACCGGCGGCTGGAGGTGGCAAGCACCGGCGTTTTCCCCTGAGGCGCATAACCGCGCACCCAATGGCCATCTTCCACCACGGCCGTCTCATCGCCCCAGTAAATCACCGCTTTCTCCGCCTTCGCTCGCGCGAGAATCGAGGGGTAAGTCTCGTCCAACCACCGTTGCACCTCGGCAGGCCGTTGTTCCAAGGCGCGCTTGAGGGGTCGTTGCGGGCTATAGCCCCACCGCGACAGATACTCGCCCACCGTCCGAATCGGCATCGCCACCCCAAACAGCGTTTCGATCAATTCCATGACCGCCCGCCGGTTCCACAGCGCAAACGGCAATCCCCGTCGCCCCGGCGTCTCGTCCACCAAAATCGAGCGCACCCGCCACTCTTGGGCCAACGTCAGCGTCCGGCCCGTCAAGTACCGCCGTCCCCGCCGCCGCGATTTCAGGCCCGCTTCTCCGTCCCGACCAAAGCGTTGGCCCCACCCGATCACCGTGCTGATATGCACCCCGACCACCCGCGCGATTTCCTTCCAGCTCCACTGCAAGTCTTCCCGCAGCCGCAGCGCCTGACGGCGCCGTTCCTCCTGCGCTTCCGGCGACAAACAACGTGCGTCGATCTTTTTCATGTCCCTCACTATACCACTATCGGCTAAATAATTGCCGGGTTAATAAGGTTCCCGGTTACCCTACCTAATGCCCTGGAAGTCACTCCCATGAGCTTAGATGGCCTGTTCTGTTCCGCAGCCTTTGAAAGCAATTCTCTAACTTTATCAACTGCAAACAATTCCCTATATTTTCTAAAAACTCCAGATTTATTAATTCATCATTGGATTTTTCTGTAACATTACGATCTCGAAGTTCTCAATCTTCTTCAAAGAAACCTGCTATTAAACTCGGCTTCCATCATTGCTCTAGGCCGTGTCGTGAATTAAGCCAGATGAAGGAAGCGGCCAAGTAGATAGCGGTGAGGAAATAGCGAGCAGTTTTGTCATAGTGGGTGGCGACAGCCCGATAGTGTTTGAGTTTTCGGAAGAACTTTTCAATCAGATGGCGTGCTTTATAAAGTTCCTAGTCGTAGGGGTATTGGATTTTGCGGTTGGATTTGGGGAATGATGGCGGCTTTTCCAGCACTGCGCAACGGCTCCATCACCGGTACTTATCCCAGGTTTTCAAGCGCCGTATTTAACAACAGGCTTTAAGGGACCCGGCAAATAGCAAAGCGATACTTGCCAGAAACCGTCTGATCCAATGTTGGAACAATTTGTATCTCGATTAACACATCCACACCAAAAACCAATTTTAATTCATCATGTAATTTGCTTTGACTCAACTGATTAAAATCGCTTCCTTGTACTAATTTGACACAAATTTTTTTAAGATCATCTTGAATCAACTGCATCTGCTCAATCCCGGGTATCGCAGTTAAGGTGCGCTCAACTAGTGAAACACCGGCAACTAGAGAACCGTCTGGCCCTTTCAGAAAATCCGCTTGACGCCCAACGATTCGTTCCATGAGCGGTAACCCGCGCCCGCAAGCACACTTTCGATTGCTCGAAACACCGAGATCTCCAACTTTATAACGAATTAAAGGCATCCCGTGATTAATGAGGTCGGTCACCACAATGTTGGCTTCCTCGCCAAAGGCCGCTTCAGTACCATCATCTTTTAGGAACTCAATAATGAGATGGTCAATATTTAGATGTAAACCCTCATGCTGTTCGCACTCGCAAGCAATTAACCCTACTTCTTCACATCCGTAACGATTTGTGACTTGACAGTTGAATATTGTTTCGATCACTTGGCGCTCAGGCTCTAGCAACATCATTGATGTCGCTATAACGCCGCGCGGTCTTAGATTTTCTATACCTAAACGTTTCAAATAGGTTGCCAGAATATAAATCGAATGTGCGTGACCAAAGATAAATTGAGGCTGTTGGCGACGCCAATCTTCTAAAAATTGTCGGACACTCATCTCATTGATACTCATGGTGTCCAAATAGATAAAATGATCAAGTAATGCGTTGCGAAGCTTTTTCTTCAATGTATCCGCGATAGGCGGATTACCCCAAATTGCCGCAACTTTCATTCCTATATCCCAACCTGCCCAACGATCACTTCGCATGGCAGCAGCATTACGCATTTCCTGACATTTTTTGTCGAAGTAAAGCGTTAAAGCCGTACCTGTGGAACCACCAGTTTTTGCTTCCACCAAATTCGAGCGTTGAAATTGATCCGACAGCAGGAAAGCTGCGTTATCGCGAATATCCCGTTTGGTTAATAATGGAAGATGATAGAAGTCCTCCCAATTACGGAGTATTCCATCGAACTCTAAATTGCCATAATGTGACTGGTAATAAGAACAATGGTCATAGGCATACTTAACTATTTTACACAGCCGCTGCCATTGCTGCTGGCGAAGAACTTCAGGGCTCCACCACTGACTGGCCGAGAGTTCTTTTAAGTATTTTAGGCGATGAGCTCCATCCTTGATTTCCCACAGCGGGAAAAATATATGTTTGGAAAGCCAAGCGAGCATTTCAGACCCTCCCCGACCAGCGATAATTTCTCCGGTTCCCTCCATTAGCCGAAATCACCCCATCGTAACAGGTCATTTGTTCAGCCACCATACGTGTGTGGGTATAAGCACGAACGCTTTCATAACCAGCCTCACCTATTCGTCGTGCGAGCGTCCTGTCGGAAAACAGGCGGATCACGTAATCGGCTAACGCTTTACTATCTCCTATCGGAATTAAAAATCCATTACGGCCAGTCTGGATCACTTCTGCATTGCCTCCGGTGTCGGTACAAACAGTGGGTCGACCCGCTTGTAAGTATTCGATAATCGAGTTTGAAAAACCCTCCGATTCGGAACAGAGAACAGCGACTGTAAATCGCCGAATATAAAGTTTCGAGTCCCTGACTTGTCCCGTAAAAACGACTCGGTCTTCAATACCAAAATGGCGAGCTAAAGCACCTAATTTTTCCAATGTATACGCGGCTTCGGAGGTCGTTTTATCACCCACGATGACTAAATAGGCTCCAGAGAAATATTTGCTAATGCAAGCGAATGCTTCGATCAAGGTATCCATTCGCTTGATGGGCTTCAAATTTGCCACGATTCCAACGATGAGAGCATCATATGGGATTCCGGGTAAATTCGCCATGGCCGCCGGTTGATCGTCCTTTTCAACTAATGACGTATAACCATTATAGATAACCACTATTTTATCTGGTGAAACCCATTCCTGTTGCTGGACCCGCTGTTTTACCGCATGGCTATTTGCGACGTAGCGATCAACAAACGGCGCAACCAACCTAAGCACCACAAGATTGTACGGCGTATACCAAAACCCCATATCACGTCGAGATACCAGCACGTTAATACCCGATAGCTTCATGAAAAAAGGGGCGATCAATGCGGTATCATTGAAATAACAGTGCACCAGCTGATAGCCTTCCCGGCGCAAAGCCAGCGCGTAACGTACAATTTTGGCGATAGTCCGAAAGCTTGCTAATTTTTCGATACCTAAAACGTTTACCGGACATGGAAACTGTCGGCTTTCGATATATTCACTGCGGCGCAGCACCGTCATGGCCGGTTCGTAACGAGATCGATCAAGATGTTGGATCAGTTGCAACAGTTGGCCTTCGGTTCCAGCTTGAGGATTTCCATAATAATCCACAAGGAACATAATTTTCGTCGCCATGCTAGCCGTTCAACTCCCTACTCGCGGCTTCCAAAGCACCATCTTCTGACGGTTAATAAATTTCCAAAGCGCGACTGCACAGGCCAAATTGAGGATGACAAAGTAATAAGGCGCCAGCAGTTTCGAGGGCACGGTGGGTGAACGCGAGAGAGTAGGACCCAGCATCGCAAGCCCGTAAGCCACCGCCTGCGCTATGAAGAAAGCCAAATAGAACGGATGTTTGCCAATGGCTAACGCATTAAAACCGAGCAGGCCTACAAGAGGCAAAAATGCTCCATAACGTAGAACCTTATGCGAAAGCAACTGCCATGCGAACAACGGATCGCGCAGCGGATTAAATAGATTACGTTTATCGAACAAAGCCCAGAGCGCCCGCAGTGATACGCGAACCCGCATTCGAAATTCATCGGCTGCAACAGCTAACGCCGGCTCATAAAGTATCGCTTCTGGCTCATAGACAACACGTCGAGCCTGCTCAACCACATTGAGCGGCAAAACAAAATCAGGCAACTGATCCGGACGCATGGGGACATAAAGCTCTCGGCGAACCGCGTCGATCCCTCCATCCACGCCGACCACTGAGTGCACGCGAGTCTCTAAAGCTCGCAACAGATTCTCATAGCGCATGTAGGCGCCTGACCCTTCACCAATGCCGGCACCTTCTGGATTCGTATAAACCATCTGGCCGGTTACATAGCCGACTGTCGAATCGGCAAAATCACGCACCAGCCGCCGGATCGCATCCGGCCTGTAGAGCGAATTGGCATCGGAAAATATCAGGATTTCCCCGGAAACATGAGCCACAGCCATGTTGAGCGCCTGGGTCTTACCTTGGCGGGGTTCTTGGCGTAACAGGCTAACACGGCCTTGATGACTTCTTGTCAGCTCTCGAACAATTTCATCGGTTCGATCCGTCGAACCATCCGAGACGACCAAGATTTCTAATAGGTCGGTCGGATAATCTTGAGAAAGTTTGTTGAGTACCGTCTGCTTGATTTCTCGCTCCTCATTAAAAGCGGCGATCAAAACAGTAACTTTAGGTGTTATATCAGCTTTACGAATATCCCGACTCATTACGTGAGCCAACAACAACACCATCATCGGGTATCCGATATAAATATAGAATATTAATCCCAAACAAAGCCAAAAACCCGCCTCTATCAACACGTCATTACCTTATTTCTCACAACATCAATCTCGCTCACACATTCAAACAGCATGACGCTCATACCACTCTTGGAACATGATGAGGGAGAATAGTAATTTATTGTTTTTATGGCGACCCATTAGATGCTCTTCGAGTTTCAAGGAAACATAGTCAATATCAAACAGGCCAGTTTGGCCCAAGCGATCCCGGCCAAGAGCATCCCGCGCATAATCCGCCAAATCGGTCCGCAACCAAGCTGCCATTGGAGACTCAAACCCTTGCTTTCTATGGTTTATTATCTCAGCCGGCAAGTGACGGGCCGCAAGTTGCTTCAGCAAAATCTTTTTACGGCGCCAATCCAACTTATAGCGAGAAGGAAGCTGAGCGCTCAGTTCGACCAACGGATGATCCACAAGCGGTACTCGAACCTCAAGAGAATGCCACATACTCAAACGGTCTGAGAGCGCCAGAATATCTTCTGGCAAATAGGTTTTCATATCGACATAGAGCGCTTTACTTAAATCGTCTGGTGCTTGGCATTTCTCGAATAATTCGGTAATAATTCGATCCGTCGCGCCAAAATCGATGTGATGCGCGATAGATGAGGCAAACAACTGACGCCGTTCTGGAGCGGTGATCGTCGAGATAAAGCCCAAATAGCGCTCGGCTGGGGATTGTAGCGCGGCTGTCGCAAAGCGCTTGGCATGGTTCACCCGGTCCCCGCCGTGCGCGGGTTCTGGCAAACAATGCACCAGCGGTTGAATGAACCGGCGGTGCAACCCTTCTGGCATCAGGCGGGAATAGTACTGGCTCAGCCACACACCCGAATAGCGCTCGTAACCGGCAAAAAGTTCATCGCCGCCGAGACCAGATAAAGCAACCTTAACCTGTTGTCGGGTAAACTGGGAGACGTAATAGCTGGGGATCACGGAATCATCCGCAAAAGGCTCGTCAAACGCGTCGACGATCTCACCTACAATTTTGCAAAAATCCGGTTGGACCGTATATTCATGAAACTGGCAGCCATACCGCTCCGCCACGCTCTTGGCCAGCGGCCGCTCATCAAGTAACGGGTTACGCGCACCCCCAAAACCCATGGTGAACGTCTGAACCGGCTCATTGAGATGCCGGCTCATTAAAGCGACGACCAGACTGCTATCAACACCCCCCGAAAGAAAAGCGCCTAATGGCACATCGCTGACTAAGTGCGAAGTAACTGCTCCCTCAATGGCTTGATCGAAGCGCTCCAACCAGCTTTGATCATCCGCTTGTGGGTCGACAGCAGCAAAATCAACATCCCAATAGTGGCGCTTCTGGATACGCCCGGCTTCATAGGTCAACAAATGGCCAGGTTCAAGCTTATGGATGTTGCGATAGATGGTTAGTGGCGCAGGAATATAGGTAAACGCGAAAAAAGCATCAAGTGTTTGATAATCGAGCTCTCGTTGGATTAGATTCGTAGCAAGAATAGCTTTAAGTTCCGACCCAAACAGCAAGGCATCATCAATTTGGGCATAAAACAACGGCTTGATGCCAAGCCGATCCCGAGCTAGCAGACCACGTTTTCGAGGTACATCCCACAGTGCGAAGGCAAACATGCCACGCAGGTGATGGACCAAATCATCGCCATACTCTTCATAGAGATGAACGATGACTTCGGTGTCGGTATGGGTTTTAAATTGATGGCCGCGCTGCACTAGCGCGGCGCGCAGCTCACGGTAATTATAAATTTCACCATTGAAAACAGTCCAGATAGTTCCTTGTTCATTTTGAATAGGCTGGTGCCCACCGGCCAAGTCGATGATACTCAAACGTCGCATCGCCAGTCCGACGCCACTATCTGTAAAGATGCCTCCCTCATCAGGCCCACGCCGCACAAGCGTCTGATTCATCCGCTCCAAAGTTTCATTGGAAAGCGCCGCGTGCTCTCCATAAAATCCGCAAATACCGCACATGAGATCAGCAACAAAATTCAACTATAATGAAAAGAAGATAATAAACAACAATTTATTTTCAAATGTTTTTTCTAAATTTCTGTATTTTGCTCTATAACTAAAATTAAATTCGAGTTAGCCTTGCAGTGCGAACATACAAGCAGTGCGAACATACAATAATAGATAAAGCATGTTTCCACATTAAAAATACGCCTTGTAAATATTTATTTCACAAAAATTAAACATAGGAAACGTCCCATAATATCTGGAGTTCTAACTTCAGACGGTTGAAGCTGAGGTAGGCTTTGGTTTGGGTTTGAACCAATCGTATTCGGTTTTACGCCAAACGATTTCGGGGAGGAGCCTATGAAATCAATTCTTTACGCCTCAGTAAAAGGGTTTTTAGCAATCCTTTATACGCATTTATTTCGATAGGATTCTGATAAATAGATTTTAAAAAATACTGGCAAGATTTTGCTTTATCTATCTTACGGTAATATTCACCTCGGTTACGAAAAGTAAATGCATAAGCTTTTCGTATAATCCAGTTAGAAAGCAAGGGCTTATAGTTTTTTATAAAGCTGCTCATAATTTTATCAGAGCACTGTTGCCGAAGTTCTAAATTTTTTGACATCTGGCCAGCGTGGCCAACACGATAAACCAGTAAAGGTTCATCTATAAAATCAAACTCATAAAGCGTTGATATTCTTAACCACAAATCCCAATCAATACCCATTCGAAGGGTTTCATCAAAAGCGCCACAACGCTCTAAACACTCTCTTCGTACTATGGATGAAGAAAAAGGCACAAAATTATCTAAAAATAAATAATTTGTAACATTTCCCGATTTGGGGATAAGGTATTTTTCAGTAATCCTTATATTATTAAGTGCCTGCCCTAGCTCATCTACATAGCGCGCTCGGCTATAAACAACACCGATCATATTTTTTGAAAATAAAGGCATTTGTTTTTCTAATTTATTTTTTTCCCATGCATCATCAGCATCAAGAAAAGCAATAAAATCCCCTGAAGAGTTTTGAATACCAGTGTTTTTTGCTTTTGCCTGACCACTATTACCCTGTTTAATATATTTAATGTTATCAAAATTTCGAAATTTTTCCATAACTTCGTCAGTATTATCAACCGACCCATCATTAACAATGACAATTTCAAAATCAGAAAAACTTTGCTGCAATATTGAATCCAAACACTCAGCTAAATAATGGCCATAATTATAACAGGTGACCACAACACTGACACTAGGTACTTTCATAAATTTTAACTTAAATTACTTAAAGGTAATTTCTCATCCAGGACTCTAAAACGAATAAAAGCCATACTTTTTGAGAAACTCTATAATCCTTAATTAAGTCAGTGCGGTATAGCAAATCAAGACATTGTTGAATCGCTTTTCGATCAATAAAAGATTCAATTTTACAACTCTGCCCAAGTAAATCAAAAGTCATTTCTTTAAGTTGGTTTTTAAGCCAAGATGCTACCGGCGCACCAAAACCAGTTTTCGGTCGGTATAAAATTTCTGAAGGAAGATAATTGTGTAGGCTACTTTTTAGAAGGGATTTAAGACAATCATTTTTGATTTTAATGTTTGGAGGTATCTGCAATGATAATTCAATAAGTCGATAATCAAGAAATGGAGCACGACATTCGAGGCTAGCGAACATAGATGCCATATCAACTTTTTTCAAAAGATCATCAGGTAAATAATAATTCAAGTCAAAAGCATAAGAGATTGAGAGCGCATCTTCACCATGCACACCAAGCCAGTGCTGCTTTTGAAAAAAATCTGCAACGCCAGCAAAACTCTGATTTAGAGTAGTTTTTAGCTCTTCCTCATGAAAAATTGAACGTACCCAATGCCAATGTTTGAAAGCCCTACCAAAATTAGCTGTACGAGGATACAAGCCTTCTAGAATACCTTTACCACAAGATTTTAGCGAAAGTTGATTAATAGTTTTATATGCTTTCGTACTAACCCGATTTCCTAATTGATATTTTTGGTCAACATAAGAATGATATCCTGCAAAAAGCTCATCGCCTCCATCTCCAGTCAGAATCATCTTAACATGCTTACGAGCTTCCCGAGAAATGAGGTAGGTAGGAATAGCAGATGAATCTCCAAATGGCTCGTCAAAATAGGTAATTACCTGCTTAACTATATCTTCGATTCGATCACTGATGATAAGTTCTGTATGTTCAGTCTGATAGCGATCTGCAACCATCCGAGCATAAGGACGTTCATCAATTTCCTGGGTAAATCCTACAGTAAAAGTTTTAATAGGGCTAGGATAAGTCTTGGACATAAACGCCGTAACAGCGCTTGAATCTATTCCACCCGAAAGAAATACTCCAAAAGGCACGTCTGAATAAGTACGAATCTTAACTGCATCTAAAAATAACTCCAAAAAATTTTCTTCAATATCTTTTTCTTGCCACTTCCATTTTATCTCTTGTTGCGGATCCCAGTATTTACGAATAATTTGCTTTTTTCCTACCAATTTAAGATAGTGTGCTGGCGGTAACTTTTTTATTTTTTTGAAAATACTTGCTGGAGCAGGAACATACATACTATTAAGATATAAGGCGATCGAATCAATATCGATCTCTTTAGAAACGGCCGGAATTTGTAGAAGGGCTTTAACCTCAGAAGCAACTGCGAAAAACTCAGGCAACTCACAGTAAACAAGTGGCTTTTCACCAATTCTATCTCTTGCTGCTAGTAAAATTTTTGAGCGAGAATCATAAATAACAATAGCAAACATGCCGTTTAGTTTAGAGAAAAGATCTTCACCATGCTCCTCGTAAAGATGCACGATAACTTCAGTATCAGAGATAGTCTGAAAATGATGCCCAAGCTTTTCTAGTTCAACACGTAGTTCCTGAAAATTATAAATTTCACCATTTAACAAAACAGCGATAGTACCGTCTTCATTATAAATTGGTTGCGAGCCGGTCTGTAGATCAATGATGCTCAGTCGACTATGACCTAAAAAAGCGGAGCCCATCTGAACTAAACGGTAGTCATCCGGACCTCTCATACGAAGAGTGTCAAGCATTGACCCAGCCATTTTCATGGTATCAGCAGCTACTGCTTGGCTTACCTCACCATTCTTAAAATAAAGGCTTATCAAACCGCACATAAAATAGGGCTAATAGAGATGGTTATGTGAAGAGTTATTGGTGGTAGCAGCTGACTTAGGTAAAAAATTCGCCGAAGTTGGCCTTGAAATCAGGGGGAATAACATCAAAAATGGTAGCGTAAAAAAAATATTTAAAAACATTGAAATAATTTGATCCTGCCTTGAATTTAAAAGCAAAATGAACTTTCCAGACTTCCATTCTCCAAACAAGGTGGTATTCAAAAAAGCGATAAAAGGAGAAAGGCAATTATGCATTAGGTATATGGCAAAATCAAATTCAGAATAATTTTTATTGTTTAATAAAAAAAATATAATAAATGCACAGATAACTATAAAAAAGATTTTCCAATACTCTAAAGGCAATTCATATAAGGATTGTGACTTAAATAAAATCCAGACTAAAGTTATAATTTCAATAAATAAAGCCGAATAAGCCGCTCCTTGCAATCCCAATAATGAAATGCAAAAAAAACCCAATATAATTTTGGGTGGAACTAATATTATTTTAATAAAAGATAAAACCCCAGTCTTTTTGTAATATAAAATACCAAAAGACAAATAAGTAATAGAGCCATTTATAATAGTTGTAATAATTTCAATTTGTGCAATGGATACTGCTGACCAAAACTCAGGTGGCGTCATTAATTTTAAAATATCTTTTATTGTAACACCTAATATTAGACCAAAAAAAATCATTAAAAATAGATAACGGGTAAACATTTTACTGATAATTTGAGGAGCATTTTCTTGTTCAGCTATTTCTATACTTTTAGTACGCCACGCTCTCTGAAAAGGCACTGTAATAAAGAGGTTTATTAAAGGTGGAAACTTATAAGCCATCTCCAAAACGCCCATCCCTTCAAGTCCAATTAGAACTCGAACCAGTATTCTTTCCGCTTGCCGCCCCAAAAAACTAATAATTTCTCCCGGTAGTAGTGGCAACTGAAACCGTAGTAGATGAATCGCAATATTCCGATCAAATTCACAACCATGCTCCCGAAAAGCAATAATATGAAAAACCAAAGAACTGACTATAGCCGCCATCAACGATGATATAAAAATTCCTACTAAACCAACTTCTAAAATAACAACTAACCATATATTAAGAAAAAGGCCTAGAGCAAGCCGAATTAAATTGATGATAGAAAATGAAAGAGACTGTTGCTTAATAATTTGAATTGTGCTAGCACTTTGGCCTGATACATCGATAACAAACGCAATCAATGCCAAACAAATGAGAGGATAATATTGACTGCTACCTAAAATAATTTTACTCAGGGACGAGCTAAAAAAGAGCGGGAAACAAATGATCAATATTCCCAGAATCCATACAAGGCAAATGCCTGTACCAAGGACTAATTTTTTATTAGCTTTCGATTGCTCATGGTAGATTCTTAAAATCGCTGTTTGAAAACCCCCAGTAAGTAAAATTGTTAGAAAGCCGAGGCTGGTATCGATCATGGCAATAACGCCATAACCTTCTGCTTGAAAAATATATGCATAAAAGGGCAACATGAGAAAGCTAGCTAGCCTTCCAATAACTGTCGCCATACTATAGATAATAGTATGCTTAAAAATTTGTCGCCCTAGACCCATGATTGAAACCATATCCTTAATATATAGAGAAATAATTTATTAACTAATTCACTGAAATGAAAACGATCCTGGTACCTTCACTCCGCCGGGTGTAGAGGTAAATACATATCGGTATCAGAATAATGGGAATCAGAGCTACAAACCAATTGTAACTTACCAAATTGGAAAACTCGCCTCAACAGTGTCGGCAGAAGTGTAAAAGATAAAAGGCTTCAAAATTGTGAGACTGCGCCTGACGGGAATGAATCAAAATTGCCCTGATCTCACCAAGCGCCCGCTTCACGATCCAACGCTTGGATAAGGCCGCAAACTCGGCTAAGGTTCGTCGCGGTATAGCGCATCGTAAAACTTAAATATCCGATGTTTTTCTGCCGTTTGGCGCAATACCTCACAAGCACCACGTACTGGGTCTTAATGCTTCGCGGATCAATCATGGCATAGCGGAGACAAGCAACCGGCACTTTTTTCCGATGCCGCGTGTTCAATTTATCTGGTGGCGGACGGACGGCTATAGCGGTGAGCACAAGCAGTATATTTGGCTTGGATGTATCGGTGCATCGCGCTTGCGGCGCTGTTTGAGAGGTAAACGTGGACACGAACGAAACCAAGAAAAAATTATCATTCCGCTCGGCCAACGCCCGATAAGAATGTCTGTAGTCTGCGCAGCTCACTAACTTTCACAAAATACCATCGGCTGGAATGCACTGGATCGCAACACGCGATAAATACCCGCGCAACAATCTTGCTCCCCAACGCCGCTCAATGATGTCAGCCAGTCCTAACCACCGTCACGGTACGCCGTCCTAAAATCAAGATCAATCTATCAGCAGCAACTTGGATGCCCGGTCAGAGCCATGCGCTGAGCAGCGGCGCAAACAGGCATATAATCGTGCCGACCTTAAGCAGTAATGCCCCATACGTTTCTCTATTTGGTCGAAAAAACTTTCATGGTTGCTACGTCTCAGCATTTACGCACGCAATTAGCAATGGGGAAAGTCGAGCTAAGATAATCTAGGCTTATAAAATCCGAGTTTCATCAAAATTATACGAGTAGAGCCTTTAAAGAATAAATACAATCTAGTCATGGAAAAATTCGCATACAAAGCTTTCTTCTCTTGCTGTAATGCAATCTTATATCGACCATGCTCAGTATTATAATAGGAAAGATTGGACCAAAAACATGCGATAAATCTTCTGAGAAAGTATCTAGCCTGGCTATCAGGCTCACTCTCCAAAAGCAATCTATAACTCCGTATGCATTCAGACATCATTTTTTCTGTATTACTACTCATATTAAAAGTATGCAATCGCCTCATCATCCCAACTTTATTGATAACTCCAACACTAGTATGCCTGGCTAATCGATAGTAAAAGTTAAAATCCTCGCTAGATTTAAGTGATGGATCAAAACTAGGCTCTTTTAATAATAAAATCCTGCGCATTAGGAATGAACTAGCGATTCCAAAATTTTCCCTTGCAAGATATGGACAAGCATTATTAATAATTATTTCATTTTCTCCATTCAGATAACGCTGGAGATTCGGGCAAGTTTCAAAATGTGTACTCAAAAAATTTTTTTTATCACTAAAATTTCTATAATCACTAAAAACTAAACCAACTGCTGGATGACGTAATAAAAAATTAACTTGCATTTCAAGTCGATCAGGTACCATAAGGTCATCAGCATCATTAAAACAAAGCAATTCACCAAAGCTATTTTTAATTCCTACATTACGTGGTACAGCACAACCGCCACTGTTATTCTGATAATAGTAGCGCACACGATCTCTGTAACCATGTACAATTTGAGAGGTTCTATCTACCGAGCCATCATCAACAACAATTATCTCTATATTTGAATAGGTCTGCGCTAAAATACTATCAATTGTTTGAGAAATAAATTCCTGAGAATTATAAGCAGGGATAATAACAGAAACAAGTGGATACGGATTAGAGTTCATCATTTTAATATGATCAAGGCTTTCGTTTTACTTTTTCTAAACGGGCTAATACACTGAAGTAATTCTTGGCCAAAATAATTCTTTTAAAGGTTATTTTTAACCTTATAGAGCAGTAAAAACCACGTCTGATAACAGCAAATCAAATGAATCTCTCGGGTGCGTGTTTGCGATACTATCATTTTTCGATGTCGATTATAATTATTTCAGTCCGCAGTTCAGTGGGCCCACTATCCAAGTATGTTTTAGAGCCACCACTCGATCACCTAGAAATCATCCCAAGCCACTGTATGGGCTTTTTGCATTCCTTCCTGATGGCTTTAGAACCGGAATGACCATCGCTCTAGCGTCCGAAGAAGCCACCGAGGCCGGCCATAAGCCCATCACCATCGCCAGCGTTCGGAGTGACTGGTAGCGTCTACACGTGCAACCGATGTTGGGCCTCGTCACTCAATCGGCTCAAACCCGCAATGCCTGGTGGCGACGTTAAATCCAATTCCGTCATACTCTAGATCCACAGCACTACTAGATAAGGCTGCATCTACTCCGCCGTCGTTGGATGTGGATTTCTAGCGCCATTGGTTAATAATTTGCTTTTGTACCGTGAACTAAATCGAGCACCCCAAGGCGACTAATACAATCCAAAAGATAAAATATTTTTTACTTTAAAAGCAAAATCTTGATATTTTTATCAGTTTTAAAATTATCATATATCTTGGCAACACCCTCTATATCTTTTAATAGGTGCTGGGGTAATAAATAAAAAGCTAATATTTCAATATTATTACTAAAAATTTTGGCAAAATTTTCAAGCGCGGAACTAAAAAACGACCCAATACACTTTGGATAATTATCGCTTGCTACAATTTCATGTTCAATCGGCGCAATAAATTTCTTTATCCTAATTCCAATGTTATTTTGAATAATTTGTATGTGTTCCTCAGCTTCTCTAGGATGGGGTACGTAGAATAAATTCAAACCAGCAAAGTACTTTTTAATCTTCTTTACATATTCGAAAAATTTTGCTGGGGCCAAATATCCCTGCTCAATTAATGGCTGCCCAAGAAAGAAAATATCTTGAGAGCAGTTTGCCTTCCTAATCAAAGATTTTGAGAATTCAAAATTGTTGTTTATGATTCGATCTTCTCCATTTACTTTAAGGCTGTAACAAGTAAAGTAGGTCAATCTTTTAACACCTCTATTATTCCACTCAATAAACTGACTATGGATTTTCTTTTTCAAAGTTTGAATCGATAAATAGTTTAAAAATTGATATCCAATTTTTTTACTATCTTTAGTATTATCTAAATCAATAGTTTCACCGTTCTTTATTTCTAAATTACGCAGAGATAAGTCCATTACATTCTCGCATATCCTCTGCTTATTAATTCTAAGGGTATCAGTACCAACATCCAATAGAAATAAATTTCCAAATTTTACCCTGTTTGCAATATGCCTCATGTGTAAATCATAATCTATTAAATAATTTCCTAGAAAAAGATTTTCTGCATATCCAATTGAGCGACATAATCTTTCTATACACCTTCGCTTTTTAAACTGATCAAACACCAAATATAGCTCAATTAATCTTTCAAAATAGTTTTTTGGCTTTACTTTACTAAAATCGTGACTAGTAATAAAATAAAAAAAGTCAATATACTTAACGGAATACCAGTATTTATTATCAATAATCTTATCAAAGCTATCTTTACTAAATAACCCAATATTCAATATAATTAATATGCTATTTTTAAAATCAAAATGATGAACAGCTTCAACGGCGCTAAGTACTTGATAAGGGGCCGCTATTATAAATACATTCATAATATTTTCTTTGAAAATTATATCTTGATCGGTTTTTTTAAAAATTCGATATTGCCCCAACAATTTTTTGCAGCTTCTTGAGCCCAAATTCGAATTTTTTTTCGCAGATCCACTCCCTGTTCTAAATAAAAATGAAGTTGATTCCCAAGAGGATATTTAATTTTATCTAAGCCCAGCGCATCAAACGTTATAGAGTTTAGGCCAGCCATCTCAATTAATGCTTGCATTTTAAAGGTCTTTGCAGAAAGTGGAATAATTGGAGTCCCACCACGCAAGGCAAAAATGCTTGGATGCCACCTACCGCCAATATAAGCTTCTGCATTACCAATAATATCAACCGCTTGCTGAACAGGTGTCGCCAGTCCCACTAAAGGTAATGCAAGCTCTTTAGCAATTGTCCGGAATACAGGTTGATCCACAATATCCGACACAGTTAATACAATCTGACCAGGATAGATTGATTGTATATACCTAATAAGCAATGAAAAATCCTTAATGATTTCCAAAGGAAACGAATCATAAGAAAGTATTGAAGAACCCCCGATACATAGATAAGGTTTGGCAGGATCAAAATCAGCTACATCTGGCCATATATCAAAGTATGTAGGCCTTCGAGTTGTATCTTTCCAAAATTCAGTTGAAAGGATTGGCTCAAATAGAAATGCTGTATCCGCAACAAATCGTCCATTGCAAAATTCTTTGCATCGCTTTTCTGAAATCGGATCACGAAACACTACATCATCAAACAAAGGATAAACTTTCTGAGCTATTTTAAGTAGATTCGGGTGATCAAAATCGGCAGTATGATTTACAATAACCACCGGTTTATTAAAATGTGTTTTAATTAAGTAACCCAAAAAAAGCTCGGTACGTGGCAGCAGGCCATTCCCAACCATACAACCATCACCATGAATAACCGCAACATCCATTTTATCAAAAACATTTATTAGCCTCTGATATCGCTCTTTATTATTTAGGATATTTTCAGCACATTTTCTAAATTCATCCCAAGTATCTGGGATTAAACAGAGTTTCTCTTCTAGCCCAAAACTTCTAAGCATTTTTCCTTTAATCTTAAATAGGATTGGTGGAAAAAAAAGCTTGAGCAACTCTGTTAAACGCCGATCACCCGTAATACTTTTTTTTACCCCTATTTCACTCCTTAAAAAAGATGAACATTTAAGCTCATCTTCTGAAAAAATATCTATGATATCTCCCCCCAATTTATTTATCATCAATTTTAAAGCCGTAGCGGCAGCTCGATCTCCCCAATTAGGGTTACTAGTTGAATCATTAATCAATAAAACTTTCATTTGATTTATAATCTTAATCGCTAATTTCTAGCAAAAATATTTCAATTTTTCATTCCATTTTTATTGACCGCTATGCGCCAAATACACTGATCTACTTGGAAAAAATCACGCTGGACTCTACTTTAAATATTGTGGAATAAGTTGAACCAACTTTTTGAGCAACTTTATAAGTATTACATATAATACCACCATCACTACTTTTAAGGTGATTTTTAAATAAATGGCACCATCAGCAGCTTGAAAACCATGAATCCATTTGCCATTTTCCAAGCTCTAAACAACACTAATAACTTTTATAGATGCTTCTAATTATGCATCTGATATAACGAGAGTCTTAATAGAAAAAGCTGCTTCTGTATAATATACAACAAAGAAAAAGGGGCTTAGGGCCATCAAAACAACAGCCAACTTTACTTTTATTATCAATCTTTTTTACAAGGAGCAGCTTTAATTTAATAGCGCGGATTCAACCAATAACCCAGATACTACAAGTTTTTCAACTAGCTCATAAAGCTCCCAAACTGGAACATGTATAGTATCGCTAATTTCAATTAAATCATGAGTTCCGTCAGCATAGGCTAAAAAATCTAAGATTTTTCTTGTTTCTCTTTGCAAATTTTTTGTCCCTAAGACCGGATACAAACCACGCTTACCAAGTTGGGGTTCACCCAGGCATGTCCCACGATAAATTTTATTTTTTTCAAGTGCCTCTAGACACCTTTTTAAAATAAGGTAACCACCTTGCAAGCCATCAGCCGTAACCAAACTTAAATCATCTAGCGACGTGTGATATTCAGGGTATGTTCCATATTTAGAGCGCATTACTGAAACAACCGGGAGATCGACCCCAGGGCTACAATATTGCCGTTCGTCGCTGCCTCGCTCCAAAAATGAATATTCTATAAAATCTGGACATTGAAATTTTAATACATTGAGAGCAACTCGATCAGCCAGCGTTTTCCCATGCCTTGAGGGAAGAAACGAATATTTACGCTCATCGCCAATACAGGTCACATTAAACCCAGCAATGATATACTGTTGCATATGATGGAGATTTTTACTTAAATAAGTGATTGCCCCGATCGTTTCTGGAATAAATATAATTCGATAAGTAAAGTGACGTGGTTGGCTTAAAAGCCATTTTGCTAACATTAGAGTAACAACCGGTCCTGATAACTCATTATTTGCCATTGAAGGATGGCAAATATAAGTCGATAAAAAAATTTCTTGATTTGAAGAACCTGGTAAAATTAATTCCCCATAGCTTAATGAGCCCTGCTTTAGATCGCTATCAATAACAACGTGATAACGTCCTGTCTTTAGCTGAGCTTTTTGGGTATGAGTAAGACAAAATCCCCAACAATTTTTATAATAAGAAGTAATATAAGGAATCGCTTCTGGCTGATCCGCCAGTGAATAAAGATATTCTTGTAACTCTTCCAGGAAAATTATTTTATTAACTGGCGCTGAATACCCTACAACGTGTAAATTATTTTTTTTAAAATCGATTATTTTCTCACCCTCTTCATTGAGAATATAGGCGTCTCGAATATTCCATTCTAGAGGTACTGTCCAGTCAAAAACCTTGGTACCAGACGGTACTTCAATGGTTTTTAAAGGAATATAATCCTGAATGATTTTAAGCGTTTCACGCACGCCATCCCCGGTGATGCTGCGGCAGATCGGAAAAAGCTTGGCCATCAGCCCATGCATAAATTGTCCACAGTTTTCATAGTCCTGTGGAAGAGCGGTTTCATCAGATATTACGCTCATGATTTTTTGACTAGGCTTTTAGCGATTAGAGCCGTAAACCAGCAATCACCCGCTCTTGATCGGCCTCTGTAAGGCCTACAGAACACGGTAGACTCAACCCTTGATGGTACAATCTTTCAGCGACCGCTAGTTCAACACAACCCGTTTGCGCGTAAGCGGGAGACTGATGAATAGGTTGCCAAAGCGGTCTGGTCTGAATCTTTTGTGAATCAAGTCTATGCAGAAGGTTACGCGAGTTCATTCCAAACTGTTTTTCATCCACCAGTACCGTATACAGCCAAAAGCTGCTGGAAACTTTAGCAGCTTCTTTCATGATTGAGAGACCTGGCACTCCTTTCAATGCTTCACCATATCTAGCAGCAATCTTTCGCTTCGCTGCCACATACTGGTCCAGCTGCTCCATTTGGGCGCAGCCAAACGCGGCTTGAAGATTCGTCAGACGATAGTTATAACCGATCTCACCATGGATATATTCTAATGGATCATCCTTGGCCTGAGTAGTCAGGTATTTGGCTTTACGGGCCCACGCCTCGTTAGCAGTGACGATCATACCGCCACCACCCGTGGTGATCATTTTGTTACCATTGAAGCTAAAACAAGCGATATTTCCTAGCCTCCCAAGGCTTTTTCCTCGGTATTTAGCGCCTAATCCCTCCGTCGCATCCTCAATGACCTTTAGATCGAACTTCTTAGCAATTTCTAAAATTGGATCCATATCCACGGCTTGGCCGAGGATATGCACGGGAATGATGGCGGTTACCCGTCGCTTGGTCTGCCGATTGTAGAGTGCCCCGTCTCGCCAGGCACAGCCTTTTTCCAAAAAATCAATCACTTTGGCGGGATCCATCTGCCAATAGTCCGACTCAGCATCAATGAAGACTGGCCAAGCTCCAACGTAGCGAATTGCGTTTACCGGAGCAATAAACGTCAATGTCGAAACCAGGACTTCTTCATCGCTTTTAATACCGGCAACCAATAATGCGATATGTAGGGCAGCAGTCCCATTGACGGTTGCAACTCCGTAAGGAGCACCCACCGAGTCGGCCACCATTTGCTCGAAACGCTCGACAAACGGTCCCACTGACGATACAAAATTAGTATCGATACACTCTTTTAGAAAAGCCCATTCATTACCACGAATCTCCGGAACACAAAGCGGAATAAATTCCAAAGCTATTTACACTCCACGCTAAACTACATACAAACCTGGGCGATACTGCTCTAAATGCTGGCGCATCCATTCAATTGTCAGCCCTAAACCTTCCTCCAAACTCACACGCGGTTTCCAACCTACAAGAGTTTCAGCCAACGAGTTGTCAGCGATCAAACGCTCTACCTCGCTATTTTCCGGCCGAAGCCGCACTTCATCGGTTTTAATGGTGATATCACAACCGATCAATCGTGCAATTAAAGCAGCCAAATCCCCTATACTGATTTCTCGACCGCTGCCAAAATTGATAGACTTTCCCACCGCGCCCTCAGCAGAGGCCGCCATAAGAAACCCCTCCACTGTATTGGCAACAAAATTCAAGTCGCGCGTGGGGCGCAAATTGCCTAACCGTACAACTCGATTATTGAGGCATTGGGTAATAATAGTTGGAATCACGGCTCGGGCAGACTGACGGGGTCCGAAGGTATTGAACGGCCGCACCGTAACGACCGGAATCTCAAAAGATAAATAGAAAGCCTCCGCGAGCTTGTCGGCGCCAATTTTGGTGGCTGAATAAGGAGATTGCCCTTGGAGCGGATGCTTTTCGTCGATTGGCGCATAACGGGCGGTACCATAGACCTCACTGGTCGAGGTGTGCAGCACACGCCCTACATTATTAGCACGACAGGCTTGAAGGATATTTAAAGTTCCTTCAATGTTGGTTCTGACATAACTATATGGAGCTTGGTATGAATAAGGGATAGCAATAAGCGCGGCAAGGTGAAAAACGATATCACAACCTTTAACAGCCTCGTTCACGGAATCCCGGTCGCTGATATCTCCAGCAATAATCTGGATTTCATTTTTGAAAGAGGAGCTATCTAACCAGCCATATCCAGACAGCGCATTGTAATGCACCATAGCACGCGTTTCAGCACCTAGCGTAACCAGTTTTTCCGTCAGATGGCTCCCAATAAACCCTCCTGCTCCGGTTACTAAAACTTTTTTTCCTGCTAATGAAGACATCGACCTATTACCTTGTAGTTTCTTTTACAGTGATTTTTAAATCATTAGCCGTATCGAGCATGATCTCTTAAAAAGATTAAAATTTGCCGCTTTTGACATCTTGCTGAGCCCTTAAATAATCTTCGGGGCGACCGACATCCAACCAATATTCCATTATCGGGAAACTGATCACCGGCCGCCCGGCTGCCAGCAAGCACTGTATCAAATCCGTCATATCGAAGCGTTGACCCTCTGGAATGTAGTCACAGGCCGAAGATTCTAAAAGATAAATCCCCGCATTCACAAATAATTGGAGCGTGGGCTTTTCTTGAAGTTGTGTGATTTTCACATCCTGGCACTCGACGACTCCGAAGGGTACTTTTACTTCGTATTTACGAACGCCCACGGTTAAATCAGCATCATACTTCCGATGGTAGGCCAGCATTTCCTGAAAGGAAACGCCGGTTAGAATATCGCCATTAATAACCAGAAATGGACGATCTGTCCTCTTGACTAGCCTCAACCCACCTGCCGTACCTAGAGGTTGGTCTTCTTTGGCATAATTGAGGGTAACGCCAAAAGCTTTACCGTCCCCGAAATGGTTTACGATGCTATCCGGCAGATAATGGGTAGTCAGATGGACTTCTCGAATACCAGATCGATGGAGTTGCTGGATGGTCAATTCCAGTAGCGGACGATCCCCGACCGGCAGCATCGGCTTGGGCACTTGCTCGGTTAGCGGCAACAAGCGTTTTCCAAAGCCACCGGCCATGATGACCGCCGATAATCCCAATTGCTCTTCGCTAACCAAATCCCGGCGCAAAAGAAACTGTACGATTCTGCCTTCGACATCCACCACCGGTAAGTGATTGATGTCATATTGGTTCATCAAATGCAAAGCTTCACTGGCTGAAATGGAATCCTGGACAAAAACCGGCTTTCGAGAAGCCACCTTGGCACAGGGCGTCTCCAGGGAAAGACCTTGTAAGATGGCCCGACGAATGTCGCCATCCGTCAATAAGCCATCAAGCAATTGATCCTGCGCGCAAAGCACCAGCGCGCCGGTGCCGGCTTCATTCAAACGTGTAATGGCTTCTTCCAGTGAAGCCGTTGGCAGAACGATGACACTTTCAATGCGCTCCTTGGCTTTTAGCGCGAACTCCGCTTCTGTCACCAAATCCTTGCGCAGCAAGAAGTCTTGCAGTTGGCCATCGGCATCCACCACCGGCAAATGATTGATATCATGCTGGTTTAGCAGATGAAGCGCTTCAGCCGTCGAAATCGGCGCCAACGCAAAAACCGGAGTTCGATTGGCGACAGTGCCACAAGGCTCTTCAAGATTTACCGACAGCAACAGCGCGCGGCGAATGTCGCCATCGGTCAGCAGACCCCATAATTTCCACTCGCTGGCGCAGAGCGCCAAAGCACCCATGCCCGCCTTATCCAATTGGGCAATAGCCTGGGCAATCGAAGCCGATGGAGAGATCACAGCGCCTTCAAGACGGTCTCTGCTGGCAGACTTCATTATGAATTGCCTTTGCGTGGCAAAAATTTCAAGACGGTCTCTCTAAGCAGATGGCTGGGCCACCGAGCAGCAGGGTCGCTTCTACCGCCATCCGAGGCGCTAACAGCGAAGCCGTAAAACCCCCAACGTTCACCTCAAGCATTGGAGTCTGGTTTATTCCAATGTCGTTTGGAAATGTTGCCAGTAGCAGGGTCCAGGACTGCAACGGTCGTGATACCAAATGCATTATTGGCGGCAACCCCGACCGCGCTCAGCGCCGCTAAGGGAAAAGTTTCCTCATCGAAAACGTACTGCCAGCGGTAAAACGGAATCTCGATATCAAAATTATCGTAATGATAAACACCGCTGGACGTTTTCAATGCCAGCCACGGTTGCGGTCCAAAAGTCGGCGTCTTCGAACTGACTTCCAATACCTGCGTCGTATCGCCAATGGCCTTCAAGCTCATATCCAGCTCGCAAGGAGGCTCGAAAGGCAACTGGAGCGCACCCCGCATCGCGTCCGTCGCCTCGGAGAATTTGAATGAGACATCTGGAAAATCCACCGCCACCCTCGACAGCATGGACCGTACTTGCTCGACATCCGGGCGCATGTCGCGGAAGTCGTGATCGGTAAACGCCAGTATCACCGGTTTGCCGGCGCGGGCCTCCGTGAAAGCTTGGCGCACGTCATCGTCCGACAGCAGCTTGTAGCGGGTCCCCACATTGAGACAGCGCGCGATCCAACGGCGACAATTTCCCGCGCTCTGGTAATCGTCAGGGGCGGGGTGATAAGGCTGCCAATTGACCGGCGCTCGCCGCCAGTCCCCGAAACGACCCCCCTGTAGCCCGAATTGCGCTTTATCTTCCTCCGTCACGACCATGGCCTGACTGGCGTAATCAAACGGAATGAATTGTTCCAGAAACCAATGGCTGTCCGGTCGGGTCACATGAAATCCCGGACGATGGGCGGCGGGAAACCAGTGTCGCTCGATCACCCGACGCGAAATAATTTGTGGCAAGCTATCCGAGGAGGCCCACCAGTGGGTCGCGCAGCGATGGGCTTCACGGCGGAAATTGTGCGGATGATAGTGAAAATGCACGCCATCCTGGTGAGAACCGGTCTCGCGGAGAATGCTGCGGTAGTGATCGTAGACATTATGGTAGCCGATATCCCGACGCCGGGGATTGGTCTCATAATCGACATGATCGACACAAAACCAGTTGTAAACCCAGCCCTTGTCGAAGGAATCGCGCGTCTGGTTGCGAAAGGGTTCGGACAAGAGCTCCGCCAGCATGGCGTCCACCTTGTCCCAGGTGTCGTTATAAGCCAGTAAATGTGGATCGACCACTTTACGAACGGCCGTTTCCAGCCCGCCTAAAGCCACTTTACCCGCTTGCAAGCGTTGCAACGTCGCGATACTGGGTTCGAGATCGATCTTGAAAATCGCTTGCAACCGCTCGAAGGTCGCTTCAACGGATTCGTAAAGCCCACCTTCGGTATCGATGCAATGAACGATGTAAACGGTATTACCCAATGGATTCTCCGATTATTCTTCCCGGCACGCCCACGACGGTGACCCCTGCTGGAACATCTTTCAAGACGACGGCGCCCGCGCCCACCACGCTGTTGGCGCCGATCCGCACCCCCTGAATGACCAAGGCGCCGGTGCCGACATGCGCGCCTTCGGCAATATGCACACCCCCAGAGAGCACAGCGCCGGGGGCGATATGCGCATGGGCCCCGATCTCGCAATCGTGATCGATGACAGCGCCGGTATTGACAATCGCATTGCCGCCTAACAGAACGCCGGGCTGTACGACCGCGCCGGCCATCACTTGAACGCCTTCCAACAAACGCGCATCCGTTGCGATCGTGGCCGCCGGATGAATCACGCTGGCGAAACGATAACGTTTTCGCTGAAACTGCTCGAAAATCCGGCGGCGGCCTGAGGTGGACTTGACCGAACCGATGCCGTTCACCAACGCGATCTTTTCAGGGTCGTGATCGTCAATGATGCGGTCGTCACCGAGCCGTAATAAATTCGGGATATTGGTTGTACCGCTAGCGAGACTGGTATAGCCCAGCACAGCTTTATGGTGTAGCAAAAGAACCTCCACCAATACCTTGGCGTGACCCCCGCCCCCCAGGAGGATGATCGGCCAATTCGGCTCAGCCATTGCCGGCGCTTATTGTAAATCCGCCCAATGAATAACCGTGTCTTCCTCAAGATGGCGAGCTAAGGTCCGGCCCAGCACATAAGCGAGTTCGTTCGGTGAAATCCCCGTGCCGGGGCGCTTGGCGTCGAGATCGTCCTCGACCAGCAAGTGACCTTTTTCGAGGGCTCGCCGCGCCACCAGACTCCGTCTGAATTTCTTGCGCTTCTCATACTCAGCCTCGGTAACGATCCGTCGGGTGCCTCCCAGCGCCGTGAAAATGTTTTTTCCCTCTTCCACAATGACCCGTAGCTCTGCGGGGTCCGCCGAAATGGCGTGATCCCAGCCCGGCATCTCTTTATCTAAGGTAAAGTGTTTTTCGATGATGCACGCCCCCAGGGCAACTGCGGCCAGCGGAATGGCGGTCCCCAGGGAATGATCGCTGAAACCGACAGGCACTTCGAAGGCTTGCTGCAATGCGGGCAGATTTCTCAGGTGAATCATCTCATAATCAGGCGGATAGATCGAAATACAATGCAGCAGCGCGAGCTGTTCGTTGCCTTCCGCCCGGACGATCTCAACCGCCCGCTCGATTTCCGCCAACGTCGCCATACCGGTTGAAATCACCACGGGACGCTGTTTGCGAGCGACGTATTTGAGAAACGGCTCATGGACAATATCCATCGAGGCAATCTTGAAAAACGGCACATCAAGTTTGTCCAGCAGATCGGCCTCCTCTTTCGAGAAAGGGCTCGAACAAAAAGCGATCCCGCGCTTTTTACAATACGCCCGCACTTCAAAATGCTGGTCGGTCGTAAGCTGATAGGCCTTCACCATCTCCCGCAATGAGCCAAAATGTTTCTTTTTATCCGAATAGTCGGTATTACGGTCGTATTCTTCCTTGGCGATCAGCGAGTTCTCAGTCCACGACTGGAATTTGACCGCCTGGGCGCCCGCCTCGGCCGCCGCATCGATCAGCCGGCGGCAAAGCACCATATCGCCATTATGATTCGAGCCAATCTCCGCAATGACATAAGGAGGGTAGTCCGGCCCAACAAAAACGCCGCCGAGATTGATCGCTTTCATAAATTAATTCCTACTGGGATGCCCACAGGTGCCTTAATG
Source organism: Candidatus Competibacteraceae bacterium (assembly GCA_016713505.1). Lineage (NCBI taxonomy): Bacteria > Pseudomonadati > Pseudomonadota > Gammaproteobacteria > Candidatus Competibacteraceae > Candidatus Competibacteraceae bacterium. Next base: position 68,476 of record JADJPA010000002.1, on the reverse strand, counting down.
CTGGATGCGCCACGCAAGTCCACCAAACAGGAGCCGGCTTGAGAGCATTCAAGGCTTGAAGATAGGCTTCAAGTCGGGATGGTGTCAGGACAATCTGTTGGTAAAACGCTTCAGTATCAACAGTCACCTGCTCCAACTCCGCCCAACGAGCGCCGGTATAGCCGCCTTTGAGGGCGGAGTACAAAGATCGAAAATGGCAGCGCACCCGTTCAGTTTCCTGAATGACTTGCTGAGTGCTAAAAGGATAGCGAAGCCCGACCAGATTGTTGGCATGTTGTCGATAATCCATTCGGGCGACCGAATCGAAACTCAAGCGCGCTCCATATAACCAAGCGCGAGTTGCCAGAAACCAATCGACGAGCGCCACCTCGGCCGGGATCGGCAAACAGCGCCGGAGCAAACTCGAACGGAACGCGGTATTGGACAAACCGAAAATGTTGTTGCGCGGAAGAACCGTATCAGGCGCCAGCGCAGGCGGTAGGGTGAAGGTCAAACTCAGCGCCTGAGCGTGCTGGTCGACCAGTCGGAGCGCGCAACCGTTGAGATCGCTGGTTTCCAAGGCGACTCGGGCGGCGGCCACCCGAGACGGATGCAAAACATCATCGCTATCCACCAGCACCACCCCATCACAAGCCTCCACAATTTGCGTAAAAGCCCGTTGCCGGATCTGGGCTGGGGTCTCGCCTGGAGCCGCTATGACCCAGGTCGCCTGCGGCTCGCCGCCAAGGGCTTCAACAACCGCTGCAACCTCCAACGCATCCAAGCCTATCCATAATTGATAAGCGTGATCGGTCTGCTCCGACACCGAGCGATACCAAGCCTGCAAATACGGCTCAACGCCAGGATAGATAGTCGTGTAAAGCGCAAGGGAATTAAGAGGATAAGTCACGAGCGGAGCAAGTCGAAAAACAGCTCTAATTTAACTCTCGCGTCAATCGATTTCTCAGCCTGACCGAACCATCGCCAACAGAACCTCGGCCATCAGCCAATCCTCCTCGGTGTCAATATCCAAACCTCGCTGCCAAGGAATTTCCCAGCCGGTTCGATTGGCCACGTGATAGGTTCCTTCACGCCTTAACACGGCCGCTTTGGCCCACCATATCGCGCCAGTCGGGCAAAACAGGGGGGGCAAATCCTGGCTGCGTCGGGTGAGCTGATCCTTAAAAACAGCTTCCAATTGGAATTTTTCATTCTGGCGCATGGCCCACCACGGATTTTGCCAACCATAGCGAACCACCGAAATCTGTGAGTCAGAATCCGTGCTCAGCAACTGCGTGTAACTTTTGGCAATATCTTCAGCGCTTCGCAATGGGCAGTTCGGCATCAACTGACAGACATAGGCAAACCGATCTTCAGTCGCATCCAGTCTTTGCACTACATCAACCGTGGCCGCCGAAACTGGCGTCACATCATCCGCCAAGCGGGCATCCCGTAAAAAAGGCACTTCCGCGCCGTACTGCTCGGCCAGCAAAGCGATTTCTTCGCTATCCGTACTCACCACGACCTGTGAAAAAAGCCGGCTTTGCAGGGCTGCTTCCACCGTGTGCGCAATAATCGGCTTCCCATCAAAAAGCTTTATATTTTTACGAGGTATCCTTTTAGAACCCCCACGCGCTGGAATAACAGCGATCGCTGATTTTGCCATCAGCCAACAACCGGTCGATTTAAAGCCATCAGGAAAATTATTGACAGTGAATTATTTAATGGCCCGAGCTGGATTTCCACACACCGCCACTCCTGAAGGTATCGTTTTTTTGACGATCGAACCTGGCCAGACCAACACATCATCACCGAGGCTGACTCCCTTACAGATCACGCTTCGCGCGCCAATAGCCACTCTATCGCCTATCGCGATAGCGCACTTCTCTTTCGTTTCCGCCGGCTGTGCTCGATCAGGAGTAAGGGTATGAAAATCCGTGTCCATAATTCCAGCTTCTTCAATCAAGAATTGATTGCCAATCTTGATTTCAAACCTTGAAGAAATCCTGGCGGCGAACAACATGGCGTCATCCCCAATGGATATCACCGCCGCCGGATCATGAGTATAAATTGTTACATAATGACGATCATCACCGTTAATCCTTGCTATGGTACAGTTGTTGCCAATTGAAACCGCACCTTGTCCTTCAATCTCTAGCTTGCAAAAAATTCTCAACCCCGTGCCAATCGACACCTTTTTTTTCGCGAGCCGGCATTTCAGCTTAAATAAATGCCCTCGAACTGCCGCCATGGCCTCTTTCATTAAATTCCAACCATTTTTTCTATTCTTTCTATACTAATGCTACTACTTATAGGATTACCTACCGCAAGATGGCTATTGTTGATTTTTCGATCAATACAAACACTACCAACCCCTAAAACACTAGCCTCACCAACAGAGCTGTTTCCCAAAACAATGGTCTGGCTCGCCAACCAGACCTTATCGCCGATAGATAAACAATTCGCAGAGGGTTCAATATTTATTACAGCACTATTTTTTACATCAAACAGCCTAGCTACAGGAAACACGATATCCTGCAACAAGCAATTGGCTGACATTACAAAATTCCCAAGCGTAATCATATTATGACAACGAATGGTCATCCCCCCCAAATCACATCCTTTACCGATAACCACTTTCGCATTTGGGGATAATGTCGTAATCACAAGCCCATCAAATGAGTTTGCGTAAACCGAGCAACCTCGATCAATAAAAACAGAGCCAGCACCCGTTATTTTAAATTTATAATAAACAAAAAAAGGAAATTTAATAACGACATTCGCCGTGGTCAATCGATAATAAACGATATAAAAACAACCTATAAGCAGCGCTTTTATATAACTGTAAAAAACCCATGGGTCTGCCAAAAGCAGGTGGATTAATTTCTTGGCAATATTTATATAATTCACAAAATCAGTAATTTAATAAATCTATCTGACTAATATTAACAGCCTCAACTAAAAAAATTCTCAGCCGGGCCAAATCAATTTTTCAAAGATAAGGAAGCCAAATATTTAAGGAGTTGAGTGGCCACAACTTTCTTACCTTGGTCATTGAGATGACCATCATCATAAGTAAAGCTTGGGCTAAGCACTTCAATGGGTCGGTTCTCGTACTCATAGGAACCAGAATCTTGTGATTCAATCTTGGCCAAATCAAATAATCGACCGCTTTGGCCATAGTGAGTACGTATTAGATCATTAAATTCTCGCCGCCGTAAATTATCGGCCAAGCCGCTCGGCGTGCGCCCCAGCAGGCGCTTTATCCACGCTTTCGGTCCAGTCTGAACCACGGTCAGGGGTGCTGTCACAGCCACAAAATGGGTGTTGGGAAACTGCTGGCTCAATCGATCCAACGTACTGCTATATTGCTCGGCAAGCGCCTTCGCGTTGGAATTTTCTTTAAAATCAATATAACAGAATTTGACGAGTGCGATATCCGCCGCCTTGGCTTTATCCTCTTCCAAGGTTTTCGCAAAATCCTTAAGTTTTGAAGCAGGATCTTCATTTTGACCGACAAAAAAATGGATGATACCACCTCCGTTCGCTGACCCAGGCTCCTGTAGTTTCGTTACGGATAGTTTAACTCCCGCGTGAGCCGCTAAGGACTCTATCCCTTCAAGGATATTTTGACCTACTGATTGATGGCCGAATAACACTCGCCTGTTCGACAGCGCTTGCCATTCAGCTGGAGTGATTTGAGCCATCGACGCTTTGGCAGCTTTCACCTGATTAGCCTCATCGCACCCCAACAACATGACCGTGATTCCAAGCGCTAGCCACCATTGCGAGGCTTGCTTGCATACTTTCCACATGTATCTCAAACCCTCGAATCCGCCAATGGTTTATTCAATCTTTGGAGGGGTGCTGAACGGACCCCTAACAGGCTCTACCGGTATGGCTGGCCAATGCAACATAGCGGTGGTTTTCCGCTTTATTTCGATATCGCGATAGATGAATTCCGCCCGCTCGACACTGATATCCAATTCCGTCGCCAGCTTGGCAACTGGCTGGTGGCTGTTATAAGCCAGCAAGGCTAAATCCATTTTGTCGTAAGGAAGAGCAAAATAGAATTCATCTTGACCTTGCGCCAGGCTATAGGTATCTGTCGTTGGCTGGGCGTTACAAATATCTGCCGGAAGCTTCAAATGACGCGCGAGCGCATACACCTGAGTTTTATACAAGTGTGCAATGGGCTTGAGATCGGCCGCGCCATCACCATTTTTTACAAAGAACCCTTGGTCATATTCGAGCCGGTTGGGGGTGCCGATCACAGCGTAATTCAAGCGGTCGGCATGAAAATATTCCAAGGTTTTACGCACGCGCTGCTTGAAGTTAGTGGCGGCGACAATTTGCAGGTAGTTTTTCGAATCAAGTCTGGATTCAAAAACCTGGCCGGCAGGCGACTGCACCACCAATTTAAAATAATTGAAACCGCCGTCTTGGCCGCCGACGATGACGATCTTGTTTTTCCAGCCAGAAGCATAATCCGGAAAGATCGCGCGGATCGCCGCATCACGCCAGCGATAACACGCCAAGGCGTCCAACACCGGCGCAATGTCAAATTCCTCGTGGGCGATTCCCAGATGTTCCACCATCTGCCGGCCGCGCAGCGTGCTTTCAGCAGCGGAATCGCGTTCGGGCAGCAGCAGGCCAAACACGCGTTCAGGCCCTACCGCGCCCACCGCTAAAGCAGCGCAAACCGCGCTGTCGATGCCCCCAGAAATGGCCACGATCAACCCGCGGCGGCGCAGGTGGCTGCGTAACAGTTCGCGCAGCCGTTCGGTAATTTTGGCGACTTCGGCAGCTTCGTCCAATTCGAGCGCGGCAACGAGGTCCAGACTCATAAAAACTCCTTGAAATCAGGCTGCTTCAGCGATCAAAGCACTGTATTGTTGCAAAATCAATTTACGGGACAGCTTGCCGTTAAGGGTGCGCGGCAATTCTGAGACCATCAGTACATATTTGGGCACCATGTAATTTTCCAAACGCTCGCCGCAAGCCCGCTTGATCTGCTGCACGGTCAACTTGGCCCCTTCGCGGAGCGTGACAAAGGCGCAGATCGCCTCTCCCAGCAGGGGATCAGGAATCCCGGCCACCACCGCTTCCCGCACGGCGGGCAAACTGTAAATGGCGTTTTCCACCTCATCGGGACTCACCTTCTCGCCCCGGCTTTTGATGATTTCGTCGCCGCGCGCCACGAAATAGCAATCCCCTTCCGCATCCTGCCGGAACAGATCGCCGCTTTTCAGCAGGAATTCGCCGGGCAACGAGCCCGGCCTCAACACCTCCGCGGTTTTCTCGGGCTGATTCCAGTAGCCCCGCATCACATGAGGGCCGCGCACGTGCAGGATACCGACCTCGCCCGGCGCCACCGGGCAGCCTTGCTCGTCCAGCAGCAGCAGCTCGGTGCCAGGAATGGCGCGTCCCACCGATTCCGGCTTGCTTTCCGCCAGATCCGGTTCCTGATAGGTGCTACGGATGCATTCGGTCTGGCCGTACATCTTGTAAAGCCGCGCCTGCGGGAATAGCCGTTTGATACCGGGGATGAACTCCGGGGGCAAGGCCGCGGCGGCGTTCGTCACCAAGCGGACGCTGGGAAACCGTAAGGGTTGCTTGGCATCCTGCGCCAGCATCATGGCGTAGATCGTCGGCACGCTGGCAAAACTGGTGACTGCTTCGTCTTGCATCCGCTGGTACGCCTGCGCCGGATAGGTGAAGGAGCGCTCCAGCACCAGGGTTGCGCCAGACCGTATCGCGGAAAGCCATTGAAACAAGCCATAACCGAAATTGAGCGGCAAGGCGGAAAACAAACGATCATCCTGGGAAAAACCCAGATACTCATTGATGCTGTCCAGCACGAACAACAACGACTGATGGGTGTGCATCACCCCTTTAGGCTGGCCGCTCGTGCCGGAGGTGTAGATCAGCGCGGCCAAATCCAAGCCGATCGCCGTCTGGAGCGGCGGCGCGGCGGGCTGAGCGGCCAGCGCTGCCTCAAGATCGGTCACGCCGGCGGGCAACACGCCCTCGGAAGGCGCGCACAATATCGGCAAGTCCGACAGCCGCGCCGTCGCCGGCTCGAAAACGCGCGCCAGATGTTGCGCGCTGAGCAGCGCGCGCGCGCCCGAATCGCGCAAGATAAACGCCAACTTGTGGGCTTTGGTCTGGTAATTGACGGCCACAAAAACGCCGCCCGCCAGCAACACGCCAAACAGCGAAGCGGCGCACCGCCAGTCATTATCCATAAAAATCGCCACGCGCTCACCGCGCCGGACGCCGCGCGCGCGCAAGACATGGGCGAGACGACAGGCGTAGTCGGCCACCTCTCGATAGTCCAGCCGCGCGTTTTCGGTGATCAGCGCGGTATGCTGCGGGCGACGGGCGGCGGCGATGAGCAGGATGTCTTGAAGCAACCGCGGAACAGCGGCCACGTTTTTTAGCTCCTTCTCAAGCCGCCAGCGCCAACTGTTTCCGCCCGATAAAGGCGACCAGATTGTTTACCGAATCCAGATTCTCCGGCAACATTTCCTCATCGTCCACTTTGACGCCGAAGGTTTCTTCGACGAAAAGAATAATCTCCAAAATACCGGTGGAATCGATCAAACCGGCCTCAATAAAGGACCGCTGGCTGTTTAGCGCGGACTCATCGTCGGTAAACAAAAAATTTTCGAGAATATAGCAGCGGATCGTTTTTTCGATAGTCATGGCTATCCCTTAGCAGGCTAGTGGTTTGTAAGCCTCAGACGCAGGTATGGAACATCGCTCAATAAAATAATGATGGCACAGTTGCGCGGAAAGGATGCCCACCAGCGCCATGTTGTCCTTGGCGGCGATCTGGCCACCCCGGCGTGCTTTGTTCATCAAGAAACCGACCTTTTTCGCATCGAAATAGCCGTAGCGCCGCAACGTATCTGGACTTAACAGCTCGCTGACGTAAGACGGCGGCGCGGCCGAGAAAAACGCCGGACTATCGGGAGCGCGATAGGGTTGTTTGTGACGGTCGATGATCGCGGGTGGCAAATAAGGCGTCATCGCGCGCTTGAGCAGGAATTTTTCGTTCAAGGCCCGCATCTTCAAACGCGGCGGCAAGCGATTGGCAAATTCGATGACTCGATGATCCAAAAAAGGAAACCGTCCCTCCACGGAATTCGCCATCAGCATCCGGTCGCCTTGCGAACACAACAAATAACCGCCCAACAGGGTTTTGGCTTCCAGATATTGCGCGCGGTTGAACGGATGCCAGCGACTGAAAGCGGCTGGCAACTGCCGGATCAGCCGGTCCGCGGCGTCTTCGCGCAGGACGCCGGCCAACTCCGGCGAGAAAAAAACCTTGCACTGCGCGGTGGTGAGCCAGCGGGTCAGATGGCTGAAACCCGGCTGATCGGGGTCCGCCAAACCGATCCCATAAAAGTTGCGCAAGTAGCTTTGTGCTTGCGCGCCCGAAGTTTCGAGGTAGGGATATAGGGCTTTGAGCAGCAAGGGACGCCATTCCGATTCCGGCCGGCGCGCCCAGAATTGGCGGATCTTCGCTTCCTTGAACAGATCGTAGCCGCCCAGCGCTTCATCGGCGCCTTCACCAGTAAGCACCACTTTGTACCCCGACGCGCGGACCAAACCGGACAGACGGCGCATGGGCGTCGGCGCGGTGCGCAAAATCGCGGTTTCGGCGTGATAGACCGCAGCTGGAAACTCTTCGGCGACATCGAGGTTACGGCAAAAGATCCGACTGTGATCGACGCCGAGATGCTCGACCAGCTGCTGCTGGAACGCCGACTCATCGAGCGACTTTTCCTCGAAACCGATGGAAAAGGTCTTGAGCGGCGCGCTCGAATGACGGCGGATCAGCGCCACCAGCGCCGAAGAATCCAAGCCGCCGGAAAGATAAGCGCCGACCGGGACATCCGCGCGCAAGCGGATACGGGTGGCATCGGCCAGCAGCGCGTACAACTGCTCGGTCAGCTCGGCATCCGAACCCGCCAAATAATCGCCCTGTTCTGGAAAAGTCCAATCCCAATACACCGACTCGGACAACTGATTGTTTTCCAGCACCAACAGGTGGCCGGGCGGGATTTCTTGGATGCTCTCAAACAGGGTATTGGGGCTGCGCGGCGCCCAAAAGGTAAAAATCTGATCGAGCGCCGCCGGTGAGAGCCGGGGCGACTCCCCCAACAAAGGCAGCAGCGACTTGATTTCGGAGGCAAACAGCAGCCGCTGGTCGTACAAGGTGTAGAACAGCGGCAAGATCCCGATCCGATCCCGGACTAAGAGCAGGCGCCGGCGTTTGTCATCCCACAAGGCGATGGCGAACTGACCGTTCAACTGCCGCACGAACTCATCACCGTACTGCTCGTAGGCATGAACGATGACTTCGGTATCGCTGTAGGTGTGGAATTGATGCCCCGCCTTCAGCAGCGTCTCGCGCAGCTCGATGTAATTGAAGATTTCACCGTTGAACGAGACCCATACCGTCCGATCTTCGTTGTGCAGCGGCTGGGCGCCGCCCTCAAGATCGATGATGCTGAGGCGGGTATGTCCCAAACCGATCCGGCCGTTCGGAGCGAGATAGACGCCGCTGCCATCGGGACCGCGATGGCGCAAGGGAGGCAACATGCGGCGCACATCGCCGTCATGAACCCGAACTTGAGCCGAAAGCGCCGCGATTCCAGCAATCCCGCACATGGCGGCAATCACGCCTCAGCGAAAACGCGCGTGCTGACCGTCGGAATGGTCGCCCCTGCCAATACCTCCTTGACCGGCGCAAACCGAAAATCCCGCAACAACTGCTTCAGGCGCTGCTCGCAGCGGTTCAAGTTCGTATAGTGGCGGAAGGTGGACAGCCAACCCGCGCGAACGCGCGGCTGTTGGGGGTCGATTTCCCAAGGATGCAGGTAAAAAATAAACGGCCGATTTTCCGCGCGATTGATCCGATTCAAGCCGAGACGAGTCAGCCAGTAAGGATAAATCCGGAAGTAGCCTCCGCCGGCCACGGGCAACGGATGACGGCCCACGACGGCGGTGGACGGCGGAAATTCGATGAGAGAAGCACCGCCTGGCATCTCAAGCTTGTAAGGCCAGCGCGGGCTGCCGGGGATGCCGTAACGATCGTGATGGACCGGGAAAATGCTCGAATCGTAGCCAAACCCCAATTCAGCCAAGATATCGAGCGCCCACAGCGAACGCTTGGTGATCGAATAGCTGGCCGCGCGATAACCGAGTACCGGCCGTTGCGCTTGATCTTCCAGACAGTCTTTGGAACGCGCCGTCTCCGCCCGGAAGTCCTCGCGAGTTTGGTCATAGATGAGCTGATGCGAGTAGCCGTGACAGGCGATCTCGTGTCCCTGCTCGGCGATGGCTCGCACCAAATTGGGGCAGCGTTCGGCCACCCAACCCAGCACGAAGAACGTGGCGCGAACACCGCGCCCGGCGAACAACTCCAACAGCCGATGGGTGTTGCGTTCGACGCGCAAAGGAAACTGGTCCCAGGTGGCAGGGTCGATCTGGCGCGCGAAGGCGGCGACGTGGAAGTAATCCTCGACATCGACCGTCAGGGCATTTTGCATGAGTCAGTTCATCCTTTTAGCGGCTAAAGGCGGGGTAGCTCGATTTCAGACACGCTACCGCCACGCAAAACACCGGAACATTTTGCGTGGCTTTTGGACATCCTGAACCGCGTTCGAAGGCGGTAGGATTTTAATGCCGCGTAAGAGAATCTTACATAAATCGTGCCAAGACAAGTTTTACACAAGCTCGGCTAAAGCGGGCCAACAAACGCCGCGAAAATCCAGGTCAGATATGACCCTATGTGACACTTAAGTCGAGAACCCTGCCCCGACGAGCATCAGAACTAGTTCAAGATGGTTCAATTTGAAACCCGCCGACCGCTTTAGATGGCATCGAACGACTCAAACGGCAGGTAGTCGATTGGATCGCCCGGCGCGATGCGGGCGCGGTCTTCCGGTAACTCCACCAGACCGTGGGCCCAAGACAAGGACGATAACGCGCCGGAACTGTTGGTGTGATAAATATTCGCCACCGGCCCGCGCCCGGCATCCAGCCGCAGCCGCGCGCGCAGCCATTCCCGTCGGCCCGGCTTGCGCTGAAACTCGAAATCGGCTAAAGCGGTCACCCGCAGCGGATCGATCAAATTTGCGCCGGCCAATTTTAACAGTAAAGGCCGCGCCAACAGCAGAAACGACACCATCACCGAGACCGGATTGCCGGGCAAACCCACGATCAGGCAATCCTTGATCCGTCCGAACATGACCGGTTTGCCAGGTTTGACGGCCAAGCGCCAGAATTCGATGGTTCCCAGTTCCGCGATCACATCCTTGACCAGGTCCGCCGTGCCCACCGACACCCCGCCCGAAGTCAGCAACAGATCGTGAGTGACAGCCGCGTCTTGCAACGATTGGAGCAACGCGGACCGTTCGTCGCGCAAAATGCCCAAATCCGTCACCGCGCAGCCCAAGCGGCGCAACAGTCCGATCAGCGCATAACGATTCGATTCATAAATCGCGCCCGGTGGCAACGTTTCCCCCGGTGGGTACAACTCATCGCCGGTCGACGCTACCGCCACCCGGACCGGTCGCATGACCTCCAGCGCGGCGATCCCCTGACCCGCCGCCAGCGCCACATCTTGCGGGCGCAATCGCTGGCCACAAGCCAACAACAACGCGCCGGTTCGAACGTCTTCCCCGCGCCGGCGGATGTTCTCACCGGGTTTGAGGCGTGCGGCGATCCGTGGCTCGATCTCGATCCAGCTTTCATCCGGCGCGATCCGACACTGCTCTTGCATGATCACCGCATCCGGCCCGTCCGGCGTCACGCCGCCCGTGGTGATGCGCACCGCCGCGCCGCGCGGGACCGCGCCCGCATACCGATGTCCCGCCAGCGCTTGGCCGATTACCGGCAGGCGGGTGATTCGATCGGATTTCAAATCCGCTTGATACAACGCGAAACCGTCCATGGCGGAATTATCGTGCGGCGGTACATCCAATCGGGCCGGAAAATCGGCGGCCAAAATCCGGCCGTACGACTCAAGCAGCGGTACCGTTTCCGTTTCTCGCACGGACTGAACGACCTCCAAAATCCGGGCAACCGCTTCGGATAGCGTCATCAACCGATCTTCGGCGCAGCAGTCGGGCATGGCGGACCTCATGATTAAAACACAGTTTAATTATGACCGACAGACCGCGCCACGAAATCGGCGATCCGGTCTACATCGCTCAAGGGTAGAACCGGCAACGCGGGCCGACCGTAGCGGATTGGATCGACCAGCGGCTCGCCAGCGACGGCGATGATGGTGGGATCATCGGGGAAACGCGGCGGTCGGTCGCCGACGCCGGAGCGCCAGACCTCGAGCTTGGGATGGACGCCGGTTTTCCAACCTTCCACCAGCACCAAATCCACCGGTCGCAAGTGCGTCAGCAGCTCGGTCAGATCCGGTTCGGCCTCCTCGCGCAATTCGTGCAGCAACGCCCAACGCCGGCCTGTCGCCAGCATCACTTCGCAAGCGCCGGCCTCGCGATGGCGAAACGTATCCTTGCCCGGAACGTCCAAATCGACATCGTGGTGGGCGTGCTTGAGGGTGGAGACGGTGAGGCCGAGCGCCCGCAAGCGCGGAATCAAGGCGACGATCAGCGTCGTTTTTCCGGAGCCGCTCCAGCCGGTGACGCCGAGAACCTTCATCCGCGCTCGCGCGCCAGCGGCGGTTGCGCGCCTGATAAATCGACGCCGCCGATGGTGGCGCGGCCGAGCAGTTTCGCCAGATATTGACTGACGGCTTTCGGTTGGCCGGGTTTGTCCTCGGCGTTTCCAACCTCGCGTTGGAGAAGCGCCGCGATCCGTTCCTCTCCGTCGCCGCCGGCGATTTCGAGTCGGTTTGCTTCCTGCAACAGCAATTCCTGGGCGACCAGGGACAATTTTGCGGCGTATTCGGCGATTTCCCGAGACGGCGCGGGATGGTGTTGCATCTCGGCTTGGATGGCGGCGTCGGTGATTTCGACGCCGTTGACGGTGATGGGCATTAGAAAGTTCTCTCGAATGAAAACAGATCAATAACTTGCTAAATAGCGTATCGGCCTTGGTACCAGCAAACCCCCTAATAAGGCTAACCCCATAAGGATAAAGGGCATCGCCGCCATAATTTTGGCTTCACGATAAAAATGCACGGAGATTCCTTTCGATTTAAACTTATGATTTAAATTCATTTTAATTCAAACCATGCAAGTGTTTTGCTAAAAAACCAGAGATTCTTGATCTATAAATTTCTGGCGAGAAGGCGTAAAGGTCAACATGCGCGGCACCTTCAACGATCCATAATTCCTTTGGGTCTTTGGCGGAATCAAAGAGGCTTTTTGTCTCGGTGATCGTAGTATGTAGATCGCGATCCCCAGAGGCGATCATGACCGGCGCGTGGAGAGAGGCTACCGCCGTCAATGGCTCAAGCTCACTTGGCCAAATACCCAGTCGCATCGGAAGTTGCCATGTGAGCAGAGGCGTGAAAACCCTAGCTACTCGACCGACAGCTAGCTCAAGCCGATTAGCCACCGCGTCCGTAATGGTAGAGTACATCGATTCCAGGACGATGGCGTCCAGAGGTTGCTCAGGCTTTGCCAGCACCAGAGAGGCAGCGCCCAGCGAAACGCCGATGACCGCTATTTTTTCCTGCGGACCGAGCTGGTTTAGCAGAAAACTTAAGGCTACTCGTACTGCTTCACCCTCATGCGCGCCAAACGTGATGCGCTCGCCGCTGCTTTCACCATGCGCCGGCAAATCAATGAGCAGGACCGAATAACCTTCTTTATGGAGAAATATCGCCCGATCCAACATCTGACGGCGATCGGCCCCAACGCCGTGGAGGAGGAGCACACCGCCGAATCCCGGATTACCGCGCCAAAACCAACCTACGAGGCATTCACTGGAGTTGGTGGGAATTCTCACGGTTTGGGCTTGCAGATCGGGCGGCGGCAGACCAATTGAGCGTAAGGCTGGACTGCTTAGCCTGTCACCAACGACATACGATGCTGAAAGGACGAGTACGATTCCAGTGATAGCGACTGTGATGAACGCGCGGCGCATTGATTAGAACCTAATCTGTAAGTACTTGATCGAAAGCTCAGACAACTTTAAAGTTTATAACTATTTGAAATTATTGAATCAAAATGCCGGATAACTTTAGATTACCTACTTATCTCAACTCTCCAAAGCATCGCGGGCTGTTGGGTGTGGCGAGCCTATTTAAGAAGGCTTTGGCCTAACAGTCTGCACCTCGTTAGATTCCCACTGTTGTAACTTCGCCTTTCGGCGCGAGCGGTACCATTTCGCAGAGTCTCGGAACCAGAGGCATCAAATCCACGAGGCGATTCGTACGGGCAACTAACACGATGACAGCAAGTGAAAAGTTTGGAATGGTCTGTTGAAAAGCGAGATTCCGATCGACGGTTATGAAAATATCGAAGTCACGCTCCGCCAGCTTCAAAAGCACACCATTTTTGATCGTCGCCCATCCCATTTCAGGCACCGTCTACACGACAAATTGCTGCAAATGTTTGGACAGGCGACGATCCACGCATTCGTCCAGCAGAATCCTCATACAGATTCGGCCATCGCTAACGATGCGGCGCGTTCTAGGAAATCCAATACTTGTTGGCGGGTAACCGTTGGAAAACCTTCTAGAAAGTCGTTAATGGACTCACCGCCTTCAAGATAGTCAAGCAATGTCTGGACAGGCACCCGCGTTCCCAAAAAACAGGGCGTACCCCCCATAATATCTGGCGAACAGGACACCACTTGATGATTCATTATCAACACCTTAGCAATGAGTTTGAGCAAGCCGTGGACGTCGAAACAGCGACTTCGGCCACCGTTGTTTCGGGTATTGGACACTGGCTTTCAATATCTTGTTCGCATACAGCTTCAAAAGCTACGGGTCCATACCTTACAAACGAAAAAGCGCGAGGGTAAAGCGGAAAACCCGCTGCCTCGCGCCTTCTTACGGCCCTGACTTTGCGATCAGCGCTGCCGCACCACCTGATACGCCCGCATGGGATACGTCACCGGCGCGCTCCAGATATGCACCAAACGGCTGAACGGGAACACCAGGAACACGGTGATGCCGAGGAAGATATGCAGCTTAAACAGCAACCCGACCTGGGAAATGAAAGTGACCGCTTCGGCCGGGTCGAAGCTGACGATGTTCCGGCCCCAGCCCATCAGATTCAGCATGTTATGGCCGTCCAGGTGCATCAGCGATACCGGGATGGTGATCAGGCCCAGAATCAACTGGGCGTAAAGCAGCAGCAGGATGAAGATGTCCATCCGGGTGCTGGTGGCGCGCACTCGCGGCTCGGTCAGCCGCCGTTTCAGCAGCATCGTCAGGCCGATAAAACACATGATGCCGGCGATGCTGCCCGCGACGATGGCGAGCATCTGCTTGGCTCCGGCGGAAACACCGAAAGCGTGGAACACTTCGGGTGGGGTCAGCAAACCGATGAAATGCCCGGCAAACAGCATCAAAATGCCAATATGAAATAGGTTGCTCGCCAGCCGCATGTTTTGTTTGCTGAGCATCTGGCTGGAATGGGCTTTCCAAGTAAATTGATCGCGGTCGAAGCGTACCAGACTGCCGAGCAGAAACACCGCCCCGGCCAGATACGGATAGACTCCAAACAGCAGAGTGTCCACGTAATTCATGATCGTTGCCTCTTTCGGTTACAGGGAACGGGCGGTCTGCGGGGCAGCGTTAGGTCGGGGCAGCCACTGCACCGGTTGCGTCGCGCTCGAATTGGCCCGGCCCGCGCCGCAATTTTCCTGATTGTCCAGGAAGGTGACCGCCTCCTCTTCCCAAATCTTGTCCATGTTGACGATGGCCTGATCCGGCCCCTCGGTCGCGGCCTGATGGCGGATTTCGGCGCTGTCATCCGGTTCGCCGACCAGCGCGGTCAGCGCGTCGAACACCGCGTGATAGTCGTTGCCGCGCTCGGCCAGCCGTGCGCCCAGCAGGGTGAGGACATGGGCGGTTTCAGCCAGCAAATCCAAGGCTTCCTCCACCGGCCGCTGCGCCAGATATTCCAGAAACAGCGGGATGTAGTCGGGCAACTCGCGGGCGTTCAGTTCAAAACCGTGTTTGCGATAGACCTCCAGCAGATTGACCATCGCCTGACCGCGATCCCGCGATTCACCGTGGATATGCTCGAACAGATGCAGCGACAGCGCCCGGCCTCGGTCGAAGGTCGCCACGTACTGTTCCTGCAATGCCATCAGTTCAGCGCGTGACAGCCGTTGGATCAGCGCCTGCAACACCGCGCGTTCGGCTTCCGGCAGCATTGCTTCTTGTTCCAGAGCCTCGGCCATCTCCGGCAGCGCCGCCTGGATGTCGCTTTGCGGGTAGGCCAGCAGCGCCGATAACACTTTCAGGGTTTTCATTTGCCGGTCGGCTCCACCTTGATCGGAATGGCGCGGCGGGTGGTGACTTTCTTGCCGCCGAACAGATTGGTCTTATCGGTACCCGGCGAGCAGCCGTTGCCGAAGCTAAAGCCGCAGCCGCCACGCTCGCCCAAAGCGTCATCGATGGCGCTGGCGTATTCGCGGTGGCTGGTGGGAATCACGAAGCGGTCTTCGTAATTGGCAATCGCCAGATAGCGATACATCGACTCCACCTGATCGATTCGCAGGTTGACCGCCTTCAGCACATCCTCGCGGATGTCGCCGTCCACGGTCTTGGCCCGCATGTAGGCGCGCATCGCCAACATTCGCTCCAACGCTCGCTTGACTGGGGCTTCATCGCCCGCCGTCAATAGATTCGCCAGATATTTCAACGGAATCCGCAACGAGCCGACATCGGGGATGATGCCGTTCATGCCGATTTGTCCCGACTCGGCGCGAGCCTGAATCGGCGATAGCGCGGGCACGTACCAGACCATCGGCAGGGTGCGGTATTCAGGATGCAGCGGGAAGGCGATCTTCCAATCAATCGCCATCTTGTAAATCGGCGATTGCTGCGCCGCCTCTAGCCACGCCTCGGGAATGCCGACCTTGCGGGCTTCGGCTTGCACCAGCGGATTGAACGGATCGAGGAAGACATCCAGTTGCGCTTGATACAGGCTCTTTTCGTCCAGCACGCTGGCGGCCTGTTCGATCTTGTCGGCGTCATACAACAGCACGCCCAGATAGCGAATGCGACCGACGCAGGTTTCCGAGCACACCGTCGGCTGGCCGACTTCGATGCGCGGATAGCACAGGATGCACTTCTCGGATTTGCCGGTGTTCCAGTTGTAATAAATTTTCTTGTAGGGACAGCCGGAGACGCACATCCGCCAGCCCCGGCATTTATCCTGATCGATCAAGACGATGCCGTCTTCCTCGCGCTTGTAGATCGCGCCGCTGGGGCACGAGGCGACGCAGGCCGGATTGAGGCAGTGCTCGCACAGGCGCGGCAGATACATCATGAAGGTGTTTTCAAATTCGCCGTAAATCTCCTTCTGCACGTTCTCGAAGTTGGTGTCCTTGGAACGCTTGGCGAATTCGGTGCCGAGGATTTCCTCCCAATTCGGCCCCCAGTGGATTTTCTGCATCCGCTCGCCGCTGATCGCCGAACGCGGCCGGGCGGTGGGCATCGCCTTGGACTCCGGCGCATTTTGCAGATTGGCGTAGTCGTAGTCCCACGGCTCGTAATAGTCGTCGATGGCGGGCAGGTCGGGGTTGGCGAAGATATTGGACAGAATCTTGAGTTTGCCGCCCTGTTTGGGAACGATTTTGCCATCCTTGACCCGTTTCCAACCGCCGTTCCACTGCTCTTGATCTTCCCAGTTTTTCGGATAGCCGATGCCGGGCTTGGTTTCGACGTTGTTGAACCAGGCGTATTCCATGCCGTCGCGGGAAGTCCAAACGTTCTTACAAGTCACCGAACAGGTGTGGCAGCCGATGCACTTGTCCAGGTTCAAAACCATGGCGATTTGCGCGCGTACTTTCATGATTAATGCGCCTCTGCGGTTGGGGCTTCGGCTGGGGTTTCATCGTCCAGCCAGTCGATCTTCGCCATCTTGCGGACGATGATGAATTCGTCGCGGTTGCTACCCACGGTGCCGTAATAGTTGAAGCCGTAGCTCTGCTGGGCGTAACTGCCGATCATGTGGGTCGGCTTGAGCACCGTGCGGGTCACGGAGTTGTGAATGCCGCCACGGGTGCCGGTAATTTCCGAGCCGGGCGTGTTGACGATTTTTTCCTGGGCGTGGTACATCATCGACATGCCTTCCGGCACCCGCTGGCTGACCACCGCCCGCGCCGCGATCGCGCCGTTGACGTTGTAGGCTTCGATCCAGTCGTTGTCCTCGATGCCCGCCTTTTTGGCGTCGATTTCCGACATCCAGATGATCGGGCCGCCACGTGACAGCGTGAGCATCAACAGGTTGTCGGTGTAGGTGCTGTGGATGCCCCATTTCTGGTGCGGGGTGATGAAATTCAGCACGATTTCCGGGTTGCCGTTGGGCTTCTGGCCGATGATCGGCTCGACCGTTTTCATATCCACCGGCGGCCGGTAAGCGCACAGCGCCTCGCCAAAACCGAGCATCCAAGCGTGATCCTGATAGAACTGCTGGCGGCCGGTGACGGTGCGCCACGGAATCAGTTCGTGGACGTTGGTGTAACCGGCGTTGTAGCTGACCTTTTCGTCTTCCAGACCCGACCAGGTGGGCGAGGAAATGATTTTGCGCGGCTGGGCCACGATGTCGCGGAAGCGGATTTTCTCGTGTTCCTTGGGCAGCGCCAAATGGCTGTGATCGCGGCCGGTGATCTTGCTCAAAGCCGCCCACGCTTTCACCGCAACGTGGCCGTTGGTCTCCGGGGCCAGCATCATGATCATCTCAGCGGCGTCGATGTCGCTGTTGATGCGCGGCCGCCCCTTGGCGACGCCTTCTTCCTGCACCGTGTAATTGAGCGAGGCCAGCGCCGCAACCTCGTGCTCGGTATTCCAACTGATGCCCTTGCCACCGTTGCCAAGCTTGTCGAGCAGCGGCCCGCAGGAGGTGAATTTCTGATAGGTCGCCGGATAGTCACGCTCGACCACCACCAGACTGGGCGCGGTCTTGCCGGGGATGAGATCGCACTCGCCCCGCTTCCAGTCCTTCACATCTGGCATCGCCAGTTCGTTGGGGGTGTCGTGCAAGGTCGGCACCGCCACGATGTCCTTTTCGACGCCGAGATGGCCGGGACAGGTCTCCGAAAACGCCTTGGCGATGCCTTTGAAGATGTCCCAGTCGGTGCGCGATTCCCAAGCCGGATCAACCGCCGCGCTCAACGGGTGAATGAACGGGTGCATGTCGCTGGTGTTGAGGTCGTTTTTCTCATACCAGGTCGCGGTCGGCAGCACGATGTCCGAATATAGGCAGGTGGTGGACATGCGGAAATCCAGCGTCACCAGCAAATCGAGCTTGCCTTGGGCCGCGTCGCGCCATTGCACTTCCAGCGGTTTCTCACCGCCTTCCTCGCCCAAATCCTTGCCCTGCACCCCGTGAGTGGTGCCGAGCAGATATTTCAGAAAATACTCGTGACCTTTGCCGGAAGAGCCGAGCAGGTTGGAGCGCCACACGAACAGATTGCGCGGGAAGTTGACCGGATTATCCGGGTCTTCAAAAGCGAAACCGAGCTTGCCGGATTTCAGATTTTTCACCACGTAAGCGGCTGGATCGTCGCCCGCCGTCGCGGCCGCCTTGCTCACCGCCAGCGGATTTTGATTGAGCTGCGGCGCGGTCGGCAGCCAGCCCATCCGCGCGGCGCGGACGTTGTAGTCGATCTGTGAACCCTGCCACTGCTGGGGATCGGCCAGCGGCGACAGGATTTCCCGCATGGTCAGTTTTTCGTGCCGCCACTGGCTGGTATGGATGTACCAGTAAGAAGTCGAATTCATGTGCCGGGGCGGGCGGTGCCAGTCCAGCGCGAAGGCCAACGCCGTCCAGCCGGTTTGCGGGCGTAGTTTTTCCTGACCGACGTAATGCGACCAGCCGCCACCGCTCTGGCCGACGCAGCCGCACATCATCAGCATATTGATGACGCCCCGGTAGTTCATATCCATGTGATACCAGTGGTTCATCGCCGCGCCGATGATCACCATCGATTTACCGTGAGTCTTGTCGGCATTCTCGGCGAACTGGCGGGCGACGGTGATGATTTGCGCACGCGGTACGCCGGTGATCTTCTCTTGCCAGGCCGGGGTGTAGGGCACGTCATCGTCGTAAGTCTTGGCGACATTGCCGCCGCCCAAGCCGCGATCCAGGCCGTATTGCGCCAAGGTCAGATCGTAGACGGTGGCGACCAACGCCTCGGAACCGTCCGCCAGCTTGATTTTCTTGGCTGGGACGTTGCGGACTTGAATCGCATCGTGAGAAGTGCAGGCAAAATGCGGATGTTGGGTCGAACCGAAATAGGGAAAGGCGACCGGCGCTACCTCGTCCTTGATGTCGATGACCGATAAGCGCAACTGGGTTTCGGCCCCAGTCAGCGATTCTTTCGCTTCCAGATTCCACTTGCCGACCATGCCGTCCTTTTCGCCCCAGCGGAAACCGATGGAGCCGTTCGGCACGATTAGATGGCCGCTCTTTTCGTCGAAGGCCAGCGTTTTCCAGTCGGGGTTGTTGGCCTGACCGGCGCTGTCGGCGAGATCGGACGCCCGCAGGAAGCGGCCGTTGACATAGTTCCCGTCGGCCCGCTGATCGAGGCGCACCAGCATCGGGAAATCGGTCTTGGTGCGGACGTAATCGGTGAAATACTCGGATTTGCCGTCGAGATAAAACTCGCGCAGGATGACGTGGCCCATCGCCATCGCCACGGCGGCGTCGGTGCCCTGCTTGGGGTGCAACCAGAGGTCGGCGAACTTGGACGCCTCGGAATAATCCGGGCAGACCACCACGATCTTCGTCCCCTTGTAGCGCACCTCGGTCATGAAGTGAGCGTCCGGGGTGCGGGTCTGCGGCACGTTGGAACCCCACATCATTAAGAACGTGGAGTTGTACCAGTCGGCGGATTCCGGCACGTCGGTCTGCTCGCCCCACACCATCGGGCTGGCGGGCGGCAGGTCGCAGTACCAGTCATAGAACGAACCGCAAGCCCCGCCGATCAGCGACAGATAGCGCGAACCGGCGGCATAGGACACCATCGACATCGCCGGAATTGGCGAAAAGCCGTAAATTCGATCCGGGCCGTATTTCTTGGCGGTGTAGACGTTGGCGGCGGCGATCAGCGGGTTGACTTCTTCCCAGGTCGCCCGTACGAAACCGCCCAGACCGCGCTTGGATTTGTATTCAGTCGCCTTGGCCGGATTCTCGACGATGGACTCCCAAGCGTCCACCGGGTCTTGCTTCTCGGCCAGCGCCTCGCGCCACAGCTTGAGCAAGCGGCCGCGCACCAGCGGATATTTCACCCGATTGGCGCTGTACAGATACCAGCTATAGGACGCGCCACGCGGGCAGCCGCGCGGTTCGTGGTTGGGCAGATCGTCGCGGGTGCGCGGGTAGTCGGTCTGCTGGGTTTCCCAGGTCACCAGCCCGTTCTTGACGTAAATCTTCCAGCTACAGGAGCCGGTGCAGTTGACGCCGTGGGTCGAGCGCACGATTTTGTCGTGCTGCCAGCGGGCGCGGTAGGCGTCTTCCCAGCCGCGATCCTCGTTGGTGACGACGCCGTGATCGCCGGAGAAGGTGTTGGTGACTTTCTTGAGGAAATTCAGCCGGTCGAGAAAATGACTCATCGCATTAAACCTCTTTAGAAATCAGCACGGCTTCTCCGCCCCTTTACGGGCGTAGTACCACCAGTTGATGCCGATGTTGAACAGATAGAACAGCGCCGCGCCGTAGAAGAAGGCGTTGGGCGAACCGGTGGCGGCGAACGACCAGCCGATCAACATGCCGAAGATGAACGGGCCGAACGAGGCCATCGCCGCCGTCCAACCGATGATGCCGCCCGCCTGGCGTGGCTCAAAGATCATCGGCATCTGCTTGAAGGTGCTGGCGTTGCCGACGCCGCTGAAGAAGAACACCCCCAGCATCATGCCGACGAAAAGCGGGAATTGCGTCATGCCGGTCGCCGCGTCGGGATGGGTGTAGAAGGTCACGGCAATGGTGCAGATCAACAAGCCGATGCCCGACCAATGGGTGACGATGGCCCCGCCCAATTTGTCGGACATCGGCCCGGCCAGCACCCGCGCCGCCGCGCCGACCAGCGGGCCGAGAAAGGCGTATTTCAAGGGATCAGGGCCGCCTGGCAACACCGTGTACATCTGCTTGATCATCAGTGGGAAGGTGGCAGCGAAGCCGGAAAACGAACCGAAGGTCATCATGTACAGCGAGGTCATCCAGAACCCGTGCAGGTTGCTGAAGCGGAAAATATCCAGTTGCTCACGGAAATTGGCCCGCACCGGCACCGACTTCAGCATGAACCACGCGGCGATGGCGAACACCACAATAAACGGCACATAGATCAGCACCGCGTTTTGCAGCCACATCGGTTTGGTGGCTGCACCGGGGATGCTGGGTACAAAGGTTTGTGATTCCCCGGCCAGGGTGCCAAACAGCGCAAAACCGATAATCCAGGGGGTGAGAAACTGCACTACGCTGACCCCGAAATTGCCGATACCGGCCTGAATCGCCAACGCCGTGCCTTGCAAGCGTTTGGGAAAAAACAGGCTAGTCGAGGGCATGAACGAGGAGAAATTACCGCCGCCCAAACCGGCCAGAAACGACAGCAGTAACAACACCCAATACGGCGTGGTCGGGTCTTGAATGGCGAAAAACCAGCCCAACAGCGGAATCAGCAGCGACAGCGTGGAAAAGGCGACGACGTGGCGGGTGCCGTACAGCGGCACCAGAAACGTGTGGATGGCGCGCAGGATGCCGGCGGCCAGCCCCGGCATCGCCGCCAACCAAAAGGTTTGGTTCGCTGTCAGCTTGAAGCCGATATTCGGTAGGCGCACCACCAGCGCCGATACCACGAACCAGACGATAAAGGCCATCATCAGATTGAGGGTGGTGATCACCAGCGTCTTCCACGCCAGCGGCTTGGCGGTTGTATCCCAGAACGCCGGATCTTCCGGCGTCCAGCTACTCAACCAGGTACGGGACGAGGGTTGCGCGCCGACGTCTGTCGTTATGGTTGTGGACATCGTGAATGACTCCTCAATAGGAACTTCCCAGGGATCGAATCGAATTCAGCACGGCGCTTCCACATCCTTGCCGGCATACCAGCGCCAGGTAATGAACAAGCAACTCAAATAGAACAGCGCGAACACCATCAGCGCCGCCTGATAGCCGCCGGTCAGGTCGATGGACGCGCCGTAGGCGATGGGGATAAAGAAGCCGCCGAAGGCCGCCACCGCCGAACTGAAACCCAGGGTGGCCGCCGCTTCGGTCGCGGCGAGGCGTGACGCCTCTTCCAAACCCGCGCGGTCCTTGCCATGCACCTGACGCTGGCGCAGGGCACGGAAAACGATCGGGATCATGCGGAAGACGGAGCCGTTGCCGACCCCGGCGCTGAAGAACAACACCAGATACATAAAGATGAAGCCGATCATGTTGCCGCTGTCGTTCCGCCCCGGCAGGAACAGCAGCGCGCCCAACGACGCCGCCGTCATGGCGATGAAGACCCAACAGGTGATGATCGCGCCGCCGATCCGATCCGACAGCCAGCCGCCGAGCGGGCGAATCAACGCCGCCAGCAGCGGGCCGAGGAAAGCGAATTTGAAGGCGTTGGCGTTCGGAAACTGGGTGTTGACCAGCATCGGGAAGGTCACCGCCAGCCCGATGAAGGAACCGAAGGTACCGGTGTAGAGCCAGCTCATCAGCCATTGGTGCTTGTGGCGGAAAATGGCGACCTGCTCGGCGAAACTGGCCTTGACGGTGGCGATGTTGTCCATGCCGAACCACGCGGCGACCGAGGCGGCGACGATGAACGGCACCCAGATAAAACCGGCGTTTTGCAGCCAGATCGAGGTGACGATCCCCTCATCGAAACGGTTTTGGGCATTGCCGCCGAGAATCCACAGCGCGCCGCCGTAGATGGTGATAGGCACGATCAACTGGGCGATGCCGACGCCGAGATTGCCGACACCGCCGTTCAACCCCAGCGCGGTGCCTTGCAGCCGCTGCGGGAAGAAGAAGCTGATATTGGCCATGCTGGACGAGAAATTGCCCGCGCCCAGCCCACATAGCAGAGCGATGGCAACGAATACCGCGTAATGGGTATTCGGGTCTTGCACCGCCACCCCGACCCACAGCGTCGGCAACAGCAGCAGCGCGGTGCTAAACACCGTCCAGTTGCGGCCGCCAAAGATCGGCACCACGAAGGAATACAGCGCCCGGAAGAACGGGCCGGACAAGCCCGGTAGCGCCGCCAGCCAGAACAATTGATTTTGGGTGAATTTGAAGCCGACCCGTGGCAGTTCGACCACGATCACGCTCCACACCACCCACACCGCAAAGGCCAGCAGCAGTGCCGGCATCGACAGCCACAGATTGCGATTGGCAATCCGCCGCCCGGCCGATTGCCAGAATTGCTCGTCGTCCGGCCGCCAATCGGCTAGCAGATGACGACGGCGGTAGATGCGGTCCACCAGATTCGCGCCCACCAGTTCCGCCCGTGCCTCGGCGTGGCGCTCCAAAATTTCCTCGCGCTCGTGCTTCTCGGCCAGCCACATCCACAACATGTTGACCACCACCAACAGGAACATCAGCATGAAGCAACTGCTGCGCACACCGATGGCATCCGCCGCCACGCCGAACATGATCGGCAGCACGAAACCGCCCAGGCCGCCGATCAAACCGACGATGCCGCCGACCACGCCCATCTGGGTCGGATAGTGGTCGGCCAAACTGCGGTAAACGCTGGCCTTGCCGAAACCCTGCGCCAGCCCGACCATAAACACCAAAATCGTGAACAGCACGATGCCGATGCCGAGGTTGACCGAGACATCGCCCTTGATGCCGTGAATGGTCATGGTGGTCGGCGGATAGCTGAGGATAAACAGGCAGATCAGGCTGACCCACAGCACCCACCAGGTGACGGTGTTGCCGCCCCACTTATCCGAAGCCCAACCGCCCAACGCCCGAATCGCCCCGGACGGCAGATCGAAGAAGATGGTCAAAAACGCAGCGGTCGCCAGCGGCAGGCCGTATTCACCGACATAATATTTCGGCAGCCACAAGGCCATCGCCACGAACGCGCCGAACACGAAGGCATACGCCAGACCGAAGCGCCAGACCCGTGGATCAGCCAGCGGCGTCAATTGCTGGCCGAGGCTGGGCCGGGCGCGGTTTTGCTCCGCGCCTTTCTCGTGCAGCGGATCGGTGTAGGTGAAGAACCAGAACAGCACCGCCATCACCACCAGGGCGACGGCATACACTTTCGGCACCATCTGCCACGCGCCGAAGCTGGCAATGATCATCGGCGCGACGAACTTGGTCAGCGACGATCCGGCGTTGCCCGCGCCGAAGATGCCCATCGCCGTTCCTTGCCGCTCCTTGCTGAACCAGGTCGAGGTATAAGCGATGCCGACCGCGAACGAACCGCCCGCCAGCCCGACGAACAACCCCAGCACCAGATACTGCCAATACTGGGTGGCGTAAGAGACCAGCCAAGTCGGAACCGCCACCAGCAGCATTTGGATAAAAAAGATGATCCGCCCGCCGTAGCGGTCGGTCAGGATGCCCAGCGGCAACCGCACCAGCGAGCCGGTCAGAATCGGCGTGGCGACCAGCAAGCCGAATTCCGTTTCGTTTAAATTCAGTTCGGCCTTGATCTTGATGCCGATGACCGAAAACATGACCCAGACGGCGAAGTTCACCGCGAAGGCCATCGTGTTCATAGTGAGAACGGAGATTTGTTGTTTTTTTAGCGTCGCCATTGCAGTTCTCGCGCAGAATGCTGCAAGCGCAATATTACGAGGGGCGCTAAGGGGATTCCTTGATTGAGATCAAGGTTTTTAGGTTTGTCGGGTGGGGTTGTGCGGCGTGATCGGCTCAGAAATTCGGGGTTTCCAATAAAAACGTTGCTTTACGTCAGGAGCGTCCCTCCCAGGCCAGGTGATTCAAATACGCCAAGCGGGCCGCTTCATCCGGCAGCGCCTCACGCAAGAGGTCCGCGAAACATGAATCGCTTTCCAGATCGTGCAGCAGCAACCGGGCTTGCGCCGCGCGCGGGATTCTGGTGATGCAGCCTGTCAGCGCAGGAGGATCAGTGGGTTGATGGCGTTCGATGGACGGCGTGTTGTTCATGGCGTTGCACCTCTTGTTTCGCTTCAAGGGCGACCGGTAACCTATTGCCGCTCACCCTTTTCTGATTCTGATGCACGGCATTGTGCTTAAGGGCAACGGACTGACGTTGCTGTGGTCACACATCTGGCCGATTGTGTTGCTCATGACTGGGTTGATTATCAATTTCAGGTTTTTTCTGGATTGAAGCGCTTCATCGGTCGGATTGCCAAGCCTTTCTCGATAGCCTTGACATGCTTGAGGGCGGTGGCTTCATCCGCCGCCGCGAACAATCCGTCGGAGGCATACGTCGTGCGTTTGGAGGTGTTGGCGACGCCTTGAGCATAAGATGCAGCGCCCATGCTGCATCCGACTAGAATAATAGCCGGTGATGAAAGTCGGCTTGCAGTTCATCCCACCGCTGAGCTTCGCCGCCACGCGGATGGTGATGGGCGCGATCATCCTGTTCGCGGTGGCCGCCGCGTTGGGCGAGTTGCGCTTTCCCGACCGGCGGGACATGACGGTCCAACTTGCCCGCGCCGGTCAGCGGCAAGCCGGCGGCCGAGCGAATTTCCCTCGGAACCTTATAACCGGCTAAGTGCTCGCGGCAGAAGGTTTTCAAGTCATCCTCCGCCACGGTTTGACCCGCGTGAAACACCACCGGCGCTTGCCCCCACTTCGGATCGGCGGGCGGATCGCTTCGCTTCTGTCCTGAGCTTAGAAGACGCCTCTTGCGCTGTCGATGCCGCCGCCCTTCTCGCCGTCCTCACCGGCGGCCATCCTCTATGCCCGCTCCATCGCGCCTCGGGTCAATTCCCAGTGCAAGCCGGCGATCAGATCCGATTGGGTAATCATCCCGACCAAGCGGCCCCCGGCATCGACCACCGGCAGATGGTGCAAACCCGCATCGGCGAGCAGCGGCACCAATTCCAGCAACGATTGATCGTTTCGGACGGTTTGCACCGAAGGGGTCATCACCTCCTCGACCAGCGGCTCCCTTCCCGAGCGCCCCGCCAGCCAAGCCGCCAAGGTGTGAGCCTCTTGTTGCAAGCCCTCCAGCGGAATGCGCTTGAGAAAATCGACCAAGGCGATCATGCCCACCAGTTGACCGGTCGGATCGAGCACCGGTAGCGTTCGCAACTTATGCTGGCGCAACAACCGCCACGCTTCACCTGCCCATTGCTGGGAGGAAACCGTCACCACGTCGCGCGACATCACGGCGGCGCAATCCAGTCCGCCGAACACTCGATGGATGGCGGTATCCTCCGCCCGCGCCATCAAACGCCGCAGTTCCGCCGCGCCGATATCCGGCATCACCGGCTCTTCCGCCAGCACCGTCAGCACGTCATCTTCCCGGACGCCGGCGCGCGCGCTCGGCAACGGATCGCCGGTACCGTGCGGGTTGGGCGACGAGAGCGGACGCTGTGGGTAGGGGCGACCGAGCAAGCGATTAAAGCCCCACGCCACCAGCAACAAGACAAAAATGTTGACCGCCGCCGGCACGAGCAAGTAGCTATAACTCAAGTGCTGCGCTTCGGGGTGGGCTAAAATAGGGATCAGCGCGGCGGCGCCGCCCGGCGGGTGCAGGCAATGCAGACGCAGCATGACAAAAGCAGTCAACAGCACGGCCAAGCCACAAGCCAACAGCGGCCATTGAATCCAGCGCGCCATGCTGATGCCGATGACAAAACTAATGAGCTGGCCACCGACCAACGGCCAGGGCTGGGCCAGCGGACTCGTGGGCAAAGCGAGCAAAATAATCGCTGAAGCGCCCATCGACGCCACCAATACCGGCGCCAAGGCCCTCGGCGCCAGCAAACTGGAAAGAATACCCGTCAGCACTATCGCCATACCGATAGCCGCCGAAGTCCGCGCCGCTTCCCGAAGCGGAGGCAGCGGAGTATCGGGCAGATAACGCTGGAATAAAGCGAGCATCTGGTTGCTTAATCCTTGAAAGCCGACTGTTCAATACCAATTGTAGCCACTGTAGGCCGACTTGTTTCAGCCCTTTAGGCCACATAGGGTTCAAGCCAATCCGGTCGGAACCTCCCATAAGCTTCCAGCCAAAAACTGACTAGGCAATTGATCGCCGGCCGAACGAAACGATCAGGGTCGAGGTCCACTGTTCGACGGTGAGATTCAGAGGTCATTCACCCTGGAGAAAAGCGATGACGATGCAGGTACTGGGTTACGCAACACACTCCCCCACGGACCCCCTGGCGCCCTATCGTTTCGAGCGCCGCGAGCCGCGCCCGAACGATGTGACGATCGAGATTCTTTACTGCGGCGTCTGTCACTCCGATTTGCATACCGCCCGTAACGATTGGAAGAACACGACCTACCCCGTGGTGCCCGGTCATGAAATCATCGGCCGGGTGGTCAGCGTCGGCGCGGATGTCACCCGTTTCAAAGCGGGCGATACGGTCGGTGTCGGCTGCATGGTCGATTCCTGCCAGCACTGTCCCGCATGTGAACAGGGCTTGGAGCAGTATTGCGAGGCGTTCCCGATCCTGACCTATAACGCCGTCGATTCGCACGACCAGATGCCCACCTTCGGCGGTTACTCCCAAAAGATTGTCGTCACCGATAAATTCGTGCTGAAAGTCCCCGACGGGCTGGATCTGGCCGGAGCCGCGCCGCTGTTGTGCGCCGGCATTACCACTTGGTCGCCGCTACGCCACTGGAAAGTCGGCAAGGGTAGCAAAGTGGCGGTCGTGGGCCTGGGCGGATTGGGCCACATGGCGCTCAAACTCGCCAAAGCCTTACAGGCGGAGGTCACGCTGTTCACCCGCTCGCCAGGCAAGGAGCAGGATGCGCGCCGTCTGGGCGCGGACCGCATCGTGCTCTCCACCGACGCCGAGCAAATGGAGGCGGCCAGGAATCGCTTCGATCTCATCATCGATACCGTGCCGTATGTCCACGACCTCAATCCTTATCTGCCCACCCTGGCGCTGAACGGCACGCTGGTGCTGGTCGGCTATCTCGGCGATCTCGATCCGCTATTGAACACCATCCCGTTGATCATGGGGCGTAAATCGGTGGCTGGTTCCATCATCGGCGGCATCGCCGAAACCCAGGAGATGCTCGATTTTTGCGGCCAGCACGGCATCACCTCCGACATCGAAACGATCGAGATGCAAGACATCAACGCCGCCTATGCGCGGATGCTCAAAAGCGATGTGAAGTACCGCTTCGTGATCGACATGGCCTCGCTGAAGGGCTGATCGCGACATTAGGAGCCGCATGATGAGTCTGGAAAAACGCAAGCTTGGTCAACAAGGGCTGGAAGTCTCGGCGCTCGGTCTCGGCTGCATGGGGATGAGCCAATTCTATGGCCCAGCCAACGAGACCGAATCCATCGCCACCATTCACCGCGCCATCGAACTGGGCTGCACTTTCCTCGACACGGCCGAGGTCTACGGCCCTTACACCAACGAGGAACTGCTGGGTCGGGCGCTGAAGGGACGGCGCGACCAGGTCATTCTGGCCACCAAATTCGGTTTTCGCATCGAGAACGGCAAACAGATGGGCATTGAGCGCGACAGCCGACCGGCGCACATCCGCCAAGCGGTCGAGGGCTCCCTGCGGCGGCTTCAGACCGACCGCATCGACTTGCTCTACCAGCATCGCGTCGATCCGGTGGTGCCGATGGAAGAGGTGGCGGGCGTGGTGGGCGAGCTGGTCGCCGCTGGCAAGGTGCGCTTTTTTGGCCTGTCCGAAGCGGGCGTCGCCAATATCCGGCGCGCTCACGCCGTCCATCCCGTTTCCGCGTTGCAGAGCGAATATTCGCTGTGGGAGCGGAATCTGGAGGCGGATATTATCCCGGTGCTGCGGGAGCTCGGCATCGGTCTGGTGCCGTTTTCGCCCTTGGGTCGCGGCTTCCTGACCGGTGAGGTCAAGCGAGCGGAGGAGTACCCTCAAGGCGATTTCCGCCGTAACGATCCCCGTTATCAGGGCGAGAACTTCGACGCCAATGTGCGAGCGGCGGAGGCGGTACGAGAGATAGCTCGGTCGCTCGGCGTCAAGTCGGGACAGGTCGCCATCGCCTGGCTGCTGCACCAGGGAACCGACATCGTGCCGATCCCCGGCACCAAGCGCGTCAAATACCTGGAGGAGAATGTCGCCGCCGCGTCGATCTCGCTCGATGCGGCCCAGATGGGCGCGCTCGACGAGGCACTCGCGCCGGGGAAGGTGTCCGGGCCGCGCTACAACCCGACCGTCATGTCGATGGTGGATCGCTAAACCGCTTGTCGCTTTTCAAGTCGATATCGCCAGCGGGAGCTTACAAAGATGCGCCATAACATCGCGGGATAAATGGTGGCCATCACCGGAGCGAGCAGCGAGCTGGGCGAGGCGACCCCGCCCGGCATCTGGCGGCCACGCCGGCGATGGTGTTCGCGATGGCGAGGCGAACACAGCCTGCCGCTGGCTACGTTGGGTTTGCATCTGGGGCCGATGTTGCTGTTTTGGCCGCTCGGCGGCTTGGCGGCGGCGGTTTACTGTGGCGTGGTCCGTCGTTTAGGCATCGAACTCCAAAACGATCCGGGTACCGGCGTCAAACTGACTGTGGAGTTCGAAGCGCGCCTTAATCAACTCCGCCTGCTCGCGGATGCCGCGCAGGCCGTAGTGTCCCGGACACGGTTGCGCCGGATCGAAACCCACCCCATCGTCGGCGATCTCAATGCGCACGCGCGCCAGATCGTCATAGTTCCAGTCCGACGGTGCGGTGGAAGGTGATTCGATCCACCGTAAGCTGAGGTGCACCGTTTGAGCGCTGGCGTGCCGCCCGACGTTGTTCAGCGCCTCTTCGATGATGCGGAACACCGTTTCCGCCCGTTCGTCGGCCAAGCCGGCGGCTTGGAGATCGGCGTGCCACACGGTTTCCACGCCGGAGCGCTCCCGGAAACGGCCCAGCAATCGCTGCAAGGCCGCACCGAGACCTTCATCGCGCACGCTGTTGTGGCGCATTTGAGTGATCGCGGCCCGCGCGCCGGTCAAGCCGCTGGCGGCCACCTCCTCGGCCCGCGCCAGCTCCGCTTCCAGCTCGGCGGGAGCGAGGCGCTCGTGCAGCTTGCGAATCAGGCGAATCTGCGTCAACAACGCCATCAGCGAATGCGCCAGCGTGTCGTGCAGTTCGCGCGCTAGCCGCAGCCGTTCGCGCGTGATCGCGGCGTGGCGCGCTTCGTCGGCCAGCCGTTCGATACGGACGGTCCGTTCGGCCACGCGGGCGTCCAATTCGGCGTTCAAGTTCGCCAGCGCGCGCTTTTCTTGCTGGAGATGGCCCACCAATGCGGTGAGCGTTGTCCCGATGCGGCCGATTTCGTCGGTCCCGGTCGGTACTGACAGGGTTTCCTGCACGCCCTGGCGGACCGCTTCGGCTTGCGCGGCCAGCACGCCCAGGCGCAGCGTGAGCGCGCGCGTTACCAGAACGGCCACGATCGCGGAGACCAAACCCGCCAACAGCACGACCCAAAATACCGTGCGGCGCGCCAGCTTGGCGCGCGCCAAGGCGATATCGGCATCCTGGCGCAGGATCACCACCCACCCGAAACCCTTCTGTTGTTCCGGGGGCACGATGTTATGGCACACCACATAGCGGCCGGCCTCGCTGAGATCGGAGTCGGCGGTCAGCGTGCGGCCGAGCCAGCGTTGCGGGCCTAGCACCACCATCTTGTCGGCGGTGGCCAGCAGGACATCGAGCGGGCGGCGCGTCTCCAACTGGCTCAGCAGATTACTTTCCTGACGCTCGATCCACTCCCACGACAATCGCGCTCCAAGGACGCCGACTCGCTCGCCCGAAGGCCGCACGATCGGCACGGCCACCACGAAGCCCGGCATCCAATCCTTCAGGGCCAAAGAGGGTAAATCCTCATCGAGCAAGGGAACATCGCGGGCGCTGCCGAGAAACGGACCCTGACGGCCTTTTTGAAACCAGAAACGCGCGGCGACATTCTCATCCTGTATGCTCTTGCCGACGGTCGTCACGACCTGGCCCCGCTCGTCCGCCACCCCGAGCCAGACGAATTCTGGAAATTGCGCCCGCACCGCCTCCAGATGGCGGCGGTGTAAATCATCCGGCCCATTATCGTAATCGGCGACGATCTGGGCGGCGGTTACCCGAAGGATCGACTGACGGTTTTCCAGGCTCGTGTCGAGGGCGTGACGGATTTGGGTGGCGAACTGGGCCAGCAGGCGTTCGGCGTCGGCGCGCGCGCGCTCTGAGGCTTCCCTGGCGGCTAAATTCGCACCCAGCAGCGCCGCTGCTAAAATGATGGCGAACACGGCCCAGCCGATGGCGGCGGCCAAATACCGGTGCGGGTTGAAATGCTGGATGAGGAGGTTCATGAATCGACCCGTCACCCGCAAGCTGGGCGGAAAGCGAAAAGAGTGACCTTCGTCATATCAAATCGCCACCATGACATGCCTTTTGCCACTGTACTGGCCGAACGGGTGTCTTCAAGCTAATAATCACCATCACTATGCATTTTGACTTGGCCTTCAAAAACCAGCGCTTTGATCAAAACAGGTGCGACCATGATAGATGAATTGACCCAGGAGGTGGCTCGCACAGCCAAGTTGCCGCCTGCGCAAGCGGCCTTGGCGGTCAAGGCCGTGCTGCGTTTTTTCACCGCTCGCTTGCCTTCCCGCTTGGTGGGTGAAATGCACGCGTGTTTGAAAAAATCGGTTTTGCCCCAGCAATCCGCCGTTTTACCGCCCTCCGAGCAAGCCGAATGATGGCAACCTCCGGTGCTGGAGCTCCCGATTCCTGCCTCCTGCGGCTGTTGATCGTCGACGACCAACCGCTGATCCGGCGCGGGCTGGGGATGATGCTGGCGGCCGAACCCGATATCGAGGTCGTGGGCCAAGCGGCCGATGGCCTGGAAGCTATCGAAAAAGCCTTGGCCACCCAACCGGATATCGTGGTGATGGATTTGCAGATGCCGCGCGCCAGCGGGATCGTCGCCACCCGCGAAATCACCGCCAAGCTGCCCGCGACCCGAGTGGTGGTGCTGACGACTTACGACTACGACGATTTGGTGTTCGAGGCGATTTGCGCGGGCGCGCAAGCATACTTGCTGAAAGATGCATCCGAGGCGGAGGTGCTGGAGACGCTGTGGGCGGTCCGACGCGGCGAGTCGCGCCTGTCGCCGACCATCGCCCGCAAGGTGATGGATCAGTTTCGCAGCTTTGCCGGCCAACCCGCGAAAACGGGCGCCGCGCCGGCAAATGGCGCGGGCTTCTCGAAGGCCGCCAGCGTCACCCCTCCATCGCAAGCCGCTCCGCTGACAGCGCCTGCGTCGAAAGCCACCGTCGCGCCATCGGGAACCACGCCGCTGGCTGAGGTTGATCCGCTGACGGACAAAGAAGAACGCATTCTCGATCTGCTCGCCGAAGGTAAGAGCAACAAGCAAATCGCCGCCGAAATTTTCTTGGCGGAAGGCACCGTCAAGAATTACGTAAGCCGAATTATGGACAAGCTGCACGCCCGCAGCCGCACCGAGCTAGCGCTGCACGCCACCAAACGGCGCGGTTGACGCCTGCCAGCTTGAGTCATTGCGAGCTGGGGCCTTTTACAGGTTCCTTGCGTCCGCGCCGATTTCGACTGTTCCCGCTCGCCGCGATGGACGGTGGCCGTTCAAGCCTCCTCCGTAGGGGCTTCCACCTCCGCAAAACGCCGGCCGATACTGGCCGCACTGCGTCCTCTCCCCTGGTTTCAAGCGCCGTTCGTGGCGAACGCGCCACCCTCCACCTCAGCAGTATGGACGTAGCTCCAAAGCCCCCGACTACCGTCCTGAAAGAATCCACCGAGTGACCTTCGTCACAGGATGAAGTCGTGACCATGACATGCCTTTCGACACTGGGATGGCTGACCGGCCATCCCTACCATTTGCCCCATCAACATCGTCAAGGCCGCTCGAAACCCAGGCCGAGACGCGTGGAAGAAGGGTTGGATTTCTCATATCACTCACTGTTCTCACTTTAGGAGGTTCTCATGATCGACAATAACCCTCGTAACGAAGACCCGATCAGCGGCGAAGCCGGGGCCCATCCGGTAGGCACGGGCGTCGGGGCCGCGGGCGGCGCGGTGGCGGGAGCGACCGTCGGTTCGGTGGCCGGTCCCATCGGCACCGCCATCGGCGCGGTGGTCGGCGCGGTGGTCGGCGGACTGGCCGGCAAGGGCGCCGCCGAGGCGGTCAACCCGACTATCGATGACGAAGAGACCTACTGGCGCGGTGCTTATGCGACCCGTCCCGGCTACCAGACCGGCTATAGCTATGAAGATGACTACGCCCCCGCCTACCGTCTCGGCTACGAAGGACGCGGCCGGTATCAAGGCGCGTTCGACGCCAGCGAGCGTGAACTCGCCGCCGAGTGGGAGCGCGTCAAGGGGAAATCCCGTCTGACCTGGGAACAAGCCAAGCTCGCCGCGCGCGATGCGTGGGATCGCTTCGCGGACGCGGTGGACGAAACCGTTGGCGAGCATCCGGTCGCCACGGGCGCCGGGGCGACCGGCGGTGCGTTAGCCGGCGCGGCCGTCGGCTCGGTAGCCGGTCCGGTCGGCGCGGCGGTGGGCGCGGCCATCGGCGCGGCGGCCGGCGGTCTGGCCGGTAAGGGCGCGGGCGAAGTCGTCAATCCCAAGGCGGCCGACGATCGTAGCGATCACAACCTCGCCACCGGCGTCGGAGCCGGCGCGGGCGCGGCCGCGGGCGCGGCGCTGGGCGCGGTCGGCGGTCCGGTCGGCATGGCGGTGGGCGCGGCCGTCGGTGTGGCGGCCGGCGGTCTGGCCGGCAAGGGCGCGGGCCAACTGGTCAATCCCGCCGCCGAAGATGCGTATTGGCGCGGCGCTTATGCAAACCGTCCCGACTACGTGCGCGGCTACACCTATGACGACGACTACGCACCCGCCTATCGGTTGGGTTACGACGCGCGCAACCGGTTGAAAGGCGCGTTCGACGCCAGCGAGCGCGAACTCGCGGTCGAGTGGGAGCGCATCAAGGGTAAGTCGCGCTTGACCTGGGAACAGGCCAAAACCGCCGCGCGCGACGCTTGGCATCACATCGAACACGCCCTGCCGGGCGATGCCGACGGCGACGGCCGCTAACTGCTGACGCTGAATTCGTCACGCTGTCAACCCGCCGTACAGCGCGCGGGCGACAGCGTGACGACCCGTGAATACAGGGGAAAGCTTCAAGTTTGAGAGCGTTCTCGTTGCAACCCGTTTTACAGCCCTATCGAGGATTTTAACCATGGAAATTACGAGCTTGCTCATTTTTCTGTTGATTGGCGCGGTCGCTGGCTGGTTGGCGGGCCAGATCATCAAAGGCGGTGGTTTTGGTCTGGTGGGCAACATCATCGTCGGTATTGTCGGTGCGATGGTGGGCGGTTTCCTTTTTGGCCTGTTAGGGCTCAATTCGTACGGAATAATCGGATCGATTATCACAGCCACAGTCGGCGCGGTCGTGTTGCTGTTCTTGATCGGCTTGATCAAAAGAGCTTGATTTCTCTTCAAGCCACCGCGTTTCTTGGAAATTTTTCCCGAGCTGTTGCTATCTAAGGAGCCCCTGACGGTTTTTTAGGCCTTTATTCACGTTGAAGCAACACGCTAGGGGCTGCTGGCGCAGCCTCTAGCGCTTTTTATCCGCCGATGAATCTTGGGTTCGCTCGGGCTTTTTTGCCAGAGTTCCCACTCAGTGACTGGCCTTGTCATGCGGCGCGGTCGCCATACCGGCCGCCGCATCAAGCGCATCGGCGGTGGTGGTCACCAAACGGTCCACCCGCAGCTTGCGACGCCAGTCCTTGACCAACGCGGCGTCGGTCTTTTGCCAGATGCACAGCATCACCTGAGCCCGCGGCGCGCGGCGCTTGACCTGCCGCGAGAAAGCGCGCAGATGCAACGTGCTCAGCGGCTCGATGAAGGACAAGCAGACCAGCGCCACCCCCTCGGCTTGCCCCGCCGTCGCCTCAGCGGCCTGCGCCAGCGACAAACTCCGCGCCGCAAGCCCGTGCTTCGTGAACACTTGCTGCAACATCTTCGCCGCCGCGCCATCCAAGGGGTGATTGCCGTACAGAATGGCGATGGGCTGCTCGCTCCGCCAGCCCTCGGCGAGATCGTCCCGCGCGAACACCACTTTTTCGATCTCGCGGTCGGGCCGCACCGTATCCAACGCCGCTTCCGCTTCCGCGGTCAACGTGCGGCTGCTGCGGCCGCGCGCCAGCGGCTGCACGTCATCGAGTGAATCGACCAGCGCTTCCGTCGATGAGGCGAGCACCGCCAACCGGTCGCCGGTCACGGAGCTGCGCACGATGTCCAGATGGGCGCGGCGGATGGCCTCTAGGGCGATCTCGTCATAATAAGTCGAAAGGCCGCGGCCTTTGAGAAACTCCCGCGCTTGCGTTTCGGCTTCGCGCGGGTCGCCCGCCAGCATTCGTTGATAGAAGATTTCTTGCGGTTCCAGCGCCGGCCGGTCGCCGAGCAGAATATCCAGGAACTGCAAGCGCGGGATATGGCGGCCGACCACCACCAGGCAGATGGTCAGCGGGGTCGATAGCACCAGACCGATCGGACCCCAGACAAACGCCCACACCATCGCCGCGATGACGATGCTCACCGGCGACAGGCCGGAGGTGCGCCCGTAGAGCATCGGCTCGACGATATTGGTGCTCACCGGCTCGATGATTGCGAACAGCCCGGCCGTCCATAGGAAACTTCCCCAGCCGGGGTCGGTGGCAAAAGCCACAAACAGCGGCGGCACCAGCCCGACCAGGCCGATATACGGCACGAAATTCAACAACCCGTAAATGATGCCCCACAGGAACGGGCTGGGCAGACCGATCAGCCACAGCCCCGTACCCATGATCAACCCCAGGCTCATGTTGAGAGCGAGCTGGGTCAACAGCTGGCGGCCCACGCGGAACCCCGCATCGTCGAACGCCGCCGTGGTCTGCTGAATATCCTCGGCGCCGGCCAGACGGATCAACCGGTTGCGCAGGTCTTCACGCTGGGCCAGCATGAAAGCCGACATCAGCATCACCACCAACAGTGAAACCAACGGTTGCAGCGCCGGTAGAAGATATTGATAAACAGCCTGGAAGCCATGATCCTGATCGTCGACGCGCACGGTCTGCACGCTCGATGCGACGGCGCTACCGCCCTCACCCCCTATTTTCTGGAGGTCGGCCAGCACTCGCCCCAGCGAATCGGCGGCGTTGCTCCACACGCCGCTTCCGGCCATCTGCTGCGACAGCCCTGAGATCTTCTGGCGAATGATCGGCTCGTAGGAGGGAAGATCTCCGACCAGCGCGATCACCTGCCGATAGGCGACATAGGCGATCCCGACGATGATGGTCAAGGCCAGCAGAATGGCGCACAGCACCGCCAGACCGCGCCCCAACCGGACCCGCTCCAGCGACGTGACGATGGGGGTCAGGGCAAAACTCAACAGGACGGCCAGCGCCAGGGGCGCGATGATGCTCTGGCCGAACATCAGGATGGTGGCGATGCCGATCACCAGCACCACGCCGGCCATGACATTGAACAGCGGCACGGCTTGCCGCAGCAGCCGGTTGGTGATGATGTCCAACAAAATCTCCCTTAAGAGCGGCCCCGCAAAGCGGGCCTTAGGCTGAGCGCCGGCGAGTTAAGCTCATGCCGGCTTGAGCAAGGCGTCGATCTGTTCGAGCAGCTTGGCGAAATCGATCGGTTTGGGATGATAGTCGTTGCAACCGGCCTGGATCGTCTTTTCCCGGTCGCCGGCCATGGCGTGCGCGGTCAGGGCGATGATCGGGGTTTTCTGGGTTTGCGGGTCGGCCTTGATGGCGCGGGCCGCCGTCCAGCCGTCCATCACGGGCAGGTTCATATCGAGCAGGATGATGTCGGGAGCTGACGCCTTGGCGCTGTTGACGCCCTGTTCGCCGTCGTGGGCCAGCACCACGGTGTGGCCACGCCGCTCCAGGCGCCGCGATAGGAAGTCCCAGATTTGTTCGCTGTCTTCGACCAGAA
The DNA here is from genome assembly GCA_016713505.1 of Candidatus Competibacteraceae bacterium. Taxonomy (NCBI): domain Bacteria; kingdom Pseudomonadati; phylum Pseudomonadota; class Gammaproteobacteria; family Candidatus Competibacteraceae; species Candidatus Competibacteraceae bacterium. Next base: position 31,264 of record JADJPA010000002.1, on the reverse strand, counting down.
GGATTTTCGCCATTGTCAGGTTCCGTCAATCGATGAGTCAGTTAGTCTTGGCCTGATCCGCAAAGCGACGCAGATCGGCTACGAGATCGGCAAGCGGCATCGAACCCTTCTGGACGATTCCGGCGGTTTCACCACTGAGCTTGCGAACTTTGTCGGATCGTACATCTTCCGCCGTCATCACCACCAGCGGAAGGTCGTCGTACTCGGGATTTTTGCGCGTCTCTCGGATAAAAGCATAGCCGTCCATTTCCGGCATGATCAGATCGATCAGCACCAAATCCGGTTTGTGTTCGGCGAGCGCCTTCATGGCCTCGACGCCGTTCAGCGCCATCCGGCAATTCCAGCCGTCGCGGTGCAGCATCGTCATCAACCGTTCGTTGGCGGCTTCGTCATCGTCGACGATCAGCACCTCATGACCGGCCGTGTTGATGGTGAGCGCTTGCAGGGCTTCCGCCAGGGCATTGCGGTGCACCGGCTTCTTGAGATAGCTGCTGGCCCCCAGCGCGTAAGCGAAATTTCGCTCGTCCAGCACCGTTTGCATGATCACCGGAATGTCCTTGGTCTCCGAGTTTTCGCGGATGGCTCGCAGCACATGCCAGCCATCGAGTCCCGGCATCATGACATCGAGCAGCACGGCGAGCGGCTTGCTGCCTTTGATCATTGCCAGCGCCTCCGTGCCGCTAGATGCGGTGGTGACCGCAAAGCCCTCGCGCTCCAGATTGCGGCTGAGCAGCTCGCGCGCCGAGGGATCGTCGTCGACCACCAGCACGCTCGGCACCTTGCGTTTCGGCGCATCGCCCGACTCGGGTTGCTCCTCGGGCGCGATTTCCTGACCCGTTTCAGCGTTCACCACTTTCTTCTCGTAACGGGTGGGAACGGTCACGGTAAAGGTCGTCCCTTCGCCCTCGGCGCTTTCCACATCGATCCGACCGCCGAGCATGGTGGACAGCGCCCGCGTCAGGGCCAGGCCCAGGCCGGTGCCGCCGTATTTGCGGGTCGTGGTCGCATCGGCTTGGGCAAAACGCTGAAACAAATTGGCCAGTTGCTCTTGCGACATGCCGATGCCGGTGTCCTTGACGGTGAAACGGATGTGCGGCGCGCCGTCTTGCTCGATCTGCGCGGCATGAACGCTGATCTGGCCGTCGGTCGTGAATTTGGCGGCGTTGCCGATCAGGTTGAGCAAAATCTGTTTGACCTTCAGATCGTCGGTCATCAGCACGGTGTCCGGCGCATCGGCGCTCAGCGATAGCGTGTTGTTGTTTTTGGCGATCAGGCTGCCGGTCGCTGCTTCAAGCTCCGCCAGCAGGGTGCCGAGGGTGAATTCGATGGCGTGTACGTCCATCTTCTGCGCTTCGATCTTGGAGAGATCGAGCACGTCATTGATCAGCCCCAACAGATGCCGGGCGTTGGAATTGATTTTGTTGAGGTCGGCCAGTATCGCCTCCTGCCCGAGGTCGCGCAGATCTTCCTCGATCAACTCGCAATAGCCGAGCACCGCGGTCAGCGGCGTTCGCAACTCGTGACTCATGTTGGCGATGAAGGTCGATTTGGCTCGATTGGCGGATTCGGCGGCGTCCCGAGCGATTTCAAGTTCGCGCTCCGAGGCTCGCTGGCGCGTCACGTCGTTGAGCACGACCCCGACGCCGGGGCTTTGAGCGCCTTCGTCGCCGATCAGCGTCACCGGAAACACGTCGGCCTTTAAATAGCTCGCTTTGTCGTCAAACGCCAAATCGAGCGTTTGCTCCGCGCCTTCGTCCTTGAAGCGGAAGCGTTCGGTAACGGCCCTTTGAATGCGCGGGCGCAGATAGCCTTCGATCTGGGGCGCCGCCGTCACCAGCGCTTGGCCGGCTTTCATCGAGCCGTTTTCGGTCACCATCTTGGCAAAGGCCTTGTTGGCCTGACTGATATGAAGATCTTTGTCGAGCAGCGCCAAGCCGACCGGCGCGCGCTCGATGACATCGGCCATCAGCGAACGGGCGTGAATCGTGGCCCGCTTCGCCCTAGCCGCGAAGTACACGAACAGCCAGATGGTCAGCGCCAGGGCTAACAGCGAGGCAATGATGATTGGAACCTGGACGCGGCGGTTCTGTTCGCGGATGAGATCGCTCATTCGCTGCGTCCAAACCTGCACGAGGAGCAGATCCTGGCGCACCTTGTCCATGGCGTTCTTGCCGATGCGGGTTTCCACCAAGGCTTGAGCCTCGGCAAAGGAACGCTTGCGGGCGGCGATGGTCGTTTCGGCGAATTTAAGAACGGTTTGCCCTTGGACGATCATGCGGGACGGAATTTCCTCGGACATGCCGGCATTGGCCGCAGCTTCCGTCAGCGCGGTGGTATAACCGTCCAATGTGGCTTTGGCCTGATAGTACGGAGCCATAAAATCTTCGTTGCCGACGATGGTGTAGCCGCGCTGCCCGGTCTCCACATCTTTTAACGCTGAGGTATAGCGCTCGGCGGTCACTTGCAGCGTGGTCTGCCAGGAGATCCGCGTTTGATTGGCCAGCACCGTATAGAGGCTCCAGGCGATGCCGGCCAGAGACAGCGCGGTTAGCGTCAGCAGAAAATAGCGGATCGCCGGCGAGGCGGCGGCGCGGTTTATCATGTCATGCCGTCTTGCAATACGTTCGTTTTCATTCTCAAAACCTCATAGGCGTTCCGCATGAACTGAGATTGCTCCCTGGCGGCGTCTTTCCAAGTGGCGTCGGTGTGGAGATCGAGCTCAGCCCCGACCAGCGCGCGCTGACGGCCGCACGCGCCAACCGGCCTGTCCCGCTCCGAGCACTCTCCATCGCTCGGAGCGGGACAGGCGGTATCCTGCCTCCCTCAGCCATAAGGCCGACGAGAGCCAGAATACCGTCAGGCGTTCTCGGAATGATCGGCAGGCTTGTTGAAAAGTCGGGCCAATTGATCGGCGACTTGGATGGACGCTCCCGAGGAGAACGCCTGCATGATCTTGCCAACTTCAGCAAGGAAAATGGGGCGCACCAACTCCACGATGTTACCAACCACCTGTAGCAATGGCGAGGCCATCGGCGTGGCTTTTTGGTCCGAAGATGCTTGCTGCTTGCTCCGCGTCAGCTCGCCCACGATAAAGCCGACGCCACCCGCCAACAACAATATCGCGGGAGAGGTCACTTGCTCGCGGACGCGCTGGGCCACGAATGTCCGGCGCGCCACCAGCAAGCGCCGCCGCTCCAAGATGCGGTTTTCAGTATCGGCGATTTTTTCGGCCAGCGACCGGCGGTCTTCATAGGCCAGCGGTTCTTTGTTTGCCATCACGCATCCTCCGCATTGGGCGGGTCTGAAAGCAGGCTTTTAAGGCTGCGCGCTGTCGCGGGAAATTTCAGCCGGCCGAGCTGGCGGTAGATGAGGATCAAAAGGATCAAGGCAATAACTAGATTGACGCCGACCGCCAACCCCAGGGCTGTGCTGCCCGCCAGCAGACCCCGTTCGACCACGAACAGCACGACGGTCCCCATCAAGCCCAGCCACGCGCTCAGCAGTAAAATCGCCGCGAGCGCGCCGAGGACGAGCATGGTGGCCACGCTGACGCCCGCCTGCTTGGCTTCCAGACTGGCGAGCCGGACATGATCGTAGGCGATCCCGCGGAACTGATCGACGAATGACCGCACCTCCGCCAACATCCCCGAGTACGTTTCCGAGGCGATGGCGGAGGCGCGCGATCCGATAGATTCACTCACGGTAGTAAACCGGTCCACAGTTGAGCGCGATCAGTGAGATCGCAGCAGCCGGCTCAGCACAAAGCCCCCAACGGCGGCGATGGCCAAGGCCTTGACCGGATTTTGATGGACATAGACCCGAACCGTCTCGGTCAGGTCTTCTTGCACGTCTTTAAGTTCTTTCTTTTTCTCACTGACGGTTTCCGCGACTTGGGCGGCCACCTCGGACGCCTTCTCCGCCGTCCTGGAGGCTACATCGGACGCCTTCTCCGCCGCCTGCTGGGCCATATCGACGGCTCTGCCCGCCACCTGCGCGGCCACGCCCGCCGCCTTGTCAACGGCTTCATGAGCTCCGGACGCGACACGATCAACCTTTTCATTGACATCGTATCTGGTTACTTCCATTGCACTCTCCTGGTTGAGATTGAGCCACTTTTGGATTCTAGGCATTAGGAAATACAAATCAGAAAAAGTTGGCTCTGTGGCATTAATATTTTAGCTTACTTCATCTAGTGTGCTCAGCAAATGATAACCCCCATCACTGGTGGTTAAAAAGCTAAATCGCAGGATCGAGCAAACGCTTCCAACGCGGTCGCGCTCGATCGACCGACCGCGGCGACCGTGAGACCGAAGGGTTAAGTGCGGGGCCGTTCCGTCGCGTATCATGGCGCACCTTGCCCGTTCTTGGAGAACCATGAACCGTCGCGACTTTCTTGGATCGCTGGCCGGCGTCGCCCTGGCGGCCGGTAGCGCGGATACCTGGCGGCGGTCGACTGCGTTTAAAACGCCGCCCTTACCCGAAGGCGGGATTGTCGGCGCGGCGGACGGTTTCGGCCACCGCCTTCGCACCGGCGCTTTCCCGGCGCCGACCGAGACGCTGAAAGCCTCGGCGATCATCGTCGGCGGCGGCATCGCCGGACTGTCCGCCGGTTGGAAGCTGCTCAAAAGCGGTTGCAGCGATTTTCTCATTTTGGAGCTGGAACCCGCGGTCGGCGGCAACGCTCGCTGGGGCCAAAACGCGATCAGCGCCTATCCGTGGGGCGCGCATTATCTACCCTTCCCCACCGAGGAATCCCGCGCCGCGCGCGAATTGCTGGCCGATTTCGGGGTGCTGCTCGGCGATCCGTTCGCGCCTGCCCCAAGTTACGACGAGCGTTATATCAATTTCGCGCCGCAAGAGCGGCTGTATGCGCACGGCGTCTGGCACGAGAGCTTGTGGCCGCAGATCGGCGTCCGGCGGCGCGATCTCGACCAGTATCACCGCTTTCAGGACTTGATGGCGGATTATCGAACCCGACGCGGCGCGGACGGTCGTAAAGCCTTTGCCATCCCCATCGACTTCAGCGCCCGCGACGCCGCTTTGTTAGCGCTGGATCGGCTCTCCATGCGCGATTTCCTGTTGCGGCAAGGTTTGGATTCGGAACCCTTGCACTGGTATGTCAACTACGCCTGTCGCGATGATTACGGCTGCCGTTACGAGCAAACCTCGGCCTGGATGGGGATTCATTACTTCGCCAGCCGCGACGCGCTCGCCCAGGATGCCGACGGCGACGATGTCCTGACCTGGCCGGAAGGCAACGGCTGGCTGGTCGAGCGACTGCGGGAACGGCTGGCCGCTCACCTCGTCACCGATGCGCTGGTCTGGCGGATTGCGGAGTTGGATCGAGCGCTGGCGGTTGACGCTTGGCGCCCGCACGAGAACCGTTCGACCCGACATCTGGCGCGGGCGGCCATCTGGGCCGCGCCGGTGTTTCAAGCACCCACGGTTTTTCGGGAACTAGCGCCCGAATTGACGGCGGCGATTCGTGAATTTCAGTACGCGCCCTGGCTGGTCGCCAACCTCAGCCTGCGCGCTTTTCCTGAAGAACGCCGAGGCGCGCCGCTGTCGTGGGACAACGTGCTGTACGACAGCGGCGCGCTGGGCTATGTGGTCGCCACTCACCAGCATCTGACAGCGCACGCCGATCAGACCGTATTCACCTGGTATCAGGCATTGTGCGACGGCCCGCCGGCTCAGGAGCGGCAGCGGTTGCTGGCAACGCCGTGGGCGACATGGGCGGAGTACATCTTGAACGACCTCTCGCGCCCGCACCCCGACATTCGCCAGCTCGTCACCCGGTTGGACGCGATGCGCTGGGGTCATGCGATGGTCTGCCCCCGGCCGGGCTTCGTCTGGAGCGAAGCCCGACAACGGTTGGAGCGAATGGGAGATCGGATCGCGTTCGCGCACTCCGACTTGAGCGGCTATTCGGTCTTCGAGGAAGCCAACTATCGCGGGGTGCTGGCGGCGGAGCGGGTGTTGCGAATGCTCGATTGAAAACAATTTTTCGGCCGCCCGCACGGCGGTTGAAAAAGCCGGCTAGCAACCGGTTCCATCAGTTGAAAACAGCTTGAAATAACTTAAGGCCCGCTCTGAGCAGAGCTCTGCTGTTATCAAAAGAATCGTTCGTCAAACCCATTTAGAGGGTGCTTTTGCGCTGGAGCTGGGACGCTTTCAAGCGTCCTGCTTCAGCCTACTTTAGCCGAAAGCGAAGCCGGTTGACCGGTTTTCCGATAAACCGTGCCGGTAAACAGCGCCAACAATTTTGCCCCGCTGCACACCTCGACCCGATACACCGCCGTGCGCCGGCCCAAATGAACCTCGCACGCCCGCGCCTCCACCGTCGCGCCAACTTCACTCGCCCGCACGTATTCGATATGCGCGGCCAGCGCCACCGCCAGCGTTCCGTGCGAGTTGGAGGCCAAGGCGAACGCGGCGTCAGCGACGGAATACAGAAACCCGCCGTGCGCCGATCCCCAACTGTTGAGAAATTCCGGTCGGACCGTTCCCCACACTCGGGCCTGTCCCGGCGCAAGCACTTCGGCGTGCAGGCCGAGCGCGCTCATGAACGGGTCCAACACGCCGCGCCTACCCACTCACGAACAGGCCGCCAGCGGCGCGGGTCGAATCGGCTTGAGGCTGGAGCCGCGCACGATCAGCTCGCCGCGCAACACCACCCGCCGCACGGCCTGTTGGGGCTGGGCGATGCGCTGGAGCAGCAGTTCGATCGCGGCTCGTCCGATGTCGTAAACGGGCTGGGATACCACGGTGATGCCCGGTTCCACCAGCCGGGTCCAGGGTAGATCGTCGAAACCGGCCAGCGCGAGCGCGTCCGGAAAGCGTAGTTGCGCATCCCGCAGCGCCTCGGTCAGTCCGAGCAAAATCAAACCGCTGCTGGCGACCAGCGCATCGGGTAACGGCCGGCGGCGCAAGCGCTCCCGCGCGGCGGCGCGCGCGCGGTCCACGGTCGCCGGTAAGGCTTCGGCTTGCGCGTCCAGGCCGTGCGCCGCCATCGCCGCCGCATAACCCTCACGCCGCTGGCGCCCCGTGGCGCTGGTCGTGCCGTAGAAAAACACGTTGCGCCGATGGTTGTTTTCAATCAGATGCGCCGTCAGCCGGTAAGCCGCATCGATGTTGTCCAACACCACTGCGTCGGCGGCGGTATCCCGGTCGCAGCGATCGACCAGCACGATCGGGAACGGATAATCGCTCGCGCGAAAGCCGGCCAGCGTCGCCAGCGTCGGCGACAGGATCACGCCGCTGACGTTCTCATCCCGCATCAGGTCCAGATAAAGACCCTCCTTTTCCACATCTTCATCGGCGTTGCACAGGATCACCCGCAGGTGATGCTGGTAAGCCACATCTTCCACCGCGCGGCTCACCTCGGTGAAAAAGGGGTTGCGAATGTCCGACACGATCAGGCCGATGGTGTCGGTCTGGCGCGAACGCAAGCGCCGGGCCGCGAGATCCGGCCGGTAATCCAAGGCGCGTACCGCCGCCAGCACCTGTTGGCGGATCGCTTCGCTCACGCCCGGTCGTCCGGCCAACACCCGCGATACCGACGCCACCGACACACCCGCCTGCTTTGCCACATCCTTGATCTGCGCCATCCGCCTCTCCAAAATAAGTAAACGATTACAGTCATTGTGGCACACACCCATTGTTTTGTACATGGGGTTTATCCCATCCCAGTCCTGAACTTAGTTAATTTTCCCTATAAAATCAAAATGATTTTGCTTTAGCGCTCGAAGCTGAGACAAGCTCGCCATTTTCTGTTGCATCCTCATCATCCATTTTAAGCGTTCCACTTGACAATATAAATGTAATCGATTACTTTTTCTTTTAAAGAATTACCCAGAAAAACCGTCTTTCACGATGATAACGATTACGCAAGGCGGTGGCTAAGGTGCTTCGGACTCCAAAGCGAGCCTGAAAAAATCCACGCCAAATTTAGGTCTTTAACCTATTGACTCACAAACATTGAGTCCTTTAATGAAAGAAGAAAGTGGCACACGGTATCTCCAAAAAAACCGTAGGGTTCGCGATCTCGAACTTACCGATTTTCAGCAACTGGGCCGCGCCGATCCGGGGATTTCCACGCTGGCTGGAATCTGCCCGCGCTGCCAGCGACGGCTGAACAGTTACCGCCTCACCACCGATGGCGGGCTGCCCGTCGCCACTGACTACTGCATCCAGCACAGCGATGTCGTTCCCCCGCGCGACAGCCACGCGCGTAACGAACTTGCGCCGCCGACTCTCTAAAACCGACCTGTCGAGGAGCGAATTTCAGTGAAAACGGCATCCTCACCGATCCTCCGGGCCAGCTTGCTGAGCCTGACTCTGATCGCAACCGCGGCGTCCGCCGAGTGCGATCCGAACTACAGCGGCGTCACCCTGAACGTCGGCACCCGCACCGCGCCGTTCATCGCCGACGCCGTCAAGTTGGCCGCCGTGGGTTGGGAAAAGAAAACCTGCGGCAAGATCAATATCCTGGAATATCCGACCGACCAACTTTATCAAACGTATCTCACCGCTCTGGTCGCGGGCGAAGGCAAGTTCGATGTCATCACATATGGGCCGTTCTACACGCCGGATTTTGCGCCGTATCTGACGGACATGCCGGCCACGATGCGCGGCACCGCCGCCTGGAACGATATCTTGCCGATCTATCGCGAACGGTTGATGGTGTGGGGCGGGCGCTATCTGTCGCAGACCATCGATGGCGACCAGCACATCCTGTACTACCGGCTAGATTTATTCGGCAACCCGCGGGAACAGCAGCAGTTCAAGGAAAAGTACGGTTACGACCTAAAGCCGCCAGCCACCTGGGCGCAGTACTATCAAACCGCCGAATTCTTCAACCGTCCCACCGCCAACTTGTGGGGTACCGCCGAAGCGTACCGGCGCGGCGGCGAACAGTTCTGGTATTTCTTCACCCACGCCGCCGCCTATACCCACCATCCGCAGCTGCCGGGTTCGATGTTCTTCGATCCCGATACCATGGATGCCCAGCTCAACAATCCGGGTTGGGTCAAGGCGTTGGAGGATTACATCAACGGTCTCAACGTCGCCCCTCCGGGCGCGCTGGGATTCACTTCGGGCGACATCCACAACGTCTTCGCCGGCGGCTCGGTGGCGATGAATTTCGACTGGGGGGATACCGGCGTCAACGCCGCCGACCCCAAGACCAGCTTGATTCCCGGCAAGGTCGGTACCGCGCCGCTGCCCGGTTCCCAACAGGTCTGGAACTACAAGACCAAGCAATGGGATAGCTTCCCGGCGGTGGTGCGCGCGCCGTTTCTGGCCTTCGGCGGCTGGCAGGCGGCGGTGCCGGCCAACAGCAGCCATGTCGAGGCCGCTTGGCATTTCATCGAATGGCTATCCAGCCCCGAGGTCAGCGCCGAGGCGGTGGTCACTCCCCAAGCAGGGATCAATCCCTACCGGCGAAGCCATTTCAAGCCCGATCGCTGGCTCAAATTGTTCAGCCCCACGGAAGCCAAGCTGTATCTGGACGCCCAACTTGATGGCCTCAATTCGGCGAACGCCGCCCTGGATTTGCGGATTCCCGGCTACTTCGCCTATACCCAGGCGCTGGAAATCCAGTTGACGCGGGCGCTGAATTTCGAAATTTCGCCCCAGGACGCCCTGAACAACGTGGCTCAAGCCTGGAATGCCCTGACCGATCGCTTCGGGCGCGTCAAGCAGGGTGCTGCCTATCGCGCGTCGATGGGCCTCAACAGCGAGGTGAAGTGAGATGACGATCACCGCTGTCTCCTCGGCTCCAGCCTCCGCCCCGGACCGCGCCCCAGCCCTGGAAATGCGCGGCATCAGCAAGACCTTTCCCGGCGTCAAGGCGCTCGACAACGTGCAACTGCGCGCCTGGACCGGCGAAATTCATTCGCTGATGGGCGAAAACGGCGCGGGCAAGAGCACTCTGATGAAAATTCTGTCGGGCGCTTACACCGCCGACCCCGGCGGCGAAATTCGCATCGACGGCCGACTGACGCCGATCACCGGACCGAAGGCGGCCCGCGCGGCGGGCATCGCCATCATCTATCAGGAATTGAGCCTCGCCCCCAACCTGAGCGTGGCCGAAAACATCTATCTCGGCAACGAGCCCCGCCAGTACGGGATATTCGCGGATCGGGCCATCATGCGCCGGGAAACCGCCAAAGTGCTGGAGCGGCTCGGCGCGGACTTCGGCCCCGATACCGTCGTCGACACCCTGTCCATCGCCGAACGGCAGCAGGTGGAGATCGCCCGCGCCCTGCACCAGCAGAGCCACATCCTGATCATGGACGAGCCGACCACCGCGCTGTCCACCCGCGAAACCGACCGCCTGTTCGCGCTGATCAAGCGGCTGCGGGATGAGGGCATCGCCATCATCTACATCAGCCACCGGATGGCGGAAATCTACGAGCTGTCCGACCGGGTGAGCGTGCTGCGCGACGGCACCTACGCCGGCACCCTGGATCGCACCGAACTGTCCGCCGAACGGTTGGTGCAGATGATGGTCGGCCGGCCGCTTTCCAACCTGTTCGACAAGCGCAGCCACGCCACCGAGCGGGCCGTGCTGGACGTTAAAGGCTTGACCGACGGCGGCCGGCGGGTGAAACCGGCCAACTTCACGGTGCACGCCGGTGAGGTGCTGGGCTTGGCCGGTCTGGTCGGCGCGGGCCGCACCGAGCTGGCGCGGCTGATCTTCGGCGCGGACCGGATCGCGGGCGGCGAGGTCTGGCTGGAAGGCCAGCGCTTGAACTTGCGCAACCCGCTAGACGGCATCAACACCGGCATCGCCTATCTGACCGAGGATCGCAAGGCGCAGGGCTTGTTTCTCGACATGAGCGTGCGCGAGAACATCACCATCAGCGTGTTGGGCCGCGATGCGCTGGCCGGCGGTCTGCTCAACCGCGCCGCGATGGATCGGTTGACTTCCGGCTCGATACAGGATTTGCGCGTCCGGGTCGCCGGACCGTTCGTCACCGCGGGGTCATTGTCCGGTGGCAACCAGCAAAAGCTGCTGATCGCCCGCTGGATCGCCATCAATCCGAAAGTGTTGATTCTCGACGAACCCACCAAGGGCGTGGACATCGGCGCCAAGGCCGAAATCTATCGGATCATCAGCGAGCTGGCCGCCAAGGGGGTGGCGATCATCGTCATCTCCAGCGAGCTGCCAGAAGTCATCGGGATCAGCGACCGCATCCTGGTGATGCGGGAAGGCGTCATCGTCGGCGCAGTCGGCGGGACGAGCGGCACGGCGGCGACTCAGGAAAACATCATGGCCCTGGCCACAGGCACGACCGAAATGGTGCAATCATGACCGAACAAACCGTTACCCCCGAAAAAACCTCCGATAAGAAAGCGTGGGCGAATGTGATTCAGACCGCCGGCATCCTGCCGATCCTGATCGTGATCGCCATCATTTTTTCCTTCATCGCGCCCAACTTCCTCACCGAGAACAACCTGCTCAACATCGTCCGGCAGGCGTCGATCAACATCGTGCTGGCGACGGGCATGACGGTGGTCATTCTCACCGGCGGCATCGATCTGTCGGTCGGTTCGGTGCTGGCGGTGTCGGCGGTGACCGCGATGGCGGTGTCGCTGATGCCGGAACTGGGCTGGGCGGCGGTGCCGCTCGCGCTGCTCATCGGTCTGGTGCTGGGCGCGCTCAACGGCTGGCTGGTCGCCTATGCCGGCCTGCCGCCGTTCATCGTCACCTTGGGATCGATGACCACCTTGCGCGGCCTGGCCTACCTGTTGGCCGGCGGCACCACCCTCATCAACAGCAAGATCGGTTTCGCCTGGATCGGCAACGCCTACTTCGGCCCGCTGCCCTGGCTGGTGATCATCGCCTTCCTGGTGCTGCTGGCGACCTGGTTCATGCTGCGCCATACCGTGCTCGGCATCTACATTTACGGCGTGGGCGGCAACCCGCAAGCCGCCCGCCTGACCGGCATCAAGGTCAACCAGGTGCTGTTGTTCGTCTACGCCTTCAGCGGTCTGCTGGCGGGCTTGGGCGGGGTGATGACCACCAGCCGGCTGTACAGCGCCAACGGCGTGCTCGGCACCGGCTACGAGCTGGACGCCATCGCCGCGGTGATTCTCGGCGGCACCAGCTTCGTCGGCGGCATCGGCACCGTGGTCGGCACCCTGTTCGGCGCGCTGATCATCTCCACCCTCAATAATGGTCTAACCTTGATGAACGTGTCGTTCTTCTGGCAGTTGGTCGTCAAGGGTCTGGTCATCATCATCGCGGTCGCGCTCGATAAGTACCGGCATAAAGGCGCCGGCGCCCGCACCTGAGTTCCCTCCTCTCGTTCGCTTCGCGCGAGAGGCAAAAACCAACCCGTCAAACCCGTAGGAGAGAGCACCATGCAAAAAACCTTAATTTCAGTAGCTGTATTGGTGTTGACTTGCTCCACCGCCAGCCTCGCTGCTGACACTGGTCTAAAAGCGGTCGGCGTCACCCTGGGCAGCATGGGCAATCCGTTCTTTGCGACCCTGGCCAAGGGCGCGGAGGACAAAGCCAAGGAACTCGGCGGCGGCGGCGTCAAAGTCACCGTCGATTCCGCCGACTACGATCTCGGCAAGCAAACCAACCAGATCGACAACTTCATCGCCGCCAAGGTGGATGTCATCGTCATCAATCCGGTCCATCCCGAAGGCATCATGCCGGCGGTGATGCGCGCCAAGGAAGCGAACATTCCGGTGATCGCGGTGGATGCCGGAGCCGAAGGCGTCGATGCGATGATTACCAGCAATAACGTCCAAGCCGGTGAGAAAGCCTGCCAGTACATCGTGGACCGGCTCAAGGGCAAGGGCGATGTGGTCATCATCAACGGCCCGCCGGTCACCGCCGTGACCGACCGGGTGAAAGGCTGTAAGGATGTCTTTGCGAAAAACCCCGGCATCAAGATCCTCTCCGACAACCAAAACGGCCAAGGCAGCCGCGAGGGCGGGCTGGACGCGATGAGCAACCTGCTCACCGCCAACCCCAAGATCGACGCGGTGTTCGCGATCAACGATCCCACCGGCACCGGGGCCGATCTGGCGGCGCGGCAGGCCAAGCGCACTGAGTTCTTCATCGTCGGCGTCGACGGCGCGCCGGTGGCGGTCGAGGCGTTGAACGATAAGGACAGCCTGTTTGCCGCCACGGCGGCGCAAGACCCGCTGCGGATGGCGAAAGAAGGCGTCGAGACCGGCTATCAGATCAAGCAGGGTAAAGCGCCGAAGGACAAGACCATCCTGATCCCCGTCGACCTCATCACCCGCGATAACGTCAAGAGCTACAAGGGATGGGTCACCAAGTAAGCGATCCTCCGAACAACCAGAATCCCCCCGCTAAAATAAAGGAGCCGGCCCCGCCTTTGCCGGGGTCGGTCGAGCGGTCACATCGCAGCATAATCTCAATAATCGTTCACCCCTAAGGAGCATCCGATGAGCCGAAAAACTCTTAAAGTCCTGTTCGCCGCCTCCGCCGTTGCGTTGGCCCTGGGTAACACGGTGTTCGCCGCCGACAAGGTCAAGATTGGTTTCTTGCTGAAAACCATGCAGGAAGAACGCTATCAGCACGATAAAGCTGACTTCATCGCCAAAGCGGAAGCGATGGGCGCCGAAGTGGTGTTCGATTCGGCCAACAACGACGAACAGGCTCAGCTCGCCAAGTTTGAAAACATGCTGTCGAAAGGCTGCAAGGTCATCGTGCTGCAACCGGTGAACACCGGAACCGCCGGCAAGATGGTCAAAACCGCCAACGAAGAAAAAGTCAAAGTCGTGGGTTACGACTCGATGCTGGTCAACGGTCCGCTCGATCTGATGGTGATGCAGGATAGCTGGGCCGTGGGCAAGCTCCAGGGCGAAGCGATGCTGGACTGGTTCAAGAAACACCGCGACGGCAAGATCGAAGGCAGCGTCGCGCTGATCATGGGACAACCGGGCGATTCCAACGCGGTGGCCATGAGCAGCGGCGCGCTGGATCTCATCAAGAAAAACGCCGGTTTGAAACTGGTGGTGGAGCAATCGCACGAAGGCTGGTCCACCGACAAGGCGATGGCGACCACCGAAAACGTCTTGACCAAATATAAAAACAAAGTCGATGCCTTTATTTGCAACAACAGCGGCATGGCCAGAGGTGTGATCGCCGCCCTCGACGCCCAGGGACTGGCCAGCATCGACAAAGTGTTCGTCGCCGGTTCCGACGCCGATCTGACCAACATTCAATACGTGGCGCAAGGCAAGCAGACCGTCGAAATCTGGAAGAAGGTCAAGCCCCTGGCGGAAACCGCCGCCGAAGCGGCCGTCAAGCTGGCCCAGAACCCCGATAAAAAACCCGCCGAGGTCGTCAAGGTCGACAAAACCATCAACAACGGCGCCGTCGATGTGCCGACCATCGTGACCGAGATCGTCCCGGTGACCAAGGACAATCTGGATTCGACCATCATCGCGGGCGGGCTGTATACCAAAGAGCAGGTCTACGGCAAGAAATAACGCCCGCGCGGTTTGGCGCAGGCCCGGTTCGCGCGGGAACCGATCCCCTGTTGAAGCCCACTTTCCACCCGACGCTGAAGGTGGGCTTTTTTCCAACCCCAACAAAACAGGACGGTGAATTCAATGGGCGAAGTCGTATTGGAAATGAAAAATATCGTCAAGGACTTTCCTGGTGTACGCGCCCTAAACGATGTCAATTTTGAGGCGCGATCGGGCGAGTTGTTGGCGCTGATGGGCGAGAACGGAGCGGGCAAATCGACCTTGATGAAGGTCTTAAGCGGCGTTTGGCCCTACCCCAGTTATGAAGGCGACATTTATCTGCGGGGCGAGTTGAAACGGTTTTATAACACCAAGGAAGCGGAAGCCGCCGGCATCGCGATCATCTATCAAGAATTGAACCTGATTCCCGAATTGACGGTCGCCGAGAATATCTTTCTGGACCGCCAAATGACCAACGCCTTCGGCGCGATCCATTGGAGCAAGCTGTTCGCCGAAACCCAACGCCTGCTCGACGAGCTGAATATCACCGACTTCAAGCCGACCGATAAGGTGAAGGATTTAACGGTCGGCAAACAACAGATGGTGGAAATCGCCAAGGCGCTGTCGAAAAAAGCCGACATCCTGGTGTTCGACGAACCGACCTCCGCTCTCACCGACAAGGAAGTCGCGGCGCTGTTCGAGATCATTCGGAAACTGAAGCGCCAGGGCGTGTGCATGTCCTACATCTCGCACAAGATGGAAGAACTCCAGCAAATCGCCGACCGCGTGGTGGTGTTGCGCGACGGCAAAACCATCGGTGACGTGACCCCGATGGCCGACATGACGCTCGATCAACTGATCAGCCGCATGGTCGGGCGCGACGTTAAGGACATGTTTCCCAAGGGCCAGTTCCAGCGCGGCGAAAAGGTGCTGGAAGTCAAGAATTTCGAAATCGACAACCCCGATCTGCCGGGCCACAAGAAAGTCAAGAACGCTTCGTTTTGCGCCTACAAAGGCGAAATTCTGGGGATTTCCGGTTTGATGGGCTCGGGGCGCACCGAGTTGGTTTCGGGGATTTTCGGCGCGCCGCCCGGCCCGGCGCGCGGCGAAATCTACTTGAACAATCAGTCGGTCAAATTCCGCTCCCCGCACGCCGCCATCGAGCACGGCATCGGGCTGGTCACCGAAGACCGCAAGCGCATCGGGCTGATTCTGGGCCAAAGCATCACTCAGAACATGATGATCAGCTCGCTGGAAACCGTCACCAACCTCCTCGGCGTCATCAACGAGGCCAAGGAGCGCAACCTGGCGCAGGATTACGTCAAGCGGCTGGCCATCAAAACCCCCGGACTCGATGTCAAGATCGACACCCTGAGCGGCGGCAACCAGCAAAAGGTCATCCTGGCGAAATGGCTCAACATCAAACCGAAAGTCCTCATTCTCGACGAGCCGACCCGCGGCATCGACGTGGGCGCGAAAGTCGAGATTTACAACCTGCTGAACAAGCTGGTCGAGGACGGGGTGACGGTGATCATCATTTCCTCGGAACTCCCGGAAGTCATGGGCATCAGCGACCGCATTCTCGTAATGTGCGAGGGCGAAATCGTCGCCGAATTGACCCGCGAGCAAGCAACCAAAGAACTCATCATGGCTTACGCCACCGGCAGCCGGAAATAAGGGGGATTAGCACATGGCCAACAACGCACCGACTCAAGAACAGGCGGCGGGTTTCCTGCAAGGCGAAGGGATGCGCGCTTTTCTGAAGTTTTTGAAAGACAATGGCACCTTGGTCGCCCTGATCGTGCTGATGATCATTTTCAGCCTCTGGGACGAGGCGTTCTTCACGCCCCGCAATCTGACCAATCTGGCCCGGCAAACCACCATCGTCGGCATCATCGCGGTCGGCATGACCTTGGTCATCATCATCAACGGCATCGACCTTTCGGTCGGCTCGATTGTGGGTCTGGCGGCCATCACCGTGACCCTGTTGATGCAATCCGGCATCAATATCTGGGCGGCGATTCTCCTTACCTTGTTG
The DNA here is from genome assembly GCA_016713505.1 of Candidatus Competibacteraceae bacterium. Classification (NCBI taxonomy): domain Bacteria; kingdom Pseudomonadati; phylum Pseudomonadota; class Gammaproteobacteria; family Candidatus Competibacteraceae; species Candidatus Competibacteraceae bacterium. The sequence continues at coordinate 14,760 of JADJPA010000002.1, read as the reverse complement.
CTGACCGGCGTTCTGATCGGGCTGTGGAATGCGTTCTGGATCGCCCATTACAACATTCCGCCGTTCATCATCACCCTGGGAATGATGACCATTGCCCGAGGCATCGCCCTGACCCTTTCCGACGGCGGTTCCGTACCGGTCACCAATCCAACGTTCGGCGAAATCGGCGGCGGGTTTTTTTCCGTGACGCTTTCCACGATCGTGGTATTGCTCATCCTGGCGTATCTGCTGTTTGCGCAATATCGGGATATCCAACAAAAGCGCCAATACGGCGTTACCGTCAAACCGCAAGATCTGATCACCACGGTGGTGGTGACTTTGCTGGCCGGCGCGATCGTACTCTATGCCTTCTCGTACCGCGGCTTGCCTTATCCGGTGGCGATTTTCGCGGTCATCGCCTTCATCGGCAGCTTCACGCTGCAACACACCAAGTTCGGCCGGCGGATTTACGCGATGGGCGGCAACGAGGAAGCGGCGCGGCTGTCGGGCATCAGCATCAACCGGATGAAGGTGGCGATTTACTGCATCATCACCACCCTGTCGGCGCTGGCCGGCATCATGCTGGCGTCGCGGCTGAACGGCGCCTCCCCCAATTTGGGCAACATGTTCGAACTGGACGCCATTTCCGCCGTCATCATCGGCGGCACCAGCTTTTCCGGCGGGGTCGGCACCATCATCGGCACGGTGATCGGCGCGTTTATCATCAGCGTGCTGAACAATGGCATGAGCCTGTTGGAAGTGCCGACCTTTTACCAATTGATCATCAAGGGCTGCATCATCATTCTGGCGGTCTGGTTTGACGTGTTGAGCAAAAAGAAGCGCGGGTAAACACCGATTCGAGGAGCGGGCGGCCCTGCTGCTCTCTCAATCAAATCAGCTCAACCCCTTTACCCGGAGGCTTTCATGAACACGTCGAGGCTATTTCTGAGAACGCGCGGCTTTTCGCCCTCAATCCGCACCGCCAGCCTGATCCTGTTAGCGGCCGCGGCGCTGATTTTTCAGCCCGCCGCGCGCGCCGAGGAACAGGGCGTCAAGGTCGGCTTCCTGCTCAAAACCATGCAGGAGGAGCGCTACCAGACCGACAAGGCCGAGTTCGTCGCTCGCGCGCAAGCGCTGGGCGCGCAAGTCCTGTTCGACGCCAGCGGCAACAGCGAGCTGACCCAGTTGCGGCAGTTCGAAAAGATGTTGGATGACGGGGCGCGGGTGATCGTGCTGCAACCGGTCAACACCGGGCTCGCCGGCGCGCTGGTGCGTCTGGCCAACAGCAAGGGCGTCAAAGTGGTCGGCTACGACGCCCTGGTGGTCAACGGCCCGCTGGATCTCATGGTGATGCAAGATAGCTGGGCGGTCGGTCAGTTGCAGGGAGAGGCCATGGTGAAATGGTTCCAGCAAAAGCGCGGCAAGGTCGAAGGCACCGTGGCGCTCATCATGGGGCAGCCCGGCGATTCCAACGCCGAAGCCATGAGTCAAGGCGTGTTGAACACCATCCAACAAAACCCCGGCTTGAAGCTGATCGCGCAAATCTCCCATGTCGATTGGTCGCCCGACCGCTCCGCCGAAACCGCCAGCAATTTGCTGGTGAAGTACAAAAATGCGGTGGATGCCTTTGTTTGCAACAACAGCGGGCTGGCTAGCGGAGCGATCGCGGCGTTGGATTTGGAAAAGCTGGCGGATGCGGAAAAAGTCTTCGTCGCCGGCGCGGATGCCGATTTGAAGAATATTCAGTACATCGTCCAGGGCAAGCAAGCGGTGGATGTCTGGAAACCGATCAAACCCCTGGCGCACAAGGCCGCCGAGATCGCGGTCGAGATCGCCCAAAACCCCGCTAAGTCGCTGGAGCGCATCGCGCGGGAAGCCGGCCAGGGCGGCTTGCGCTTCGCCATGACCGACAATGGTTTCGCCAAGATTCCAACCGTGATCACGCCGGTGATGCCGATCACTAAGGACAACATCGACAGCACGCTGATCGCCGCAAAAATCTTCAGTAAGGAACAAGTTTACGGCGGCAAGGAATAATTCTTATCCCTGACCGGCCTTTCGCCTTGGAAGCATTGAAAGCGCAACGCCTCTTCAGTGCTTCCAAGGCCGTCGCTGTTATTCTCGGCAATAGTCTTTGTGATGCTTCCCGGCGCGAAAAGCACCCACGCTGAATCCTTTGGAAAGGACGCGCGCCTCAATCCGCCCGTGGAACGAACTCCACAGCAAACCCGGCAGCGCGCGGGATGGCCGGGCCGGCCGCGCACGGCACCTCGCCCATCCCAAAACGCCAGGCCGAAGTGGCCTATCGGCCTCAAAACCGGCCTTCCGAACCCGCTTTTGAAAGCTTAATTTTTTCCCTGCGACCTTGCTTCAAGCAGAATCGCTGGCTTAGATCATTGTATGACTTTCTCTAAATGTCTTGGCTACCTTCAAAGATTTCTCTTGACTTTGAATTGTAATCGATTACATTGTCACTGACTTCATATTGCCGCCATTTATGGAGATAATTGTGAAAACGATTACTAAATCTTGCATTCAGCTCGACGCCAGAGCGGGCAACAAGGAAGACGCGATCCGGCAGGCCGGCAAGCTGCTGGCGGACGCCGGTTATATCCAACCCGCCTACATCGACAGCCTGCTCAAGCGCGAACAAGTCGCCAACACCTTCCTCGGCAGCGGCGTCGCCATCCCGCACGGCATGATCGATGACCGCCACCTGATCCAGCACACCGGCATCGCCATCCTGCAACTGCCGGAAGGCGTGGATTGGAACGAAGGCCAGAAAGCCTATCTGGTGGTCGCCATCGCCGCGCAATCGGACGAGCACATCAGTTTGCTGCGCCGGTTGACCCGCTTGATGCAACAACCCGACGCCATCGACGCCCTGGTGCACGCCGACAATCCGCTGGTGCTGATGGCCGCCCTCGGCGACGCCCCCGCGCCGTCCGCCGCGCCGGAACCTACCGCCGCGCCGCCGTGGCCGGCCGACGCCGAGGCGACCTGGACCGTGGACTATCCCAACGGCCTGCACGCGCGCCCGGCCAGCCAGTGGGTCGATACCGCGAAACGCTTCGCCAATGAAATACGGATTTACAAGGACGCCGAATTCGCCGACGCCAAAAACCTGACCGATCTGCTGGCCCTGGGAGTCACCCACGGCACGACTTTACGGCTCGCCGCGCGCGGTTCCGACGCGCAACGCGCCTTGAACGCGCTGCTAGAGACCGTGCGCGGGCTGTCCGCCGTGGAGCGGGCCGACGCCGAGCGCGCCCGTAAGAACGCCTTGGCCGCCCGCAAGACCGCACCCGAATGGACCCCGAGCGGCGGGCCGCGCGCCCTCTACGGACTCGGCGCAAGCCCTGGCCTCGCGGTCGGCAAGCTGGTGCGCCACGTCTCCCAAAAAATCGACGTTAGCGATCAGCCCGGCGATGTGGTGGCCGAGGGTGAAGCGTTGGAGCAGGCACTGCTGGCGGTGCGCGCCGAGCGCGAGGAATTGGAAGGCCGCACCCGCCAGCGCCTGAGCGCCGCCGAAGCCGCCATCTTCGCCGCCCAGCGCGAGCTGCTGGCCGATCCGGTGCTGACCCGCGATGCGCTGACCACCATCATGCAAGGCCACGGCGCGGCGTGGTCCTGGCAGCGGGCGCTGCAAGCGCGCATCGAAAAATTGCAAAAGATCGACGATCCGCTGCTGGCCGCCCGCGCGGTGGATTTGCGCGATGTCGGCGAACGGGTGTTGGCCCAACTGCTCGGGTTGGAGCGCAAGCAAATCCATCTGACCGAACCGTCGATCCTGGCGGCGGAGGATTTGACGCCGTCCGACACCCTGCACCTCGACACCCGCCATGTGGTCGGCCTGGCGACCAGCGCTGGCGGCCCGACTTCGCACACCGCCATCCTGGCCCGCACCTTGGGTTTTCCCGCCATCGTGGCGGCCGGCCCGGCCTTGCTGGCCGCTCCCGACGGCGGCACGGCGGTGCTCGACGGCGCGGCCGGTGTGCTGTACTTGGACGTGAGCGAGGCCGACCGGAAAAGCGTCGCCGAGGTGATCGCCCGGCAGGCCGCCGCCCGCGAGAGCTTGCGCGCGGCCCGCCATCTACCGGCGACCACCACCGACGGCCACACCGTCGAAATCGCCGCCAACGTCGCCAATCCAAAGCAGGCGGCGGCGGCGTTGGAGGCCGGAGCCGAAGGCATCGGCCTGATGCGCACCGAGTTTCTCTATCTGGAACGCGACACCGCCCCGAGCGAGGACGAGCAGTATCAGGTCTACCGGGAAATGGTCGAGATCATGGCCGGCAAGCGGCTGATCATCCGCGCGCTGGACATCGGCGGCGACAAGCAGGTGCCGTACCTCCATCTGCCGCGCGAGGAAAATCCGTTTCTCGGGGTGCGCGGCGCGCGGCTGCTGCTCCAGCGGCAGGATTTGCTCTACGGGCAGTTGCGGGCGCTGTACCGCGCCGCCCAGCACGGCCCGCTGTGGATCATGTTCCCGATGGTCACTCACGTCGGCGAGATCGAAGCCCTGCGCGGTCATTGCGAGCTGGCGCGCGAGCAGGTCAAGGGACCGGAGGTCAAGCTCGGCATCATGGTCGAAATCCCGGCGGTGGCGGTCATGGCCGACCGCTTCGCGCCGCTGGTCGATTTCTTCTCGGTGGGCACCAACGACCTGACCCAGTACGCGCTGGCGGTGGACCGCCAGCATCCCGAACTGGCCGCGCAAGCCGACAGCTTGCATCCGGCGGTGCTGGCGCTGATCGACGCCACCGTGCGCGGCGCGCGAGCCGGCGGCGGTTGGGTCGGCGTCTGCGGCGGGCTGGCGGGCGATCCGCTGGGCGCGCGCATTTTGACCGGTCTCGGCGTGGATGAGTTGAGCATGAGCGCTCAGGACATCGCCCCGGTGAAAGCCGCGTTGCGCGGCGAATCGCGCGCCGCGATGCAGGAACTGGCCCAGCGCGCGCTGCGCGTCCGCACCGCCGAGGAGGTCCGCGCCCTATGAACCCCTTAAACCCGTTTGCCGCATCGCCCCAGGTGGTCACGGTCGCCCTGAATCCCGCGCTCGATCAGACCATCGAAATCGCCGGCATCAAGCTCGGCGAGGTCAACCGCGCCTTGCGGATGCAGGTCGATGTCGGCGGCAAGGCGGTCAACGTCGCCTCTTGCCTGTCCGATTTCGGCGTGAGCGCCGCCGTGACCGGCCAGATCGGCCGCGATAACGCCGCGCTGTTCGAAGAGCTGTTCCAGCGCAAGAAGATCGCCAACCACTGCTGTTATCTGGACGGCCTGACCCGGATCAATTCCAAACTGGTCGACACCGTCAGCGGCGAGACCACCGACCTCAACATGCCCGGCCCGGAATTGACCCCGGCCGCCGCCAAGGACTTGCTCGATCAAGTGTTGCGCCGGCTCGATCAACTGGCCGGCCAAGTCAAATGGGTGGTGCTGTCGGGCAGCCTGCCGCCGGGGATGCCGGCGGACGCTTACGCCACCATCACCCAAAAGGCGCAAGCCGCCGGCGGTTCGGTGCTGCTGGACACCAGCGGCGCGCCGCTGCGGGCGGCGCTGGCGGTCGGCCCCAAGATCATCAAGCCCAACCGTCACGAGCTGGCCGAACTGGTCGGCCGGCCGCTCGAAACGCTGGAAGCGCTGATCGCCACCGGCCGGGAGCTGCTGGCGGCCTCGCCCGCTCCCGACTTGATCTCCATTTCATTGGGCGGCGACGGCGCGCTGTTCCTCGACCGCGACCAGGCGCTGCACGCGCTGCCGGCGCGGGTCGAGGTCAGCAGCACGGTAGGCGCGGGGGACGCGATGGTGGCCGGACTGGTCGCGGCGCAACTGGAAGGGCTGAACCTGACCGAAACCGCCCGACTGGCGACCGCCTTCGCCGCCGCCAAGCTGACCCGGCTCGGCCCGCATCTGCCGAGACCGGCCGAGGTGCGCGCCCTCGCCCAACAAATCAGCGTGCTGTCGCAAACGCCCATCACCGATTTATAAGGAGCATCAGCCATGGCAAAAATTGTTGCCGTCACTTCCTGTCCGACCGGCATCGCCCACACCATCATGGCGGCCGAAGGGTTGGAGCAAGCCGCTAAAAAGCTCGGCCACACGATCCAAGTCGAAACCCAAGGCTCGGTCGGCACCCGCAACACCCTCACCGACGAGGCCATCGCCGCCGCCGATGTGGTGATCGTCGCCGCCGACACCCGCGTCGATACCGTCCGCTTCATCGGCAAGCCGATTTATGAAAGCGCCACCGAACCGGCGATCCGTAACGGCGCGAGCGTGATCGAGGCGGCGCTCGCCAGCGCGGGAGCCGCTTCGGCCGCCGCGCCCGCCGCCAAGAAGCTAAAAATCGTCGGCATCACCTCTTGCCCGACCGGCATCGCCCACACCTTCATGGCCGCCGAGGGCCTGGAGCAAGGTGCGGCCAGCCTGGGCCACACCGCCAAAATCGAAACTCAAGGTTCGGTCGGCGCGAAGAACAACTTGACCGCCGACGATATCGCGGCGGCCGATCTGGTGATCATCGCCGCCGACACCCAGGTCGATAAAACCCGCTTTGCCGGCAAACGGCTGTATGAAACCAGCACCAAGGCGGCGATTCACGACGGCGCGGCGCTGGTGCGCAAGGCCATTGCCGAGGCCGCGGTGGCGGGCGCCGCGACGACGGCCAAGCTCACCCCCGAAGAGCAGGTGCAGCAGGCCAAGGCCCAACAAGCCGCCGCCCGCACCGGCGTTTACAAACACCTGATGACCGGCGTGTCGTACATGTTGCCGTTCGTGGTGGCCGGCGGCTTGCTGATCGCCATCAGCTTCGCGCTGGGCGGCATCAACGTCTACGACGACGCTCACAAAGGCACGCTGGGTTGGACGCTGTTCCAGATCGGGGCTAAGTCAGGTTTCGCGCTGATGGTGCCGATTTTGGCCGGGTTCATCGCCTATTCCATCGCCGACCGGCCGGGCATCGCGCCGGGCATGATCGGCGGCATGATCGCGGGGGCCATCGGCTCCGGCTTCCTCGGCGGCATCGCGGCGGGATTCCTCGCGGGCTATATCGTCAAATTCTTGAGCGACAACATCCCGCTGCCGCGCACCCTGGCCGGCCTCAAGCCGGTGCTGGTGCTGCCCTTGCTCGGCACCGTCATCGTCGGCTTGCTGATGTATTACGTGATCGGCGAGCCAGTCGCCGCCGCGCTCGCGGCGATCACCCAATGGCTGAAGGGGATGCAAGGCGCCAACGCGGCCTTTCTCGGATTGTTGCTGGGCGCGATGATGGCCTTCGACATGGGCGGGCCGGTCAACAAGTCAGCTTACGCCTTCGCCACCGGTTTGATCACCAGCCAGACCGACCCGATCTACGGGCCGATGGCGGCGGTGATGGCGGCGGGCATGACCCCGCCTCTGGGTTTGGCGCTGGCCGCCCTGCTGTTTAAGAACCGCTTTTCGCTGGACGAGCGGGAGGCCGCCGGCGCGACCGCCGCGCTCGGTATTTCCTTCATCACCGAAGGCGCGATCCCCTACGCCGCCAAGGACCCGCTGCGGGTGATTCCCGCGTTGATGCTCGGCTCGGCCCTGACCGGCGCGATTTCGATGGTGCTGGGCTGCCAGTTGAAGGTTCCCCACGGGGGCGTGTTCGTGCTGCCGATCCCGAATGCGGTGACCCAACTCGGCGGTTACATCGTCGCCATTCTGATCGGCACCGCGGTGACGACGGCGGCCTTGTTCTTCCTGAAACGACCCCTGGAAGCGAAAGCCGCGCTCAAACCCGCCGGCGCGCATTAACGCCCATTAAGTTGTGGTGGTTGGTGGCAACCCAGTGGAGCAAACACTCCACGCCTTTCCACGGGCGGTCGCAGACGCCGCCCGTGGTTTTTTCAAACCGCCAAGCCGCCGACTGACGCTCGGCCGGCTCGCCGACCGATCTCCATTATGGAGCCATTCGATTAGGACGCATTTCCGATGAACGGTTTCCCATACGACTTTTTATGGGGCGCGGCCACCGCCGCCTATCAAGTGGAAGGCGCTTACCGGGAAGACGGCAAGGGTTTGTCCATTTGGGATATTTATTCGCATCTGCCCGGAACCACCTATCAAGGCACCAACGGCGATCGAGCGGTCGATCACTACCATCGCTACCGGGAAGACGTGCGCTTGATGGCGGAAATGGGCCTCAAATCCTATCGTTTCTCGATTGCCTGGCCGCGCGTTTTTCCCGACGGCTCAGGTGAAATTAATGCAAAAGGCATCGCGTTTTATAGCGATCTGATCGACGAATTACTGAAATACAACATCACCCCGGTGGCGACTCTTTATCACTGGGATTTACCGCAAGCCTTGCAGGGTCAGGGCGGCTGGGAAAATCGGGCGACCGCCGAGCATTTCGCCCGCTATGCCAAAACCTGCTTCGAGCGGTTCGGCGACCGGGTGCGGCATTGGATCACCTTCAACGAAACCATCAATTTCATCATGCTGGGCTATCGGGACGGCGTGCACCCGCCGGGCGTCAGGGATGAAAAACGGGCGGTGGAAGTCTCCCACATCGTCAATCTGGCCCACGCTCGCGCCGTGCTGGAATACCGCAAGTTGGTCCGAGAGAAAAGCATTTCGGATGGGATGATCGGCATCGCGCATGTGCTGCTCACCGGTTTTCCGATCAGCGATGCCGAAGACGACGCGCGGGCTTGCGAGTGGTATGAGGAGATGGATTTCCACTGGTTCTACGACCCCAGCTTGCAGGGTCGCTACCCCGAACGGCTGTTGCGCTACTATCAAGAGCGCCACCGAGCGCCGACGATTTTGGACGGCGACATGGCGCTCATGCAAAGCGCGCCCCTCGATTTCATCGGCATCAACTATTATCAAAGCGCTTTCCTTGCCCACAACCCGGCGGATGGGGTGGGTTTCGCGGCGATCAACGTCAGCGGCGAACAAGGTTCGCAGCAAGAAAGCGGCATTCCCGGCCTATTCAAAAAAGTCCGTAATCCCAGGGTCGCGTATACGCCGTGGGATTGGTCGATCTATCCTGAAGGTCTGTACGAAGGCATGAAACGAATTCGGGAGCGCTACGGCCCACTTCCGATCATGATTACCGAAAACGGGCTGGGCGATAAGGATTCAATCAGCGCAACGGGCGAAATTCTGGATACACCGCGCATTGATTATTTGCGCGAGCATGTGCGGTGGTGCCAACGCGCGGTCGATGAAGACATACCATTGATCGGCTATTTCGTCTGGTCGTTTATCGATCTTCTAAGCTGGCTCAACGGCTATCAGAAGCAATACGGCTTCGTCTATGTCGATCACGCCCGCGACCTGCAAAGAGCGAAGAAACAGAGCTATTGCTGGTATCAGCGGGTCATTCAAACCAACGGTGCGATGCTGTGACGCCCGCCGCGCACTCCACGCGCCCACTGCTTTTTCCTCGCCTGAACCGACAGGAGGATTTTTCCGTCACCCACCGCTGCAACGCCGTGTTTGCGGTTTTGTGTTCGCAATAACAAAGGTCGAGCCATAACGCCATGAACCACCCAAACGCTATCACTCTCATCGCGCCGCTCTCCGGGCCGTTAGTGCCGCTGGAGCGAGTTCCCGATCCCGTGTTCGCCCAGAAGATGGTCGGCGACGGCATTTCCATCGACCCGCTCGATCAATGTCTGCGCGCGCCCTGCGACGGTAAAATCGTGCAACTGCATTCGGCCGGTCACGCCGTCACCGTCGCCGCCCCGCAAGGGATCGAAGTGCTGATGCACATCGGCCTCGATACCGTCAACCTCAAGGGCCAAGGCTTCACCGCTAAGGTCAAAATGGGCGATGCGGTCAAGACCGGCGATCCTCTGATCGAATTCGACGCCGATTACGTCGCCACCCACGCCAAAAGCCTGCTGACCCAGATCGTCATCACCAACAGCGACCGAGTGGCGGCGTTCGCGCCAAAATCCGGGACGGTGGCGGCTGGCAAGAGCGCGATTCTGGAATTGACCCTGACCGGCGGCGCGCAAGCCAGCGCCGAAGCCGAAGCCGGTAAAACCGTCACCTCGGAAGCGATCCTGATTCCCAATCCGACCGGCCTGCACGCCCGCCCGGCGGCGGTGCTGGCCAATCTCGCCAAGAAATTCAAGGCCGATATCCGCCTGCAAAAAGGCGAACAAACCGCCAACGCCAAAAGCGTGGTGTCGGTCATGGGTTTGGAAATCGGCCACGGCGACAAGGTGATCTTAAGCGCCAAGGGCGACGACGCCGACGCGGCCGTCGAGACCTTGACGCCGCTGCTGTGGGAAGGCTTGGGCGATGAAGGCTGTAAGCCCGCGCCCGCGCCGGCCAGCGTCGAACCTTCGCCCGCTAATGCTCCGGCCCCGCGCCCGCGCTCGGAAGACCCCAACTTGCTGATCGGCGTCGCTGCTTCGCCGGGTCTGGCGGTCGGCGAAGTGTTTCAAATCCGCCATCAAGAAATTCAAGTCAACGAAGCCGCCGCCGGCAACCCGCAACAGGAGCGCGACCGGCTGGACAACGCGGTCAATCAGGGCAAGGCGCAACTGGAAGCCCTGCAAGCCAGCCTGCACGGCCAGCGCGCCGCCGACAAGGCCGCGATCTTCGCCGCCCATCAGGAACTGCTGGAAGACCCCGATTTGCTGGACATCGCTCATTCAGCCCTAGCCAAGGGCAAAAGCGCCGAATTTGCCTGGCATCGGGCCTTCAGCACCCACGCCGACCGGCTGGCCAGTTTGCGCAATGAGTTACTGGCGGCGCGAGCCAACGATCTGCGCGATGTGGGTCGGCGGGTGCTGACGCTGTTGACCGGCGTCGAGCCGGAACGCCAGACCCCGCCCGCCAACGCCATTCTGGTGGCCGAGGAACTCAGCCCGTCCGACACCGCCAGCCTGGACCGTTCCAAAGTGCGCGGCTTCTGCACCACCCTGGGCGGCGCGACCTCGCACGTCGCCATCCTCGCCCGCTCGCTGGATATTCCGGCGGTGGCCGGCATCGAACCGCGCGCGCTGGAACTGCCCAACGGTACGCCGGTGGTGCTCGACGGCGGCAAGGGCATCGTCCGGCTGAACCCCAGCCCGGAGGAAATCACCCGCATCCGCGAAACGCAAGAGCGGATGGCGGCGCGGCGCAAGGCGGAACTGGAAGTCGCCCACGAACCGGCCATCACCCTGGACGGCCACCGCATGGAAGTGGTCGGCAACATCGGCGGTTTGGCCGAGGCCGAGCAAATCGCCGGGTTGGGCGGTGAAGGCGTCGGCCTGCTGCGTTCGGAATTCGTGTTTCTGGAGCGCAGTTCCGCGCCCAGCGAGGACGAGCAGTTCGAGATTTACAAAGCCATCGTCGAGGCGCTCGGCCCGGAACGGCCGCTGATCATCCGCACCCTCGATGTGGGCGGCGACAAACCGCTGGTCTATCTGCCGATTCCCAAGGAAGAAAATCCGTTTTTGGGCGAACGCGGTCTGCGCATCGGTCTGGATCGGCCGGAAATTCTGCGGCTGCAACTGCGGGCGATCTTACGCGCCGCCGCCTACGGCAAGATTCGGGTGATGTTCCCGATGGTCGGCCTGCTGTCGGAACTGCGCGACGCCAAGGCGATGCTGGAGGAAGAACGGCAGCGGCTCGGCGCGGCTCCCATCGAAACCGGCATCATGGTGGAAATTCCGGCGGCGGCGATCATGGCTGCCCAATTCGCCCGCGAGGTCGATTTCTTCTCGGTCGGCACCAACGATCTGACCCAATACACGCTGGCGATGGATCGCGGCCACCCCAAACTGGCCCCGAAGGTGGACGGCCTCAACCCCAGCGTTTTGCGCTTGATCGCCTGGACGGTGAAGGCGGCCCACGACGAGGGCAAATGGGTCGGGGTGTGCGGTGGCATCGCCAGCGACCCGCAGGCCATCCCGCTGCTGATCGGGCTGGGGGTGGACGAGTTGAGCGTCAGCCTGCCGACCATTCCCAGCATCAAGGCCCAGGTGCGCACTCTGTGGCTGCACGAATGCCAGGATTTGGCGACACGGGCGCTGGCCCTGGAAACCGCCGCCGAAGTGCGGATGGCGACTTCGGCCTCCGCGCCCTAACCGATTTTGGAGATGACTGTCATGTGGCAACACGCATTCGCATTTCTGCAAAAAATCGGTAAGGCGTTGATGCTGCCGGTTTCGGTGCTTCCGGTCGCCGGTATTCTGCTCGGCATCGGCAGCGCCCATTTCGCCATTTTCCCGGATTTGGTCTCCAACGTGATGGCCCAGTCCGGCGGCGCGATTTTCGGAATCATGGCGATCATGTTCGCCATCGGCGTGGCGCTGGGCCTGACCAATAACGACGGCGTGTCGGCGCTGGCGGCGGTGGTCGGCTACGTCGTCTTATTGGCGACCTTGGGCGTCATGGCCAAGGTGCTCGGCGTCGAAACCAAGGACGTGATGGGCATGGCTTCGGTCGATACCGGCGTCTTCGGCGGCATCGTGATCGGCGGCATCGCGGCGGCGCTGTTCAACCGCTACTATCGGATCAGCCTGCCGCCGTATCTCGGTTTCTTTTCCGGCAAGCGCTTCGTGCCCATCGTCACCGCTTTCGCCGCCATCGGCCTGGGGATTTTGCTGAGCTTCATCTGGCCGCCCATCGGCGCGGGGATCAAGGGCTTTTCCAAGTGGGCGGCGGAGAGCAATCCGGCGCTGGCGTTCAGCATTTACGGCGTGATCGAGCGCTTGCTGATTCCCTTCGGTTTGCACCACATCTGGAACGTGCCGTTCTTCTTTGAAGTCGGCAGTTACATGGACCCGACCACTGGCAAGGCCATCACCGGCGAAATCCAGCGCTACATTGCCGGCGACCCCACCGCCGGCAACATGGCGGGCGGTTATCTGTTCAAGATGTGGGGCCTGCCGGCGGCGGCGATTGCGATCTGGCATTCGGCCCGGCCGGAAAACCGCGTTAAAGTGGGCGGCATGATGATCTCGGCGGCGCTGACCGCGTGGTTGACCGGCATCACCGAACCGATTGAATTCACCTTCATGTTCGTCGCCCCGGTGCTGTACGCCATCCACGCCTTGCTGGCGGGCGTGGCCTACTTCCTCTGCATCGAATTGGGGGTCAAGCACGGCATGACCTTTTCGCACGGAGCCATCGACTTTGCGGTGCTGTACGCCAAATCCACCAACGGTTGGTGGTTGATTCCGATGGGCTTGGCATGGGCGGCGATGTACTACAGCATTTTCCGCTTCGTCATCGCCAAGTTCGACCTGAAGACGCCCGGCCGCGAGGTCGAGGAAGCGGTCACGTCGAGCGAAGCGACCGCCGACATCGCCCACGGCTTCACCAAGCAACTGGTGCTGGCCTTCGGCGGCAAGAGCAATATCAAGTCGCTGGACGCCTGCATCACCCGGCTGCGGGTGGAGTTGAACGACATGAGCAAGGCCAATCCCGACAAGCTTAAGGCGCTGGGCGCGGCGGGGGTCGTGGTGGTCGGCAAGGGGATGCAAGCGATTTTCGGCACCCGTTCCGAGAATCTGAAAACCGACATGGAGGAGTATTTAAAAACCGCCGGGCCGGAAGCCGACGCCATCGAGGAACCGTCGCCGGTGACGGCTCCCGCCCCCGCCGGTATCGTCTCCAAGCTACGCGATCCCGAAGCGGCGGACAAGGCCAGAAAGCTGATCGCCGCGCTCGGCGGGTCGGGCAACATCCAGCGGGTGGACGCCTGCGCCGAAACCCGGTTGCGGCTGGTGGTCAACAATGAGGGCGCGGTGGACGAACGGGCCTTGCAGGCGGCGGGCGCGAGCGGCGTGATGCGGCTGGCCAATCAAACCGTGCATCTGATCGTCGGTTTGAACGCCGATCAGTATGCGGCGGAGATGCGGGGGCAGATGGCTCCGGCGTAGCGCCGCGCAAAAATTTCCCTCACCTTGACCCTCTCCCCAAGGGAGAGGGCATTTCCACATCATGACGGCCAGGGATTTTTTTCAATGAAAATCGCCATCTTCAGCAGCAAATCCTACGACCGCCACTCGCTGGAACGCTACAACGCGCCGTTCGGTCACGAGTTGACCTTTCTGGAGCCGCGCTTGTCGCCGGAAACGGTGGCCTTGGGGCGCGGTTTTCCGGGCGTCTGCATCTTCGTCAACGACAATTGCAACGCCGAGGTCATCGCCGATTTGGCCGCGCACGGCACCAAACTGATCGCCACCCGCAGCGCGGGTTACAACCAAATCGATCTAGCGGCGGCGAAGCAGCACGGCGTCCTGGTGGCCCGCGTACCCGCCTACTCGCCCAACGCGGTGTCGGAATTCACCGTGGCGCTGATGCTCACGCTGGGCCGCAAGCTGCATAAGGCCTATAACCGCACCCGCGAATTCAATTTCGAAATCGCGGGCTTGGAAGGCTTCGAATTGCGCGACAAGACGGTCGGCGTATTCGGCACCGGCAAAATCGGCCAAACGGTGATCAAGAACCTCAGCGGTTTTGGCTGCCGGATTATCGCCTACGACAAGTATCCCAACGAAACCGTCAAACAGTGGGCGACCTACGTGGACGGCCCCACTTTCGCCCGCGAATCGGACATCATCACCCTGCACTGTCCGCTGACGCCGGAAACCCAGCACATCCTCAATCAGGAAACCATGCCGTATCTCAAGGACGGTGTGTTTATCGTCAACACCAGTCGGGGTGCGCTGCTCGATACCAACACCGTGATCAAGTTCCTGAAAAACGGCAAGATTGGGATGCTCGCCATCGATGTCTACGAAGAAGAAGCCGATTACTTCTACCGCGATCTGTCCGATAAAGTGCCGACTAACGATG